>JAAYAJ010000064.1 GCA_012719455.1 Acidobacteriota bacterium | reverse complement strand
GTCGAGCAGCTGTCGGAAGAGATCCCCTACTACCCCCTGCGGCACGTGATCAAGCCCGGGATCACCGGGTGGGCGCAGATCAACTACGGCTACGCGAACACCCTGGAACACACGGTCGAAAAGCTGCAGTACGATCTTTTCTACATCAAGAACATATCCTGGATCCTGGATCTCCTGATCGTGTTCGAGACGGTCAAGACCGTCATGGTCAAGAGCGGCTCGTAGCCCACCCCCGCGCCCGGGCATGCTTCCCGCTTCACCTCCCGAATCAGGGTACAGTACGGCTCTTCGAGTGTTGCATGGGGAAGATGAAAGTCCTGTTTGCCGCGTACATCGCCTTCGTGATCTACGGCACCCTGGTCCCCTTTCACGTCGTGGATTCCTTACCGGCGCTGCTTTGCAACGTCGAGAGCATCCGGTGGCTCCCCTTCTGGGACCTCCACCGCGGACGGATCGCCTCGATCCCCGACATGGTCCAGAACATCCTCCTGTTCCTTCCCATTGGAATCCTGGGGGCCCACTGCTTCGGACGCAGGCCGGGCCCCACCCTCGCGACGGGATTCGGTCTCAGCCTGCTGGTTGAGACCCTGCAGTTGCTGACCTCCAACCGCGTGTCTTCGGTCAACGACCTGGTCTTCAACACCCTGGGGACCCTGGCCGGATTTCTCCTCTATTTGCGGCTGGCGCCCGCCTGGTCGCGGCTGATCCATCACCCGGTCATGCGCGACTTCGCCCGGGTCCCCGGCGCGCTTCCCCTGCTGCTGATGATGATCTACAGCTGGGTCTACGCCCTGGAGCCGTTCAATTTCACCCTCGACGTGGGGGCGGTGTGGTGGAACGTGCGGATGTTTTTCGGGCAACTGGCCCACCCGCGCCTGGTGCTGCGGGACGAATTCATCCTGGCCTCGCAATTCGCCCTGGTCGGCTTCCTGGCGGCGGGCCTGTTGCACAGGCTTGGGGCGCGCGCGGCGTACCCGCTCTCCCTGCTCCTGGTCGTGCTTTGGGCCACGGTCACCGAAATGAGCCAGTTGATCGTGGCTTCCCGGGTGGCCAGCGCACTCACCCTCGCTTTTTCCTGGATCGGCGCCGGTATCGGGGTGGCCGCCCGCGGCTGGTACGCCCTTTCTCCCCGGCCCGGCAGGTTCTTTGCGGGTTACGCGCTCTTCGTCCTCGGCGCCTTCGCCGTCGACTCCCTGAGCCCCTTCGTCTTGCGGGAATCGTACCTCCGCCCCGCGCTCCTTCCGTTCCGGCTGTACCAGTCGGCATACTTCGTCAGCGCCCTGAGCAACGTCTTTCATGCGCTCCTGGTCTTCATGCCCCTGGGCTACCTGGCTTCCCGCATCCGGTTAAACCGGGCACGGGGACTCCTGTTCTGGACGGTGCTGTTGATTGCTTCCGTGGCGATCGAACTCGGGCAGGGGTTCATTGCCGGTCGCTACCCGGACGTGACCGACTGTTTCCTCCCCTTTGCAGGGGCCGTGATAGGATGGTGGTTGGCGGGCAGGGTGCGGCGGCATGGAGTTGTGATACGGGAATCGGCTGCTTGAAGGCTTGAAGGGAGGGAGGGGAGCCTATCGGCACCCGGATGGAAACGGCGGCAGATTTTTTCCTGTCCCACTGGAAATTGGCGGAGGAATTATAGTCCTTAAGTGGGATCTCCGGCGGGGCGAGGAGCCAAAATCACATGGTACCTTGCCAGGCTAAACATGGGAGGCGGAACCAGTGCGGCCCCCCTCAAAAGATCTATCGGATCAAATATCACCTACGACGTTCCCTCCCGCCAACCCTGCCTCGGCTGATACAAAACACGTCTATCCGGAAGCTGAGACAAACGTTTCGTCGCCACCGGCGGCCGCCCGGCGTACCGGCAGAGATTCTCCAACGGGATAAGGCAGTAAAAAAGAAGAAAGTCCCCGATTCCACCCACATTTTTGTTTTATGGCACACGCCCCCGCCTGAGTGTCGGAAATTTTTACATTTCTCGGAATACGCGTCAAAGTCAATGCAGTCTTTGCTTTACCTAATGTCAATGGTCAAAAATCATGAAAAATGGCATGAAAAGTGTCGGGCTCCTTGGCAAAATGATCCATCGCTGATTCAGGCTGTTTTTGCCAATGATTCATAAGTCATTATAAATCTGTAGCATACGGGAATGCGTTTCATGTTGAACTGTGGCATGCATTTTGCTTATAGAAAGGGCGGGCAATGAGTTAAGGAGAATGAATTATGAAAAATTTGCGGAAGCTCTCAATTTTCAGTTTGATGGTCATGGGGATGGCTTTGGTCTCCCTGGGCGTGGCCAACGCGGGTCCGTTAACAATTTACGGTATTGACGGCGATTGGGCAAATGTTATTGGCGGAAAGAATGTGCAGATTCAAAACGACCAGGCCCCGGCAGGACGCAAGAGCGTGGTGAGTTGGGGCGAGGCGCGCTCTTTGTTCAATCCATGGCCGGATCGAAGCAGCTATGAATTTCTTTCAGCTGTGACACCGTTTGATCCTGAATTGGATGGATCAGTTTTTGCCCTCGGCGATTTCACCCACAATAACTTTACTATTCCGCTAGGAAGCGGAATAAGGGGTGTAGATCTTCTTGTCGATTTGGGCATCACGGGCTTTGGCCCGGTTACGGCAACATTCGAATTCTCGCATAACGAGACGCCAAACACCCCCGGCAACCCTGGGGATGAGGCTTCACGAGACATTGTTACGCTCGTGAACCCCTTCGTGAACCGGTGGTTCTCTGATGGCGTCAATGAGTATTATTTCCACTTGTTTGGATTCTCTCAGGACGGAGGCACTACTCTTTCCAACAAGTTCTACACTTGGGAGAACCGGGTTAACACAGCCACTTTGTATGGCAGCATCACCTCCGAGGCCATTCCTACTTTTCCTGAGCCTGTGCCTGAGCCGTCAACCCTGCTGCTTCTTGGGGGGGGGTTAGGTATGCTTGGCTTGGCCGGTGCCAGAAGAAAACTTAAGAAATAAAGTTCCAGTTTTGTTGAATTAGAAAATCATGGCTCACGCCGTGATGTGGAAAAGGCAGGGTCAATCGGCCCTGCCTTTTCTGTTTATAGAATGAACATTTTCGATTCGAAATAGTGAACGTACGGATAGAATTGGAAAGACAACATTTCAGGAAGTAACTTCACGTTTTGTTTTCGTGTCGAGAATTGCCCGTCGCTTCTTCTATCGCAACCATGTCCCCAAAGACTGTTACCCGTGTATAGGCGGCACAAAGGCGCTTTGGGGAAAACGGGCTATGTAGACCATCAATATCTCTGCCTTCGCGACGGTTTTTGATGACTGTGCGCGAAAGGCCCTTTTCATCCTTCCAGATTTTCAGTGCGTCACAAAAGGGAGCGAGGGCCGGGGTCTTTGGACGTTCGGTGGATGTGCCGGTGGGACAAGGCGGAGGATGATTTCCCCCTCCGGGTGATTTCCCCCTTTTCGACCGCGCGTACGGGGTAGCTCATTCGTGCACGCGCATCCTTGAGGTTTGCCGGCCCATGGGATTCCTCCGGCCGGGTTATATCACAAACGTAATCCTTGCCTGGGCCCGAATCAACGAAGGCGGGATCCAAGGCGGGTGTTTTGCTTGTAAATGTTTGCGTAAAATTGGGTTGGGATTATTTTGGAGCGGGAAACGGGATTTGAACCCGCGACTTCAACCTTGGCAAGGTTGCACTCTACCACTGAGTTATTCCCGCTCTCTTGCGGCAGGATAAAATTCTACCATAAAACGGGGAAAATCCAGCCCCGAGTTAAAAAAATCTGCGGGCGAGGGGGCGCGGGGATTAAAAGGCGTCCCGGAAGAGCTGGATCTCCCGGCCGATGACCGAGACGACGTCGAAGCGGTAGTCGAAGCGGCCCAGGCCGAAGCGGGCGATAAAATCCTCGGCCGCGCGCCGCAGGGCCTGGCGCTTTTCCCAGTCGACGTACTCCCACGGCTCGCCGTAACTCCTGCCGGTGCGCGTCTTCACCTCCACGAACACGAGGATGTCCCCCTCGAAGGCGACCAGGTCGATTTCGCCCGAGCGGGTGCGGTGGCGGCGGGCCAGGATGTCGTAGCCCGAGCGCGCGAGGAAGCGGCAGGCCTGGCGTTCCCCCCGCCGCCCCAGGAGAAGGTGCGGCGCGGTCATGGGGGGATTGTTTGCGCCGGGCCCCGGTTATTTCACCGGTGGCGCGCCCGCGCTGCGCTTCCAGCGGACCCCTTCGCGGGTGTCCTCGAGCTGGATCCCCTCGGCCAGGAGCTGGTCGCGGATGCGGTCGGCCTCGGCGAAATCGCGCCGGCGGCGGGCCTCCTGGCGCGCCTCGATCTGCCGGGCGATCTCTTCGTCCAGGATTTCCGGCCGGCCGCGCAGGATGTTGAAGACGCCGTCGACCTCCTCGAGGAAGGCGATGGCCAGCCGGGCGTCCCCCCCGGTCAGCGCCCCGCGGCTGTCGCGCTGGTTGGCCGCGCGCACGAAATCGAACAGGGCCGCGAGCGCGGCCGAGGTATTGATGTCGCTGTCCATCGCCTCCCGGAAGCGGACGCGGGCGGCGGCGGCCTCGGCTTTGAACTCGGGGGTGGGGGCTTCGTCCGACGCCTTCTCCCGGGCGCGCAGGAGGAAATCCTCCAGCCGGTCGATCGCAGCGGCGGCCTGGTGCAGGCCATCCATGGTGAAATTGAGCTGCTTGCGGTAGTGGACCGACAGCAGCAGGTAACGGATCGCCTCCGGCGCGTATCCTTGCGCGGTCAGGTCGCGCAGGGTGAGGAAGTTGCCCAGCGACTTGGACATCTTCTCCCCTTCCACGATGAGGAATTCCGGGTGGACCCAGTAGCGGGCGAAGGGGCGCCCTGTGGCGCACTCGCTTTGGGCGATCTCGTTTTCATGGTGGGGGAAGACCAGGTCGATCCCGCCGCAGTGGATGTCGAACGTCTCCCCCAGGTACTTCATGCTCATGGCCGAGCACTCGATGTGCCAGCCCGGCCGGCCGGGGCCGAGTTCGGTCTCCCAGAAGTCCTCCCCCTCCTTCCGCGCCTTCCAGAGGACGAAGTCACGGGCGTTGGCCTTGTCGTACTTGTCGGTGTCGACGCTCGCCCCCGCCTGGGCCCCGCTGAAATCGGTCTTGCTCAGCTTCCCGTACCCGTCGAACCTGGCGATGTTGAAGTAGACCGACCCGTCCTTGCGGTAGGTGTACCCCTTCTCTTCCAGGATGAGGATCAGGGCCACCATTTCGGGGATATGGTCGGTCGCCCGGGGCATGACGTCGGGCGGGGCGATCCGGAGAGTCCGGCTGTCCTCGAGGAAAGCCTCGGTGTAGCGGGTGGTGTAGTCCCGGAGCGACATTCCCTGGGCGCGCGCGTTCTGGATGGTCTTGTCGTCCACGTCGGTGATGTTCATGACGTGCAGCACCTGGTAGCCGCTGTAGCGCAGGTAGCGCCGCAGCAGGTCCTGGAAGACGAAGGTGCGGAAGTTGCCGATGTGGGCGTAGTTGTACACCGTGGGGCCGCAGGCGTAGAATCGCACCACCCCCTCTTCGATGGGGCGGAACTCCTCTTCGGTGTTCGATAGCGTATTGTAGATCCTGAGCATAGTTGTATCCCGCTTGGTTGCCGGAGCCACAATTATACCGATTTCGGCCGCCGGTACAACGCGCGTTATTTCCTGGGGAAAATCCGCAGCAGGTGGAAATTCCCCTGGGTAAGGAGGTGGACGGAGCCGAGGTCACCCGAATCCGCGATCTCCCGCGCCCCTTGCGCTTTTGTAACGGCCAAAGCCGAGGGGCGCCCCGCCTTGAACTGTTCCCGCAGCGCCGCGAGATCGTTCGGCTCGCCGCTCACCCGGTACCCCGTGTAGTAGTGCAGGCTGTGGTGAAAGAAGCGGTAGGTCAGGATCGGTTCCTCCCCCCGGCGCAGGGCGAGCGCCTGCTCCGCGATTGTGCGGGTGGAGTGGTAATCGCCGAGGAGGGGGAAGGCGAAGATGACGACGGTCAGCACCAGCGCCGCGCCTCCGAGCGCCGTCGCCCCGATGGCGGCCCGCGCGCGGTTGCGCCAGCCGTAGAAGAGGGCCAGGCCGGCCGGGACCAGGACGGCGACGGAGATCGCGAGCCCCACAAGCCCGTGGCCGCCGTAATCCTTGTGGAAGATGATGGGCGCCGCCAGGGCGAGGCAGAGGGACAAAATCGCCTGCACCGTCACGGCGGCGCGCAGTACTTTCGTCTCCGTCCCCCCGCGGATCCAGCTGGCCAGGCGCGCGCCCAGGAGCAGCGCCAGGGGCGGCAGCGAAGGGAGGATGTAGCCGGCGAGCTTCGATCCCGACAGGGAGAAGAAGAGGAACGGGAAGAGGAACCAGCAGACGGTAAAGAGGGTGGCCGCGCGCCACCGGCCGATGCGCCGGATGTCGGGCCCCTTGCCGGCGAGGGCCGCCAGCCACCCGCTCCAGGGGAAGAAGAGGGCCAAAAGCACCGGCAGGTAATAGTAAAAAGGCTGGGCGTGGTGGTGGATGTCGGTGACGTAGCGGGCGAAATTATGGTTGATGAAAAAGGTGGCGATGAAGGCGTAGCCGTTTTCCCGGAAGGCGAGCCAGAACCAGGGGACGGCCACGGCGAGCGCCAGCACGATCCCGGGGCCGGCGTGCCAGCGACGGAGCACCCCCTCCCGCCCACTGAAGTACCAGAAGAGGAGACCGGTTCCCGCGGCCAGGATGAAGGCCACCGGTCCCTTACCCAGGACCGCCAGGCCGAGAAAGACCCAGGCGGAGAGCACCTTCCAGCCGAGGTCCCGCTCCAGGGCGACCGATAGGACGGCGAGCGCAATGGTGAGGCAGCAGGTGAAGGGCATGTCGGTCGAGGCGCTGCGGCCGAACCCGGCGATGCCGAGGCTCGTGACGAGGATGACGGCGCCCAGCAAGCCGGCCAGGGGGGACCAGATCCGGGTCCCGGCCCAGAGCACGGCCAGGGAGGCGAGGAAGGCGCCAAGGGCGGGGCCGACCCGGGCGGCCGTCTCCGCGCCGCCAAACAGGGCGAACGGCGCCCGGCTGATCCAGTAGTAGAGCGGGGGTTTTTCGAGCCAGGGCTTTCCCTCGAGCGTGGGAGTGACCCAGCGGCCCGCCAGGTGCATCTCCTCGGCGATGCGGGCGTAGCGCGGCTCGTCCGCCCCGGCGAGCGGCAGGCGGCCGAGGCCGATCCACAGGGTGGCCAGGGAGAGGGCGGTGATGATGGCGAGGGAAGCGAGAGCGCGTTGCACGGGGGGAGTTAAGCACGGATGGCACGGATTTTCAAAGCAATCCGTGCCATCCGGTGGTTCAGGGGGCTAGTACATTCCGCCCATTCCGCCGCCCGGAGGCATGGCGGGGGCCTTTTCCTCTTCCTTGATCTCGCTCACCAGGGCTTCGGTCGTCAGAAGCAGGGCGGCGATGGAAGCGGCGTTCTGCAGGGCCGTACGGGTCACCTTGGTCGGGTCGATGACGCCGCTCTTGACCAGGTCTTCGTACTTCGTGGTTTCGGCGTTGAAGCCGAAATTGGGATCGCTGTTGGCGTGCACCTTCTCGACCACCACGGCGCCTTCCAGGCCCGCGTTATGGGCGATCATCCGCAGCGGTTCCTCCAGGGAGCGGCGGACGATGCCGACGCCCACCTGCTCCTCGTCGGTGAGCTTGAGATTGTCGAGCGAGGTGATGCAGCGCAGCAGGGCCACGCCGCCGCCGGGGACGATCCCCTCTTCCACTGCGGCGCGGGTCGCGTGCATGGCATCCTCGACGCGGGCCTTTTTCTCCTTCAGTTCGGTCTCGGTCGCGGCGCCGACCTTGATGACGGCTACGCCGCCGACCAGTTTCGCCAGCCGTTCCTGCAGCTTCTCGCGGTCGTAGTCGGAGGTGGTTTCCTCGATCTGCACGCGCAGCTGCTTGACGCGGCCTTCGATGTCCGCGTGCTTGCCGGCGCCCTCGATGATGGTGGTGTTGTCCTTGTCAATCGTGATCTTCTTGGCCCGGCCCAAGTCTTCCAGGCGGACGTTCTCGAGCTTGATCCCGAGGTCCTCGCTGATCACCTTGCCGCCGGTGAGGATGGCGATATCTTCGAGCATCGCCTTGCGACGATCGCCGAAGCCGGGGGCCTTGACGGCCACCACGCTCAGCGTGCCGCGCAGCTTGTTGACCACCAGAGTCGCCAGCGCTTCCCCTTCAACGTCTTCGGCGATGATGAGCATCGGCCGGCCGCTCTTGGCCACCTGCTCCAGGAGCGGGAGCAGGTCCTTCATGGAGCTGATCTTCTTTTCGCTGAGCAGGATAAGACAATCGGTCAGCTCGGCTTCCATCCGCTCCGGGTCGGTCACGAAGTAGGGGGAGAGGTAGCCGCGGTCGAACTGCATCCCTTCCACCACTTCCAGGGAGGTCTCGATCGATTTGGCTTCTTCCACCGTGATGACGCCGTCCTTGCCCACCTTCTTCATCGCCTCGGCGATGATGCCGCCGATGGTCTTGTCGTTGTTGGCGGAAACGGTGCCCACCTGGGAGATCATCTCGCCCTTGACGGGCTTGCTCAGTTTCTTCAGCTCTTCGACGGCCGTGGCGACGGCGGCCTCGATCCCGCGCTTGATCGCCATCGGGTTGGCGCCGGCGGCCACGTTCTTCACCCCTTCGCGGAAGATGGCCTGAGCCAGCACGGTCGCGGTCGTGGTCCCATCGCCGGCGATATCCGACGTCTTCGAGGCCACTTCGCGCACCAACTGGGCGCCCATGTTTTCGTTCGCGTCCTTCAGCTCGATCTCCTTGGCGACGGTGACACCGTCCTTGGTGATGGTGGGAGAGCCGAACTTCTTGTCCAGCACCACGTTGCGCCCCTTGGGGCCCAGCGTGATCTTGACGGCGTTCGCCAGCTGGTTGACGCCGCGCAGAATCGCCTGGCGAGACTCCTCGCCGTGAATGATTTCTTTAGCCATAGTCTATTAGCTCCTTAAATATATTTGTATTGCTTTGGGTTATCCGAGCACGGCGAGGATTTCGTCTTCGCGCATGATGACGTATTCCTGATCGTCGATCTTGATTTCCGTTCCGGAGTACTTGCCGAAGAGGATCCGGTCGCCGGCCTTGACGTCCATGGCCGCGCGCTTGCCGTCATCCAGCACCTTGCCATCCCCTACAGCGATGACTTCGCCTTCCATCGGCTTTTCCTTGGCGGTATCGGGGATGATGATGCCCCCCTTGACCACTTCCTTCTCTTCCGTTCGTTTCACAAGAACCCGATCGTGCAAAGGCCTCACATTCATTCTGTTTCTCCTCTCCAAGTAGTTGCATTTATAAGGGCTGACTCATATCTTTCCGGTTGGTCCTCGCCGTTAGCACTCTCCAGTGGCGAGTGCTAACAGTATAAGAGTGATTTTTGGCTTGTCAACCTGGGGGACGGAATTATGTGTTTATTTTTGGAAAATCTTGCGCCGGACGGCCGGACCATGATGAAGGTGCTGCTACTTGTCGACACCGATGTTTTTCCGGACACCATTCTCGAGCGGAAGCCCTATCGTGATGCGCCGATCTTAACCAAATCTTAACCTTCCCCTTATAAAGCCTTAATGAATGTAATGTAAGCATTTGATGGAATTGAAGTTGGGAGGGTACATGAAGATAAGGGGCTGTATTGGGCCGCTGCTGGCCGCCGGCGCCCTGGCGGGCTGCCTGGTGGGATGCGGCGGGGGTGGGTCGGCTGCACACACGGTCACCATCAAGGGTTCCGACACGATGGTGATCCTGGGTCAGCGGTGGGCCGAAACCTACATGAAGGCGCACCCCGGGGAGCGGATCCAGGTCACGGGTGGAGGCTCCGGGACGGGGATCGCCGCCCTGATCAACGGCGGGACCGACATCTGTGAAGCCTCCCGTCCCATGAAGGAGAAGGAAAAGGAGATGGTGCGCAAGCGTCACGACCGGGAGGTGGTCGAGATCCCGGTGGCGCTGGATGGCATCGCGATCTACGTCCCCGAATCCTCCACGGTCGGGGAACTGACCCTGGCGCAGCTGAAGGGGATCTACACCGGGAAGATCGGCAACTGGCGCGAGGTCGGCGGACCGGACCGGCGCATCGTCGTCTACAGCCGCGAGAACAACTCCGGCACCTATGTCTTCTTCAAGGAGCACGTGCTCGATAACGAGGACTTCGGGCGCGAAGTCCAGACCCTGCCGGGGACCGCGGCCGTGGTCAACGCTGTCAGCAAGGACCCCGCTTCGATCGGTTACGGCGGGATTGCCTACGCCTCCGGAATTCGGCCCGTGGCCGTCAAGACCGATGACGCCACCGAGGGGGTGCTCCCCTCGGTGGCAACGGTGGAGCTGAGGACCTACCCGTTGTCGCGCCACCTCTTCTTTTACACGGTCGGCACCCCCCAGGGGGCTACGAAGCGGTTCATCGACTGGGTGCTGACCCCCGACGGCCAGAAAATCTGTGAAGAGGTCGGTTTCTACCCCCTGGTCTGGAAATAGGCTGATGAAAAACCTGAGCATGACGCGGGCGGCGGAACGACCGAGTGTGTGGAGCGACCGGGTGGCCAGGGGGCTGATCACCGCGAGCGCGATGGTGGCGATCGTGTCGCTGGTCCTGATCTTCATCTTTATCGGCAAGGAGGCGCTCCCCATCTTCACCTCGGCTGAAATCCAGGAGGAGGCCAGCATCGGGAAACTCTTCCTCCCCCAGTCGGCCGGCGAGGGAGCCGCGGCGGAGTACACCTGGCAACCGGTATCCGAACTCCCCAAGTACTCGCTCCTGCCGCTGCTGGTCGGAACGTTGAAGGTGACGGTCATCGCCTCGCTGATCGCCGTCCCGCTCGCGGTCCTGGCCGCCCTCTACACGGCGGAGTTCGCCCCGGTCTGGGTGCGCGAGACGGTCAAGCCCGCCATCGAACTCCTGGCCGGGATCCCGAGCGTGGTGGTCGGGTTCTTCTGCCTGATGGTGCTGGCCGATTGGCTCCAGGGGGTGTTCGGCTGGGCCTTCCGGTTGAACGCCGTGACCGCCGGGATCGGCCTGAGCCTGGCGGTGATCCCCATTGTCTACACCGTGTGCGAGGACGCCTTTTCATCGGTGCCCCAGGCCTACCGCGACGGGTCGGTGGCCATGGGCGCCTCCTCCTGGCAGACGGCGTCGCGCGTCGTCCTCCCGGCGGCGATGCCGGGGGTGCTGGCCGCCTGTGTGCTCGGTTTCGGCCGGGCCATCGGCGAGACCATGATCGTGCTGATGGCGTCGGGCAACGCCGCCATCCTCTCGCTCCTCCCCACCGACTCGATCCGCACCTTTTCCGCCACGATCGCGGCCGAACTCGGGGAGGTGGTCGTGGGGAGCGCGCATTACCACGTGCTCTTTTTCATCGGGGCTTTTCTGTTCGTGATCACCTTCACCATCAACCTGTTCGGACACTGGTGGGTGGGGCGGCTGCAGAAAAAGCTCCAGGGGGCTTCCTGAACCATGGCCGACCGAACCAGAATCGTCGGGGGCGCCTTCCAGGCACTGTGCATCCTGGCTTGCACACTGATCGTCCTGATGCTGGCCGTCATCCTTGGCAACATCCTGATCCACGGCCTCGGCACAGTCACTCCTTCCTTTCTTACCAAGGCGCCGGAATCCGGGATGACGGGCGGGGGGATTTTCCCCGCCATCTTCGGGACCTTTGCCCTGGTAGTGCTCATGACGATCGCGGTGATTCCACTCGGGGTGGCCACGGCCATCTACATGCATGAATACGCGCCGAAGCGCTCGCGCCTCGTTCATGTGGTGCGGCTGGCGATTCAGAACCTGGCCGGGGTCCCGGCCATCGTGTTCGGGCTTTTCGGGCTCGGGTTCTTCATCGAGTTCATCGGCCGGGGGATGGACCGGGTTCTCTACGGCGGGGAATTGGTCTACGGCCAGCCGGCCATCGTCTGGGCGGCGCTGACGCTGGCCCTCCTGACCATGCCGACGGTGGTGGTGGCGACGGAAGAGGCTCTCCGGGCGATCCCCCAGGGCTACCGCGAGGTGGCCTATTCGCTCGGGGCGACCCGGTGGCAGATGATCCGCCGCGTGGTGCTCCCGCAGGCGGTGGGCGGCATTCTCACGGGTGGGATCCTGGCCGTCAGCCGAGGGGCGGGGGAGGTGGCCCCGGTGATGTTCACCGGCGCGGCTTATTTCCTTCCCGAGCTGCCCACGCGGCTCAACAGCCAGTTCATGGAACTGGGGTACCACGTCTACGTGATGACGACCCAGTCCCCCGACGTGGAGGCCACCAAGCCGATCCTGTACGCCACGGTGCTGGTGCTGCTGGCCCTGACTTTCCTGCTCAACTTCAGCGCGATCATGATCCGCGCCCAGGTTCGCAAGAGGATGCGCCATGGCCGATAAGACGAGGGCTCGGGAGCGGGGAACCCCCTGTGAAATCCGGGCCGAGGGGTTGCGGGTGCGGGCCGGGAACGGGGAAATCCTCAAGGGGATCACCCTCGCGGCCCGGCAGGGGGAGATCGTTTCCATCATCGGGCCCGCGGGGGCGGGGAAGACGACGTTTCTGCGCTGCCTCGACCGGATGGCGGAGCTCGACCTCGACCTGGCCGTCGAGGGCCGGGTCCTGCTCGACGGCTGCCCGGTCGAGGAGTTCAACGTGGCCGCGCTGCGCCGTCAGGTGGGGATGGTTTTTTCGGTTCCGACGCCGCTCCCCATGACGGTGTACGAAAACCTGGTGTTCGGCATCAGCCTCGTCGCCGGGGGGCGCGACCGCTTCGACGAGCAGGTGGAAAAGGCCCTGCGCGCGGCCTGCCTGTGGGACGAGATGAAGGACCGGCTGAACGAGCCGGCGCGCAACCTGTCGGGGGGGCAGCAGCAGCGGCTCTGCCTGGCGCGCTCGCTGGCCCTGGAGCCCCGGGTCCTGCTGCTGGACGAACCCTGTTCCGGCCTCGACCCGATCTCGACCGCGAAGATCGAGCTGGCGCTCCAGGAGCTGAAACAGCGCCTGGCCGTCATCCTGGTGACCAACAACGTCAAGCAGGCGGCCCGGGCTTCGGACCGCACAGCCTTCTTCCTGTTCGGGGAACTCATCGAGGTCGGGCCGACCCAGCGACTCTTCACCACCCCGACCGATCCCCGGACCTCCGATTACATCACGGGGCGGTTCGGATGACCGCCCCCGGGAAGGCCACATGACCATGGAAAGCATCATCGAGACCCGGTCCCTGAACCTCTGGTACAGCCGGTTTCATGCCCTCATCGACGTCAGCCTCCGGATCCCCCCCCGGGCGATCACGGCCATCATCGGGCCCTCGGGTTGCGGCAAGTCGACGCTGCTGCGCGTCCTCAACCGCATGAACGAACGGATCCCCGGCGTGCGGGTCGAAGGGGACGTGGTGCTCGAGGGGGGGTCGATCTACAACGGCCGGATCGACCTGAGGCAGTTGCGCAAGCGGGTGGGGATGGTGTTCCAGCGCCCAAACCCTTTCCCCCTTTCGGTGTTCGAAAACGTCGCCTACGGGCCGAAGATCCATGCTCTCGCCAGCGGGGAGGAGCTGGAGCGCCGGGTGGAGCGCAGCCTGCGGGCCACGGGGCTCTGGGACACCCTGAAGGACCGCCTGGGGGTTTCGGCGCTGTCGCTGTCGCCCGAGCAGCAGCAGCGCATCTGCATTTCGCGCCTGCTGGCGGTCGAACCCGACGTCCTGCTGATGGACGAGCCCGCCAGCGCCCTCGATCCGAGCGCCACGGCACGGATCGAGGAGCTGATGATGGAACTCAAGGAGCGGTACACCATCATCATCGTCACCCACAATATGCAGCAGGCGGCCCGGATTTCGGACCGGACCGCGTTCATGCTTCTCGGGGAGCTGGTCGAAGTGGGGGAAACCCAGACCGTATTCACGAAACCCGTCGACCCGAAGACGGAACAGTACATTTCCGGGAGGTTCGGATAATGCGTCAACTCGAAGGGAAGTTACAGAGCCTGCAGGAAAGGCTCCTGCTCATGGGGCGCCTGGCGGAATCGATGCTGGAGACGGCGCTGCGGGTCCTGATTGAACGCAACGGGGCTCTGGGCGCCGAAGTCATGCGCATGGAGCAGGAGGTCAACGAGCTGCAGATAGAGATCGATGACACGGCGGTCAAGCTGACGGCGCTGCAGCAGCCGGTCGGGGGGGACGTGCGCTTCCTCTTCATGGCCTCCCGGATCGCCATGGAGCTCGAGCGCATCGCCGACCAGGCGGTCAACATCATCGGGAACGCCCGGCACCTGCTCAAGGCGCCCCCGCTCCGGCCGCTGGTGGACCTGCCCGTCATGGGCGAAATAGCCGAGGGGATGGTGAAGGACAGCCTAGAGTCGCTGGTGACCAGGGAATGCTCTCTGGCCAACCGGGTCTTCGAGGAGGAGAAGAAGGTCGATGCCTACCGCGACCAGATTTTCCGGGTGCTGCTGACCTACATGATGGCGGACCCGGGGACGATCGAGCGGGCGCTGGCGCTGATTCTGATCTCGCGCAACCTGGAGCGGGTGGGGGACCACGCCACCAACATAGCCGAAGAAGTGATCTACCTGGTCGAAGGGCGGGAGGTGCGCCACAGCCACGAGAGCGACACCCGCCGACCCGAAGCGGAGGCCTAACCATGGCTAAGAACACCCTGCTGGTGATCGACGACGAGCTCGACCTCGTCGAGCTCGTCCGCTTCAATCTGGAGAGGGAGGGGTACCGGGTCCTCGGCGCCGCGGACGGGGAAGAAGGCATCGCCGCCGCCCTCAGGGAGAAGCCCGATCTCGTGATCGTCGACCTGATGCTGCCGGGGATCGACGGGTTCGAGGTCTGCCGCGAGCTGCGCCGCAGGCCGCAGACGGCGCAAGTGCCGATCCTGATGCTGACGGCGAAGTCGGCGGAGGCGGACCGGGTCGTGGGTCTCGAACTGGGGGCTGACGACTACGTGACCAAGCCCTTCAGCCCCCGCGAACTCGTCGCCCGGGTGAAGGCCCTCCTGCGCCGCTCCGCCGGGTACCAGCTGCCGGCTGAGCGGATCAAGCGTGGGGAGCTTTCGATCGACAGCGCGAGCCACGAAGTGGCCTGCGGGCACCGGAAGATCGAGCTGACGGCGACCGAGTTCCGGCTCCTCGAATTCCTGGCCGCCCACCCCGGGTTTGTCCATTCGCGCAGCGCGCTGATCGAGGGGGCGCTCGGCTCGGACATTACGGTCCTCGAGCGGACCATTGACGTCCACATCATGTCCCTGCGCCGCAAGCTGGGGAAATGCGGCGAATGGATCGAGACCGTGCGCGGCTTCGGCTACAAGTTTCGCGAGGAGCATTAGTGCGGCATCCTCCCCCGGGGCGTTTGCGGCAATTTCACCCTTCCTTCATGCGCAGGTAACACCTTCCTGCTACGCTTTCCTCCGCATGGAGGTGTGTCATCGTCTTGAGACCGGACGAATTGCGGTTTGAAGAATTGCACCACGGGGCCCAGTTCACCGCGCGGCACCTGGCGCCCGCTCCCGGGGCCGTTCCGGCGATTCCGGGGATCGACATCTACGGTCGTACCGTTCCCCTCAATGGCATGGTCGGGGGTGACCTGATCACCTATGTCAACTTCCAGGAGCGTTTCTGCCTGGAGACGCGCATCAGGGAAGCCACCCGCGCGGGGCGCGGGGAAATGGTTCAGGCACTCAGGCGCCTGGAGGGGGCCGGAGGCATCCTGGTGGCCGACGTGGCCGGGCATGGCTTCGTGGACGCGATGCGGGCCCTGATCCTGCACCAGGCGTTTCATACGGGCGCCCTGTATGAAATGGACTTGAACGGCGAGATCACGGTGCGCCTTTTCGAGCAGGTCAATACGCGTTTTTTGAAGTCCCGCACCCTGCGCGATCCGGAATTGGACCGTGATCCGTACTCCTTCATCACGCTGATCTACGGGGAGATCGAAAGCAGCGGCCGGTTTCACTTCATCAATGCCGGGCATCCGCTCCCGTTGGTGTTTTCGAACGAGTTTGACCGGTTCGTGGATATCAGTCCGGACCGCTTCGTCAGTTACCCCCCCATCGGGCTCCAGCCGGGAGAGGGACAGGCGGATGCCGTGCGCTACGAACCGGCGCTGGGCTACAAGAAGAACTACACGGTCAACGAACTGAATCTCATGGGACGCGGGGATATTCTCCTGCTGTACACCGACGGGCTGCTGGACCCTTTTTCCGAGTTCAACCGGCGCCACCTGGAGCGGGTGGTTTCGAGCATGCGTGCCGCGCCCGCCCGCGAAATCTGCTCCGGCGTCATCGGGCGACGGCTGGAGTCCGCCGGACAATCGGACGATCTCAGCCTGGTGGTGATCAAGCGGGAGTGATCCCCCCGTCTTTTTGCCCAATCTTCACCCTCCCTTTATGGGAAGCCCACAATCCTCTGCCATACTTCCAGCCATGATCGGGGAACCGTATGACGTAGTGATCCTGTCCGATCTCCACCTGGGATCGGAGATTTCCAGGGCGCGCGAAGCTCTGGAGCTGCTGCAGTCGCTCCGTTTCCATCGGCTCATCCTTCTCGGCGACATCTTCTGCGACCTCAATTTCCGGCGGCTGAAGCGGGAACACTGGGACTTTCTCTCGCACATCCGGAAGTTGTCGAACCCAAAGCGGAAGGTGGACGTGGTCTGGGTGGAGGGAAACCATGATTACGGGCTGGTGGACGTCATGTCCCACCTGGTCGGGGTCCCGGCGCACCGGGAATATACCTGGGAATCGGGCGGCGTCCGGCACCTGGCCATCCACGGGCACCAGTTCGACAATTTCATCATCCGGAATCACCTCCTGCTCAACGGCCTGGCCAGCCAGGTCTATCTCTCCATTCAGAAGCTGAGCTCCAGGGGGAGAGTGGTGGCCCGGATGCTGGACAGGCTCGATACACGCTGGCAGCGTCTGACGCCCAAGGTGGCCGCCGGGGCCATGGCTTACGCCCGGGCGCGCGGCGCCGATTGCGTGTACTGCGGCCATACCCACGAAGCCGTGGTGCGGAGGGAGGGGGACGTTTTCTATGCCAACGCGGGCGCTTGGACGCACCGGGTGCCCTCCTATATCACCATCAGGGAACGTGAGGTGAAGATCCATGAGTATGTCGAACGAACTGACCGTGGTCATTCCGGCCCGGAACGAGGAGAAATTGCTGCCGCGCTTGTTCCTGTCGCTGCTCCGGCAGGACTACCGGCACATCCGGGATACGAAAATATATCTGGCTGACGCCGACAGCACGGACCGGACGGTCGAGGTGGCGCGCAATTTCAGCCGGGAGCTGAACATCTGCGTCATCGAGGGGGGGCTGCCTTCGGTCGGGCGCAACAACGGCGCGCGCTGCGCGGACAGCCGGTACCTGCTCTTTCTGGATGCGGACATCGAACTCGGTGATTGCACCCTCATCCGGCGGACGCTGGAGGCGATGAAGAAGCAGTCGCTGCACCTGGTCACCACCGATATCCTGTGCCCGGGCGGCGGCATTCTCGACGGGCTGATGTATGGCTGCAACAACGCCGTCCAGCGCCTGTCCCGCTACCACCGTCCTTTTGCCACCGGGATGTTCATGCTCTTCGACCGGGAGCGGTTCGATGCTCTTGGGGGATTCGACGAGCTGGCGCTCTACGCCGAAGATTACCAGCTCTCGCGCCTGGTCGACCGGCGGAGGTTCAAAGTCGTGCGGGGCGGGGTCCACAGTACCAACCGGCGCTTTCAGAAGATGGGTTACTGGAAGGTCGTCCGGTTTTTTGTGAGAACGGCGTTTCGGGGCGGACGGGCCGGGTACTATCGGGATCCGATGCACCGGGCTTACTGGGAAATGTCGTAAACGGGGAAGAGGTGCGAATCATGCGTTATGGTCACATTCGGTCCGATCGCTGCGGCATCGTTCTGGCGGGAGGGGACGGCCGGCGGCTGCAGCCCTTTATCCGCCGGCTGGTGGGATATGATCTTCCCAAGCAGTACATGAGGTTTGTCGGGACGCGGTCGATGCTCGAACACACCTGGGACCGGGCGGGGCGGCTGGTTGCAGCGGAACGGCTCTTTACGGTCATCGCCCGCGACCACCTGGAGCACGGCGAGGTGCGCAGGCAGATCAGCAGCCGGGCGGCCGGGACCGTGATTGTCCAGCCGGCCAATCGGGAAACCGGGCCCGGCATCCTGCTGCCCCTCATGCATCTCCACAAACGATATCCCCATGCCACGGTCGCGATATTTCCCTCGGATCACTTCATCTTGGAGGAAGGGTTGTTCGCGGCTCATGTCCGGGAGGCGTTCGAATTCGTGGAGAGGGCGCCCGAAAAGATCGCTTTCCTGGCCGCGGTGCCGACCGGCCCCGAACCGGAATACGGGTACATCCTTCCCGATTACGAGGACGCCCGGCCGACACTGCCGGCGCGCCGCATCAAGGCCTTTATCGAAAAGCCGGAATCCCGCATGGCGGCCCGGCTCCTCGACCTGGGCGCCCTGTGGAACACGATGGTGATGGTGTTCAGGCCCGACTCCCTGCTTGACCTGGTGCGCCTGTCCAATCCTGCGCTCCACCGGGCGTTTCAGCGGATCTTCCGTGCCCTGGGCACTACGCGCGAAACGGGGGCGGTGGAGCGCGCCTACCGGAACCTGCCGAGTGTGAATTTTTCCCGTGACCTTCTGGAAGTCATGGATGTCTATGACCGGGGCCAGTTGTCGGTGGTCCCGATGAAGGGGGTCTTCTGGAGCGATTGGGGATCCGAGGAGCGCATCCGGTCGGTTCTCCGGAAATATGGACATCACGACTGCATGCACGGCGTACGCCTGGTCATGCGCAGCCGCGGGATCATCGTCCGCGACCCCGGTCCCCGGCGCGTGGCCGGGTTGTAGGACCGGCGCCCTGCCTCGACCTCCTCAATGCCTCCTTCCGAGAAGTGCCCTGTTCACGCGACATCCGCTGATCGGGGGGGAGAGCGGCAATCCCAGCCTTGACCATTCCTGCCCCGATGCGCATTCCAACGGCCTATCCCGCCTGGTTGAACATTCCAGGGGCAATGGCTCCGTGGGCATGTCCGCTTGGAGAAGGGGGAGCGTTCGGAACCGGCCGGCAACCTGTTGTGAGCGATTCCGGACGGGTATGGCCGGAACATCCCGGATCTTGTTTGTATCTTCACGGTCGCCTCATCGGTTCTTAGTCGACGCCTGTTACGTTTATCCCGGCTCGACACACTTTCCCGTTACCGCAGGGTGTTTCAGCCGGCAATAGTCCATGCGGTGCCCGGTTCCCGCGAAAGACCGGTTAAACGCCGGCAGGGAAGGGGTGAGGGGCCAGGGCCGCGGAAGAGAGGTGGGAAAGGCGAGGCGCATCACCTCTTACCGTGGCGACTCAACCATACAACGCGTGTATTCGAGGAGGGGATCAGCATGAGGAGGATGAGAACAATCGCAATGACGTTTTTGCTGGCGTTCTGCGCGATCTGCGGGGGAACGAATGCCGGCTTGGCAAAACAGGGCTGGGACAACGGGATTCATCGATTGCCCAAGTACGTGTTCTTCTTCCTTGGCGACGGCATGGCAAGCGCCCATGTCCAGGCCACGGAGGCGTACCTGACGGTTTTGAACGGCGGCAGCGACAAGAAGGCTGAAGACCTGCTCAAGCCGGAAAACCGGCTGAACATGAGCAAGATGTTCTACAGCGGGATGCAAACCACCTACGATACGTCCGCCCTCATGACCGATTCGGCGTCCGCGGCCACCGCCTTCGCTTCCGGGATCAAGACCCGAAGCGGCACCATCGGCATGAACGATACCGCGACCATGAGCTACAAGAGCGTCGCGCAACTGGCCAAGGAAAAGGGGATGAAGGTGGGGGTGATCACGAGCGTGTCCCTGGACCATGCCACGCCCGCGGCCTATTACGCCAGCGTTCCCAACCGTGGTTATATGAACAGCATCGCCGCCCAGTTGGCGACGAGCGGCTACGACTTCTTCGGCGGCGGCGGCCTGGTGTGTCCCACGAAGGCCTGCAGGGCGGGCGACAGCTCCATTGACGTCTGGAAACTGCTCAGGGACAACGGCTATACCGTCCTCAATTCGGGGGAACAGATCCGCGCGCTCAAGAACGCGCCGAAGCGCCGGGTGGTCTGCATCAACCCGGTGCTGCAGGATTCGCAGGCGATGCCCTACGCCATAGACATGGATGAAGAAAAGTATGCGGACAACCTCTCCCTCAAGGAAATGACCGAAGTGGCCATCGCCAACCTTTATGAAGGGAAGAGGGGAAGGGGGCGCGGCAGAGGCATCGGGCCGGACCGCGGCTTTTTCCTCATGGTCGAGGGTGGCAAGATAGACTGGGCCAGCCATGCCAACGACGCCATGGCCACCATCGGGGACATGATCGACTTCGACAACGCCATCGGCGCCGCCCTCGACTTCTACCGACAGCATCCCAAAGATACGCTGATCGTGGTTACGGGGGACCATGAGACGGGGGGCATGAGCATCGGTCATGCGACCACGGGCTATACGGCCTACTACGACCGGTTGCTCGACCAGACGGTCAGTTTCACTCATTTCAGCCAGGATCAGTGGGCCAAGCACAAAGCCGTTTACAGCCCCGGCTATGATTGGACCAGGCCTGACAATCTCGCGCAGAATCCGGACATGAAAAACCTGATGCTCGACCTCTTCGGGCTCAACTATGACGGGCTCAACGCCTACCAGAAAGAAAAACTCGAAGACGCCTACGACCAGTCGATGGCGGGCCGGAACAAAAACAACAAATCCAAAAACACCTATCTTTACGGCGGGTACGAACCCATCATCGTAACGATCACCCACATTCTCAACGAGAATGCCAGCATCGGGTGGACTTCTTATTCCCATACGGGCGTCCCCGTGCCCGTGTTCGCCGAAGGGCAGCAGGGGTGGAGGTTCTCCGGATTCTATGACAACACCGACATCGCCAAGCAGCTGGCCCGGGCCATTGGTTTCCGGGGAGCCCTCCCGGTGGCGCGGTAGCAAGGAAACTTCGCATATCAATCAATAGATCTTTGTCGGCGGCGCGCACCGCAGCGCGCCGCCGACCTTTTTCCGAAGGAGCCTCCATGCCTGGTTTTCATCGTGATTGGCTGTTCTCCGCAGTGATCGGTCTTGTCTGTCTCGGGCTGGGGTTCCTGGACTTGGCCGGGATTCCTGAATCACCCCATGGCCTGCATGCCCGGGGCCGGATCACCGCGGTCGACAACAGCCACGTGAAAGTGAACCTCATCATGAAAACCGAGGCGCAGTTTCTGACGGTCCGGCTGCTCGACGGTCCCCACCGGGGACAGGAATTGTCCGTCACCAACATGCTTTCGGGAAAAATGGAGATGGACGAATTCTACGAGGAGGGGAAACAGATCCTGGTGGAATACGACCTCGTCGACGGCCGCCCGGGCAACGGCATGGCGCGCGGCTATTACCGTCTGAGGCTGCAACTGCTGCTCATCATCCTTTTTGCCGCGCTGCTGATCTTGGTCGCGGGGGTGACGGGGCTCAAGGCGGCCCTTTCCTTCGTGTTCGTGACCCTGGTGCTGTGGAAGCTCTACTTTCCCCTGCTGTTGCAGGGGTATCCGCCCATCCCGACCGGCCTGGCCGTGGTGACGCTGCTTGCGGCCGTGATCACCTTTGCCGTGGGAGGGCTGAACCGCCGGGGTGTCGCCACCTTCGCCGGCTCGATGCTGGGAATCCTGCTTACGTGCGGACTGGCCGTCCGGTTTGCCGGCGCCTTCGGCCTGCACGGGGCCGTTCGTCCCTTCGCGGAAACGCTGCTCTATTCCGGCTACTACAATCTGGACCTGACCGGCATCTTCATCGCCAGCGTTTTTATCGCCTGTTCGGGAGCGGTTATGGATCTTGCCATGGACATAGCCGCCACGATGGACGAGATCAAGCGCAAACGCCCCGAAATCGGGTTTGTGGAGCATGTCCGGTCCGGTTTGCGCGTCGCCCGGGCCGTCATCGGAACCATGGCCACCACGCTGCTGTTGGCCTACTCGAGCAGCCATATCTGCATGTTCCTGCTCTTCATGGCCAAGGGGTTGCCGCTGGCGAACGTTTTGAACGCCCCATTCGTGACCGCGGAAGTGTTGAACATCCTGGTCGGAAGTTTCGGCCTGGTTACCGTCGCCCCCTTTACGGCGCTGATCGCCGGCCTGCTTTACTCTCCGCCCCGCCGCGGGAAGGATCCGCTTTCCACCACGCGGGCGACGCAGGTGTTGTCGATGAATTTTCCCGTCCACCCCTCTCCGAGGTCGTAGATCTTCCGGAGGTTGGGCTCCACCCCGATGACGCAGCGCTCGAAAAGCTCGCTCCCGGCCCCCCGGGCGTAGAGGGGGACGAGGGAATTGCTGTGGTTGCCGGAATGGTACCAGAGTCCCGGCAGGCGTCCGGCGCCGTTGTCCTTCACGTGGGCGTAATCGACGCCGTGGTCGAACGTGCCGTTGCCGTTGACATCGAAATAGGTGGTCCCCTCGACCCTGCCGTCCCCCCAGAGGTAGCCGCATTCGTGGTCGGCGGTGACCACGAGCAGGGTGTTGTTCCAGTTGTTCCCCTCCGTGTTGCGGTCCAGGTACTCGACGACGGCCTCGACCGCCCGGTTGAAATCGAGCTGCTCCTCGATCATCCTGCCGGCGTGGTTGTCGTGGTTGGCCCAGTCGACGGCTCCCCCCTCGATCATGAGGGCAAACCCCGCCGGGTTGTTGTCCAGCACGTTCAGGGCCCCGCGCGTCATGGTCGCCAGGTCGGGGACCCCGGAATTCGCGGGCGTTGCATAGGGGGGTGTCTTGTCGTTGCGCGGCGCGCGGCCGCCGCGCCGCTGTTGGAGTGTTTCGTAGACGTGCGGGATGCCGAAGACCTTGTCCGGCGTATCCCCCCGGCCGAGGGCCTCGAATTCAGCCAGGGTCGAAATGAGGGTCCAGCCGTTCGTCCCCGCCGCCAGGTCGCGCCAGTGTGCCTCTTCCCCGATGAGGCCGTAGGAGGGGAGGGAACGCCGTCCGGCGTCGTTGTCGTATTCCGGGTTCCCCGGGGCCAGGATCACCTTGAGTTTGCCGTGGTGGTTGCGTGCGTCGTAGCCCGCGTTGTGCGTCCCGGGGTGGCTGCCGTAAATGGCTTCCTTTGCCAGGTCGGAGTAGTTCATGCGGCTCCGGTTGTGCCCGTAGACGGACGCCGGGGTGGCGTGGGTGAAGGGGACGCTCGATACCGCCCCGATGCTCTTCCCCGCCCGCGCCGCATGTTCGAACAGGGATTCGAGGGGGGCGCCGCCGGGGGTGAAGTTGATTTGGTTGTCGAACACCTTGACGCCCGTCACCAGGGCGGTCGCGGCCGCCGCCGAATCGGTCGCGCCGTTTTTGGCGTAGTTGAAATCGGCCGCCATCGCCGCCGGGTCGTAGGGCCTGCCGGTGTACCCGTTGGCGTGGCCGGAGGAATGGGTCTGCATCGCCCAGCGGTGCTCGAAGCTTTCATACACGGCCTTGCGGCCGGCGTAGTACTCCGTCGCGCGCACGGTGTTGAATCCCTGGCCGTCGCTGATCATGAGAATGACGTTCTTGGCCCCCGGGCGCCCGGCGTCGATCCCCGGTATCAATGAAAGCGACGCAAGCAGCGCGACCGCGGCGGCGACTTTGATTTTCAAGTCCTTCCCTCCCTCTGACGCTCCGTGTCCTGTCTCCAATAACACGAAGGGGCCCGCGAAGGCCATGTTTTTCGCTCCGACCCGTTTCCGGAATTGTTCAAACGTTCACGCCGCTTTCATCAAGCCTTAACGTGATGGCGGTACATTTCAGCCCGTTGGAGCGACAGGTGTTCGGGTCCCGACCGCCCGGCGGCGGGGACCTGGAAAACGACAAATCAAGGAGAAGATCGATGAAAAGAACAGTCGGGGTGATCAGCCTGGGGATGCTGTTGTTGCCGGCGATGGCGGCTGCGGCCGATTCCTGGACGGACAAGGTGAAACTCAAGGGGGACTTCCGCTACCGGCATGAAACCATCAAGGTCGAGAACCGGGATACCCGCAACCGGCATCGCATCCGGGCCCGCTTCGGGGTCGAAGCCAAACCGATCGACAACATCCTCGTCGGCCTGCAGCTGGCCAGCGGCTCGGCCGATCCCGTGTCAACCAACGAAAGCCTGGACACCGGCTTTTCCACCAAGGACATCCGTCTCGACCTGGCCTATTTCGATCTCAGCTTCAAAAAGGCTCCGGGACTGAACATTGTCGGGGGGAAGATCAAGAACCCCTATTACAAGCCGGGCGGGACCGAGCTGATCTGGGACGGCGACCTGAATCCCGAAGGAGGCGCCCTCAAGTATTCCGGGAAAAGCGGGAACGTGAAATTTTTCACCAATCTGGGCGGCTTCTGGGTGGAGGAGCGGGGCAGCGATGTCGACACCGGGCTGTTCGGCGCCCAGGGGGGGGTCGAATTCTCCTTCCCGGATAAAAAGGGGTCTTTTACCGCCGGTGTCACCTATTACGATTATACAAACATCCAGGGCCAGCGCCCGATCTTCGACACCACCAAGTCCTTCGGGAACAGCGTAGATGGAACCGGGCGCTACCTGTACGATTACAACCTGCTGGAGCTGTTCGGCGAGATGAAGATCAACGCCGGCAGCTTCCCCATTGCGGTCTTTGTCGATTACGTGAAAAACGTTGCCGGGGGGGGAGTCGTCGACAACCAGGGGTGGCTCCTCGGCGCCAAGGCGGGCAAGCTCAAGGATCCCGGTTCCGTGGAGTTCCGCTACAACTATCGCAACATCGAGAAGGACGCGGTGCTCGGCATCTTTACCGACAGCGATTTCATCGGCGGCGGGACCAACGGGAAGGGGAGCGAATTAGGAATGGACGTCCAGTTGGCCAAAAACTTCAGCGCGGGCGCCAGCTACTTCTTCAACAAGCTGGGGACGGCCGCGGGGGCCGACGATTACCATCGGCTGCAGCTCGACCTGATGTTCAAGTTCTAACGCTCCGGTTTTCTCGGGATCTTCCAGAGGCTGACCTTCTTAGCCAGGGTGTTGCGGTGAATGCCCAGGGCGGCCGACGTTTTGAGCAGGTGCCCTTGGTTGCGCCGCATCACCTCGGCGATGAAGCAGCGCTCGAACTGCTCCATGGCTTCCGGGAAGAGGATCCCCTTTTCGACCATTTCCGCGCAGAGGGCTTCCAGGCGTTCCTTGAACCGCGGGGGGCGGTGGTTTTCGCTCACGGCTCCTCCTGCTGCAGGTTCCAGGAATGGAGTACTTTCCGGTAGTGGGTGTAAAACTTGTCCTTGAGACTCTGGGGCGTCAACCGTACGGCGGCGCTCGCCCCCCCGAGCAGGAAAGGGGCCAGGACGGAGCGGGACAGGAGATCCTTTTTCACCGGAAAGGCGATGAGGGCGAGGACGAGGATGGAGCAGACGGCCCAGCCGCGCAGGAAGCCGAAAATGGAGCCCAGGAACCGGTCGGCCCATTTGAGCGTCACCGCCTTCAGGAACCGGTTCAATGCGATGGAGACGAGCGTGCCGGCCAGCAGGGTGCCCAGGAAAATGACGAGGAATCCGGCCAGGTTGGCGATCTGTTCGGTGCGGCAGAAATCGATCAGGCGCGCGGCCGGGACCGGGTAGAAAAAGACGGCGAGCAGGAAGCCGGCGATCAGGGCGACGAGGCTGACAATCTCGCGCACGATCCCCTTCCAGAGGGCCAGCAGCGTCGATAGCGCCACGATCCCGGCGAACAGGAGGTCGAAGGTAGTCCACTGGCCCGGATGCATGCGCTATAGGTTACACGGGTTTCACAAATAAAAAAACCGATTTGTGAAACCCGTGTTTCTGAATCTCCCCCCCTTAAAACAGGGGGGAACCGGTCAGAATCCGGTAGGCTTCGAGATACTTGGCTGTGGTCCCCTCCACCACCCGGGGTGGGAGTTCGGGGGCCGGCGGCTGCTTGTTGAAGTGGATCTCCTCCAGGTAATCCCGGACGTACTGCTTGTCGAACGACGGCTGGTTCCTGCCCGGTTCGTACCGGTCGCGGGGCCAGAAGCGGGACGAATCGGGGGTCAGGACCTCGTCGCACAGGATGATCTCGCCGTTGTAGACTCCGAACTCGAATTTGACGTCTGCGATGATGATGCCGCGCTCGAGGGCGTACTCCGCAGCCCGCGCGTAGATCGCCAGCGTGAGGTCCCGGAGCCTGGAAGCCTGCCCCTCCCCGATCCTGCGGGCGGCTTCTTCGTAGGAGATGTTCATATCGTGCCCCGATTCCGCCTTGGTAGCCGGGGTGAAGATGGGTTCGGGGAGCCGGTCGCACTCCCGCAAGCCTGGCGGGAGCGCGATCCCGCACACCGTGCCGTGGTCCTGGTATTCCTTCCAGCCGGAGCCGGCCAGGTAGCCGCGCGCCACGCACTCGATCGGGAACATGTCGGCGCTGACCGCGAGCATGCTTCGCAGGTCTAGGACCTCGCGGTGGCGTTGGAGTTCCGCGGGGAATTCCGCGGCGTCGGTGCTGATGAGGTGGTTGGGGACCAGGTCGCGCATCATGGCGAACCAGAAGCGCGACAGCTGCGTCAGGACGGCCCCTTTCCAGGGGATGGGGGTCGGCAGGACGACGTCGAAGGCGGAGATGCGGTCGGTCGCGACGAGCAGGAGTTTGTCCCCGCAGGCGTAAAGATCCCGCACTTTTCCCCGGCGGAGCAGTTTCAGCCCCTCCAGATCGGTCTGGATGCAAAGGTTTGGCTTCTTTACCATATGTCTCCCCGGATCAGCTGGCCAGCGCCTGCTGCTGGCGGAAATCCACGCCGATGATTTTGGAAACCCCCGGCTCTTCCATGGTGACGCCGTACATTGTCTGGGCCGTTTCCATGGTGTTCTTGTTGTGGGTGATGATGATGAACTGGGTGTTCTGGCTCAGCTCGGTGACCAGGCGCGTGAAGCGGTTCACGTTGGCGTCGTCGAGCGGCGCGTCCACCTCGTCCAGGACACATACGGGGCTCGGCCGGTAGCGGAAGATGGCGATCAGGAGCGCCAGGGCCGTCAGCGCCTTCTCCCCCCCCGACAGCAGCAGCACGTTCTGCAGCCGCTTGCCCGGGGGCTGGGCGATGATGTCGATCCCGCTGTCGAGCACGTCGTCCTCGTCGAGCAGCCTCAGGTCGCATTGCCCGCCGCCGAAGAGGATCTGGAACACTTCCTGGAAATTGCGCCGGATCGCCTGGAACGCCTCCTCGAACTGCTCGATGGAGCGCCGGTTGATGTCGGCGATCGCCTTCTGGATGTCGGCGATCGATTGTTCGATGTCCAGGCGCTGGCCGTTCAGGAACTGGTAGCGCTGCTCCAGCTCCTTGTACTCCTCCAGGGCGCGCATGTTGATGGCCCCGAAGTTTTCGATCGTCTTGCGCATCCGGTCGTATTCCTCGGCCACTTCCCGGTAGTCGCGCTGCCAGCCCGAGTCCTCGATGTCGACGATGAGTTCGGCCGCAGGGACATGGAACTCCTCCTGGCAATGGCGTTCGAGGTGCTCCAGGTCGTTTTCGAGCCGGGTCTTCTCGATCTCGATCCGGCTCCGGGCGTTCAGGGCCTCTTCACGTCCGGAGAGCAGGACCCGCAGCTGCTCCTCCACCTGTTCGAGTGCTGCACGCCCGGACGAAAGGGCGGCCTGCATTTCCCCGAGCGTTTCCGTCGTCCTCTCGATCGTCTGCGTGCATTCGGCGATCCGCTCCCGGGCCTGCTCCTGGGCGACGCGCAGCTCCGCGATTCGCTCGCGCACCTGGGCCGCTTCGGTCCGGTTCGCCTCGGCGCGCCGGCGCACCTCCTCCGATTCCTGCGCGAGCCGCCGCAGGGAGGCGTCGATGCCGAGGCGCCGCTCCTTCTTGACGGCGTGGGCGGAGACGAGGCTCCCCATTTCCTTGGAAAGGGAGGCGCTTTCCGTGCGCAGCGCCTGCAGCTGCGCGTTGAGTTCGGCCAGCTCCTCCGACCCGGTCCCGCTTCTGGCCTCGATCTCGGCGATCTCCCCGGCCGCCCCTTCCAGGCGGGACGCGAGTTCCCGCCGCTCCGT
Organism: Acidobacteriota bacterium; assembly: GCA_012719455.1. Taxonomy (GTDB): domain Bacteria; phylum Acidobacteriota; class UBA6911; order UBA6911; family UBA6911; genus UBA6911. The sequence goes on along the minus strand of JAAYAJ010000064.1, from coordinate 122,332 downwards.
TTCGAGCTGCGCGATTTCCGTGTCGGCCACCTGCTCCGATTGTTCGATCCGGCCCAGGTCCCCCTCGATCCTGGAGATCTCGTGCCCCGTCAGGGCCGTTTCCACCTCGAGCTTCCGAGCCTCGGCCATAAGGGCCTTGATCGATTCCGCTGCGACCGACTGCTCTTCTTTGAGGCCGGAGAGTTCCGCGCGCGCCGATTCGATCTTCTGGGCCAGCGCGGCCAGCTTCCTGTCGAGTTCCCGCTTTTCGCGTTTCAGGGCAAGAAAGCCCGCCATCGATTTGCGCTCTCCGACGGCCGACAGGGTGCCGCGCGGGGAATACGCTTCCCCCGAAAGGGTCAGGAAGTTGGCGGCGGGGGACCGCTCGGCCAGCCGAAACGCCGTGTCGAGGTCGGAAACCATGACGGTCGAGGCGAATTCGGGGAGCGCGCGTTCGAACGCGTGCCTGACGTCGGGCGTCATGCGCAGCAGCCCGTCCAGGTAGCCGATCACCCCGTCCCCCTCGATTTCGGGCCGGCCGGCGCCGGTGCCGTGGCCGTGGCTATGGCCGTTCTGCAGGGTCATGAAGGTGCATTTCCCGGCGCCGATCCGTTTGAGCCGCTCCACCCCGCTCATGGCGTCGTCCCGGTTCTCGACCAGGATGTACTGCAGCGGCGCGTTCAAGTAGTCCTCGAGCGCGGCCTCGTAGGCCGGGTCGGTTTCGATATGGTCCGCCAGCGTCTTCGCGCGGCACTCCTCCTCCCCCGGGATCCTGGTGGAGAGGTATTTCTGCACCCCTTCGGAGTAGTTGCTGCGCCGCTGCTCGATCTCCTCGAGCGAGGAGTAGCGGTGCTGCATCAGGCTGTGTTCGTTGGAGTGCGCCGTGAGTTCCTCCGTCAGCCGCTCGATCGCGGCGGCCAGCCGTCCGGCCTGTCCCTCGAGTTCCTCACCGGCCGCGGCCACCTCCTTTTGTCGCTCCGCCTTGCGGGCGTAGTCGCCGCGCACCCTCTCCAGTTCGGCCGTCCGTCCGGCCCTTTCCTCGGCCCTGGCCTGCCGCTCATGTTCGAGGCGGGCGGCCCGGGCCGCGATCCGGGCCAGGCTTTCCTGGCAGCGAGCCTGCAGATTTTTCAGGTCCGACAGTTTCCCCGCGCCGGTCAGGAGGAAGGAGCGGAGCTCGTCGATCTGCGTTTCGGTTTCCCGGATCCCCTCCTGTAGCCGCTCGCTCTTGGCCTGTTCCGCCTCGACGACCTCCTGCTCCTGGGCGATTTCCCGGGCGAGCGCGTCGCCGGTTTCCCGGAGCCGTTCCGTCTCGCGCCCGATGATCTGCTCCCGGTCGGCGATGGCCGCCTGTTCCCGTTCGAGCTCCCCGGTGCGGGAGATGAGCCCGAGCCGCTGGGTCTCCTGTTTTTCGAGCGTGTTGCGGGCGTCGCCTGCATCGACCTTGAGCCCCGTCAGGCGCTCCCGGACCTGGTTGACCTCCTCCTCCTGCCGGGCGCTGTCACGGCGCGCTTCGTCCCGCGCGCCTTCCGCCCCGGCCAGCTCGGCCAGCATCGCCTCCTCCCGCTCCTGCGCCACGGTGAAACGCGCGGCGCACTCGGACAGCTTCCGGCGCAGTTCGCGGTCCTCCATCCCGATCTTGAGGCGCTGGACGGAGCGGAGTTCCTCCCTTATCCTGTTGTAGCGCCGCGCCTTGGCCGCCTGCCGGCGCAGGGAGTTCAGCTGCCGCACCACCTCGCGGATGATGTCTTCGGCCCGTGTCAGGTTCTGTTGGGCCTGTTCCAGCTTGTTCTCCGCCGAATAGCGCCGACTCTTGAAGAGGGTGATGCGCGCGGCTTCCTCGATCAGGCTGCGGCGCTCGGCGGGCTTGGAGCTGAGGATCTGGCCGATCCGCCCCTGCTCCAGGATGGCGTAGGAGTTGGGGCCCAGGCCGGTCCCCTCGAGCAGGGCCTGGATATCCTTCAGTCGGCAGCGTTGGCCGTCGAGGTAGTACTCGCTTTCCCCCGAGCGGTAGAGCCGCCGGCCGATGCTGAAATTGGCCGGGTTGAACTCGGGCGCCCCCGGGATCTCGATCTCGTGGTCCAGGGAGAGGGTCAGGATGACCTCGGCGAAGCCGGTTGGTTTGCGCTTCTGGGTCCCGTTGAAGATCACCCCTTCCATCTTGTCCGTGCGCAGCGATTTGGCGCTCTGCTCCCCGACCACCCAGCTGATGGCGTCGGAGATGTTGCTCTTCCCGCAGCCGTTGGGGCCGACGATGACCGTGACCCCCTCGTTAAAGGGGATGTGCGTGCGGTCGCAGAAGGATTTGAATCCCACGAGCTCCAGTTTCTTGATTCGGTTCATAGCGTTCGTGTCACCCTTTCCGCTCTCTCGTTTGCCCTCGGTTGGATTCCCGCGCCTCTTATTGCAAATTCAGGTGAAAGAAGCCGGCTACCTGCCGGTCGTAACTCTTGAGCCCTTCGCCGCTCAGAGCGTGCACCCGCGCCGTCGGGTGGGTCATGAGTTCCCCCTGCGGCACGACGGCGTGCAATGCCTCGGTCGAGGCCGCCAGGGTCCCGCGCCCCTCCCCTTTGATGAACAGGATCGATTTTCCCGCCAGCCCTTCGACCGGCAGGGGCCGGTCCAGGGCCCGGAAGTCCGCGATATGGATCAGCCGGAAGAGCTGCCAGCACGCGAAGTGCAGGATGCTGTTGTCCACGCCGAAATCCTCGGCGAGCCGGTAGCCCAGAAAATGATCGATCGTCGCGTAGGCACTGTCGGCCGCGACCGCCCGGACTTCGGGGAAGGCGGCAGCGGTTTTGAGGGCGGCGAAAGCGCTTGTGTCCACTCCCCAAATCCCCAGCCACTCGGGGTTGTTTTCGGGGCGCCCGATCATGAAGCGCACGGTGTCGGCCATGTCGTCGGCTTCCCGGAGGCCGAGCGTACTGGCCCCCCGGGGTGCGCCGCCGCTCCCCCGCTGGTTGACCACCACCAGGTTGAACCCGTGCTGATGCAGGGCGACCGCAAGGCTCAGGGCGTCCGACCGGCTCATGCCATAGCCGGGGGCCAGGATGATCCCCGGGGCGTGCTTGAGGCCCGGGATCCACCACCCCGGGATCGATTCCCCGCGGCTCGAGGGGATCTGGAGTTCGAGCCAGGAGAGAAGGTAGTGCGACGGGTCGACCGACTCGGTCACGGAGCCGGGGTAGGAGATCCTGTACATCGGGAAGCCGAGAACCAGGGCGATGACCGCGAACAGGATCAGGGCGGCGGGCAGGAGCGCGCGCAGGAACCAACCCAACCTGGTTTCATCCATTAATACCCGCCGTTTCATGGAAAGAGGCTCCGGGAATCGGCCCGCATTCGGGCCGTGGTCTGCCGCTGCGGGTCAAGCTGTCGTGTTTCCGATATAGGGGGTCAATATAGCACAACGGTTTGGAGCCAGGTCAAGAAAAATCACAACATAATGGGGTTATTTGCGTAACTGGCTACCATATGTAGAGTTTATGGAGGTTTCCCCCTCCATCCTCCGGCGGAGCCTCTGCAAGTCTCCGGGAGTGTTGATATTGGCCAGGTCGGAGTCATCGAACGGGCCATCTCCGTGGGGTACCCAGCGGATGCGCAGGGGGCCGTCGAGGAAGGTGGCGATCACCTTCCGGGCGCCGTGCTCGAGGGCGTCTTCGATCCGGGACAGGCAGCTTCTGCGGTAGACGGCGCACAAAGGGTGGGCCAGCCCGTCGCGCGAGCGCGGGATGGCGGCGTCGTACCCTTCGGCGCAGGCGACGAGGTACTCGAGCAGGGGGGTGGGGACGCCCGGGAGGTCGCACGCCAAGGCGAGGTAGAGGGAGGCGTGCTCGTGGTGCATGGCGGCGTGAAGTCCGGCCAGCGGGCCATGGTCCCGGTAGCGGTCCGGAACGACGGGGAAGCCGAGGAGCCGGTACTCCTCCCCCTCGTCCGATGAGATCAGGATTCGCTGCGTCAGGGGGAGAGCCCGTTCGATCACGATCTGGATCAGGGGGCGCCCGCCGATCGTCATCAGCGCCTTGTTGCTCCCCATCCGGCGGCTTCGTCCGCCGGCCAGGATGACGGCGCACAAGTCCTCGCTCACCATGGACTCCATGATCGGCCCCCGCTCCGGTTTCGTCAACCGCAATGTGTCCCTGGCCGTCATCCCGGAACATTCTGTTATACTTGCCGGGAAAGGTCGGGACGGATGACAAGACGATCGCTCTGGCTTGCCGTGGTTCTTCTGGCCCTGGCGCCCTTTTCGGGTTCCGGGGCTCACCCCGATTTCTTCCGGATCGAGGACATTCGCCCCGGGCTCAGGGGGGTCGGCCTGACCTGCTTCCAGGGCACCCGGCCGGAGGAGTTCCAGGTGGAAATCCTCGGGGTGATGCGCGGGGTGACTCCGGGGGCTGACTCGGTGCTGGCCCGCTTCAGCGGCGGCGTGATCGACAGGTACGGTATCTTCGAGGGGATGAGCGGCAGCCCCGTTTACATCGACGGAAAGCTTCTCGGCGCCGTCGCCTATACCTACTCCTTCGCCCGGGAACCGATCGCGGGAATCACCCCCATTGCCCACATGGTGGACGCCTTCGAGGAAAAGGGCGGTTCCGCGCGCCCGCAGAAGAGCCGGCTCTGGGACACGGCGCTGCCGCTTGCCGCCGCCGGCGGCGGAGGACTCGAGTTCACGATCGTGCGGGGCGGAAACACGCCCCCGGGCGCGCGGGACGCGCACACCCTGCTCCCGATCGCCACTCCCCTTTCCCTGGGGGGCTTTCATCCCGGCACCCTGGCGGCCTTCGCCCCCCGGTTTCGGGATGCGGGGATGACCCTGCTGCAAGGTTCCGGCGCGCCAGCCGAAGACGCCCCGGGGGACTCCCCCCCGTTCGAACCCGGCTCCAATATCGTGGTTGCCCTCGTGCGGGGGGACCTGGACATCTCCGCCGGGGGGACCGTGACCTGGGTGGACGGGAACCGCCTCTACGCTTTCGGGCACAATCTCCTCGAGCTGGGCGCCACGGAACTTCCCATGCACCGGGCCAGCGTGGTGACCATCTTCCCCAGCCTCCAGAGCTCCTTCAAGATCCTCGCGGCCGGGAGGGCCGTGGGGGCGATCCGCCAGGACCGGGGCATGGGTATCTACGGCATCGTGGGGGAGAGGGCGCGCACCGTGCCGGTGCGGATCGGCCTCCTCTCGAGCCGGGGCGCGAGGAAGGAGTACCGGTTCGATCTGGCGCGCGATTCCATGCTGACCCCGGTGTTACTCAACATGGTGGTCTACAACACCATCACCGCGTCCGAGCGCGCCCAGGGGGAGGCCACGATCGGGGTCGAGGGGAAGATCGGCATCCGGAACGAGGACACGGTCCGGATCGCCGGGCGCTACTCCTCCCGCAGCGAAGCGGTGCAGAACGCCGCCCTTTCGGTTGCCGTGCCGGTCAACTACCTGATGACGACCGAAGCCCCGGGCCTGGACCTGGAGTCCGTCGATTTGGAGATTTCGGTCCTGGAAGAAGACCGGGGTGCCCGGCTCGAATCGATCGGGCTGGACCGCCGGGAAGTGAAAGCGGGGGAGACGGTCGAACTGACGATGACGGCGCAGCGGGTCAACGGCGCGGTTATCCGCGACGTCCGCACCATTAAGATCCCCGCCACCGCCTCCCCCGGGTCGCTCACCCTGACCCTGGCCGACGGAGCGACCCTGACGACGCTGGACCAGAAGCAGGACGGGGGGGTGTCCACCCCGCGTTCTTCGGGGCGGCTGATCGGATTCCTCAACCGGATGCGCCGCAACGACCGGCTCTATCTCCGGTTTTCCCGGCGCGCGCCCGGGGCGGTGATGCGCGGGGAAGGGATGCCGGGCCTCCCCCCGTCGATCCTCTCGGCCCTCCAATCGGACCGGAAATCGGGAGGGCTGGCCGAAATCCGCTCCGCCCCGCTCGCGGAATACGAACTCCCCGCATTGGACGACGTCATCGCCGGCTCCCGGTCGATGACGATCGAGATCAAGCCCTGACAAGAGGTCTGTGCATGCGTATAAGGACATCCACCTTGCCGCTCGTCTTTCTGGCCCTTTCGGCCGTTTCCTGGGCCGCCCTGCCGCGGTTCTGGGAAAATTTCACCCGGGAGGAAATGCTCGCGGGAGTATTCAGCGGCGTGTCACTCGCCTCCGACGGGGCTCTCTCGCTGGCTCCCCCCCTCGACCTGTGGTTCGACACCGGCCAGGAATACATCTTCTCCATGGTCCGCGACCGGGCGGGGAACCTTTACGTCGGGACGGGGGCCGAGGGGAAAGTGTACCGGATCGACCCCGAAGGGAAGGGGAGTCTCTATTTCGAGTCCCGCGAGCTCCACGTCTTCGCCCTGGCGCTCGATTCTTCCGGCACCTTGTACGCCGGCACCTCTCCCGAGGGGAGGATCTACCGCCTGCGCGGGGCGAACGACCCGGAGGAATTCTTCGACCCGGAGGGGACCTACATATGGGCGATGGTGTTTGACGCCGAGGACAATCTCTACGTCGGGACCGGCGCCGGCGGCGTCATTTACCGGGTGAACCGGGAGGGACAGGGGACCGTGTTTCACGTCTCCGGTGACAGCCATGTCCGGTGCCTCAGGTTCGAGGGGAAGGATCTCCTGGCGGGGACCGCTCCGAACGGGCGCGTGCTCCGCGTCGACCCGCGGGGGAGGGGGTTTGCCCTGGTCGACACCCCTTACGAGGAGGTGCACGCGCTCGCCATGGACCGTTTCGGCACCCTGTATGCCGCCGCCGCCTCCTCGAAGGCGCCGGGAAGCGCTCCCGCTTCCGCCGGGGAGGGGGTCGTGACGGTTTCGACCACGGTGACGGTCGTGGCGGGCGCCGGCGGGGCGGGCTCCGCCCCTGCCGCGGCGGGGCAGGGGGCGGGGACCGCGACGGAAGGGGGCGAGGGGAGGAAGCGGTCGGGCGCCGCGGCGGTCTATGCCATCGGCGCCGACGGCGCCGTCGAGCTCCTCTACAGTGCCGACGGGGAAACGGCGTTCGATATCGTCCCCGGCGCCGACGGGGAGCTGCAGGTGGCCACGGGCCCCAAGGGGAGGCTGATGACCCTCCGCTCCGGCGGCCGGGTGGCGGTGGTCACCGACCTGCCCGAGGAGGACGCGTCCCGGTTGATCGTCGCGGGGGACGATGTCTATGTCGGGACCAGTAACCGGGGAAAGGTCTACCGGCTCCGGAAGGGGAAGGCGCCTTCCGGGACTTTCGAGTCGGACACGCTCGATGCCGGGACCGTCTCCACCTGGGGGAGGATCGACTGGGACACGGCCGGGCCGGTCCGGGGCGTCGCCCTGGCCACCCGGAGCGGGAACACCCCCCGGCCCGACGGGTCATGGAGCGACTGGAGTCCCCCCTGCCTGGAGCCCGGAGCGGCGATCACGAGTCCGCGCGCGCGCTACCTGCAGTGGCGGGCCAGGTTTGACGGGGAGGCCGGCGAGGGCTCCCTGAAAGGGGTGCGGATCTCCTATCTGCAGCTGAACGTGCGGCCGCGCGTCACCGAACTCACAATCCTGCCGCATGGCCTGGCGCTCGAGAAGCAGCCGTCCATGGCCGCGAGCGGCTTCTACACCGCCACGGCCCCCGCCGACGGGCAGGGCCTGCACGCGCCGCGCGTGCGCGGGCGGGAAGCCCAGCCGCTCCCTCCCCGCCAGGTGCTCGAAGCCGGCGCCCGTTCGTTCACCTGGAAGGCGGAGGACGGCAACGGGGATACCCTGCGCTATTCCCTCTACCTCAAGGGGGAGGCGGAATCGGAGTGGAAATTACTGGAATCGGGCCTCTGCGACACCTTCTACACCCTCGGTACGACGGCGCTCCCGGACGGGACCTACCGCCTGAAGGTGGTGGCGGACGACGAGCTCTCCAATCCCTTCGACCGGTCACTCGTCGGGGAGCGGGTGAGCGCCCCCTTCGTGGTGGCGGCCGCCCCGCCGCAGATCGAGATCCTCGACTGGTCGGTTAGCGGACGCAGGGTGGAGGTCCGGTTCCGGGCGAGCGTTTCCACCGGGGTTCTCCACAGCGCGGAGGTCGCGGTCGACGGGGGCCCCTGGCGTCTCCTTTCCCCCGTTGACGGCATCGCCGATTCACCCCGGGAGGAGTACCTCGTGACGACTCCGGAGCTTGCGGCCGGTGAGCACCGGATCGGCATCCGGGCGGGCGATCGCAACGGCACCACGGGGACCGCCGGCTTCGTAGTGGCCGTCCCTTGAGGGGACCAAGGTTCGAGTTGCACAAAACCGGCCGAGCGTGTAATGTCATAGGTCTCCGGATGGGGGGAATCCCCGTCAATCATGATGCGGATGAGGTCGCCAATGAAAAAAGAATGCAGTAGACGGATCGTTACCGCTCTCGCGGTTGTATCGCTTCTTGTGCTGGCGCTGCCGGCCTGGGCCCAGCAGGGGGGAATCCAGGTGAAATGCCTGGATGCCTCGGGCAACGCCGTGAAGGACGTCAAGGTTGTCGTCTTCAACCTTCTTACCCAAAAAGCCAAGGATGCGAAGTCCAACAGCCAGGGGATCGCCGCCTTCAACAAGCTTGATGACGGAATCTACCGGGTGGTGGGGCGCAAGGAAGGGTTTGCCCCGGCGCTTTACGAGTTTGTTGAGGTCAAGGGATCCTCCGGGTCGGCCGCCCTCAAGCTCGAGGCCGGCGCGGACCGGAAGTTCTATTTCGAGGACCCGCTGATCGAGAAGAATGCGGCCGCCCTGCTGCAACAGGGGATGCAGGCATCCCAGCAGAGCAACTTCCCGGAGGCGGAGAAGCTCCTGCGCCAGGCGCTCGAGATCAACCCGTCCCTGGCCGAGGGGCTCTATTACCTCGGCGTGGTGCAGTTGCAGCAGTCGCGGTTCGATGACGCCGCGGCGACCTGGAAACAGGCCGAGTCCCTCGCCGAGGTCTTGAAAGCGCTCCCCGTTCCCGCCGGGCAGCCGAACAGTTACGAGGCGATCGCGCAGAATGTGCAGAAACTGCTGCCGCAGATGCCGGTTTTCAAGGCGGAGGCCGCGTTCAAGCAAAAGAAATACGCGGAGGCGGCCGCGCTGTACGCCGAGGCCGCCAAGACGGTCCAGGGCGACCCCGACCTGTACGGCAACATGGGCCGCGCCCTGGCCCAGGCGGGGAAATACGATGAGGCCCTTGCAGCCGTCGGCAGGGCGCTCGAGCTCAAGCCGGGGGATGCTTCCCTGGCGAGCCTGCAGAAGACGATCACCGGCATGAAGGAAAACGAGGCGATCAAGAAGGCCCAGGTCGTGCTTGACGAGGGGAGCAAGATGCTGCAGTCGGGGGACGCGGCGGGCGCCCTTGCGAAGTTCGAGGAAGCCAACCGCCTCGCGTCCGAAAAGCAGCCGGTGATCTGGAGACAGATCGGGCGCGCCCAGGGGAAGCTCGGCCGCCAGGAGGAAGCGGAAGCCGCGTTCCGGAAATCGATCGAACTGGCCCCGGCGGCCAACGTGGGTGAATACCAGATGTCCTTCGCCCAGTTCTACCTGGACATCAAGAAGTTCGAACAGGCGGTCGACGTCATGGCCGACCCCCGGAGTGCGGGCGACCGCAGCCCCGAGCAGGTCCTGATGGAGCTGGCGGCCCGGGTGAAAAACCAGGAGCCGCGCCTGGCCGAGGCCGCCCTGGAGCGGGTGATCAAGCTCAACCCGGACAATGCCGACGCCCACTACGACCTCGGCCGGCTCTATTTCGCCGAGGGGAAGGAAAAGGACGCACGTACCCTGGAGTTGCTGAACAGGTTTGTGGAGATCGGGACCGACCCGGACAAGCTCGATGACGCCAAGGGGCTTCTGATCGTAGTTTCGAAGCGGAGCAAATAGCTTTGCCCGCGGGCGGGCGGGGCTCCTGCCCCGGCCGCCCGCGGAACCTGCCTGTTACTTTTCCTCTTCTTCCTTTTCCTTGGTCGTATCCTTAGCGCTCTTGCGCTTGCGGGGAGTGGTGGTTTTCTTCGCGCTCTTGGCCGCTGCCGTCGTGGTCGTCTTCTTGCGGGCGCGCGGTTTCGGCTTGGGATCCTCGGTTTTGCCGGCAGCCGCTTTTTTGTCAGGCTCGCTTGTCGGGGCCTCGGATTCCGGTTTGCCTTCTTCCGCCGGTTTGTCCTCTGCGGCAGGTTCGCCCTTTCCGGTCGGTTTATCATCTTCCGCCGGTTTGTCCTTTACGGCAGATTTACCCTTTCCGGCTGGTTTATCTTCTTCCGCTGGTTCGTCCTCTGCGGCAGGTTTGCGTTTTCCGGCTGGTTTGCTTTCTTCCGCTGGTTCGCCCTTTCCAGCCGGCTTGTCCTCTCCGGACGGGTCAGGCGTGGCGGCGGCGGGTTGGGCAGCCTCCTCTTGAGCAGATTCGACTTCGCTCCGGACCGGAAGTTCCGTTTTCTCCGCCGCGATCGTTTCCCCCTCAGGCTGCGGGGGCACGGTCATTCCGGGCACCGGTTCGGAGTCCCCCTTCGGGAAGCGCTCCCCGGCGAATATGCGTAGAATCCCCTGCCGGTTGCGTTCGACATGGAGCAACCCGTCGCGGTGTGCCTGCCGCACCAGGTCGTAGATGCTCGATATCCCGTACTGGTGTTCGTCGAACGGGGGCTGCAGCGACCGGATCATCTGCTTGAAGGTGCGGAGATACATCGGCCAGTGCGGCCGTGGGCGGGAATTCCGCAGCGCTTCCTCCAGCGCCCGGATCGCTTCCGAGGCCTGGGCGGACGGCTTGGCCGGGGCGTCCTCGTGATGCATCACTGACCCTTCGGTCGCGGAATGCGACCCGGTTTCTTCCGCCTGTGCTGGCGGAAGTTGTTCCTGTCCTGCAGCCTCTGCCTCCGTCGCGGCCGCCTCCTCGGTCGCCGCCGCCTTGGCGGCTGTCCCACGCCGTGCCTGTTCCCGTGTTTCCTTCAGCTCCACGAGCAGGCTTCGGTCCACCTGCTTGAGGTGGATGGCCCCGGTGTCGGCCAGCTTCTGCATGAAATCGCGGAAGCTGCTGACTCCGTAGTCCCTTTCGGAGAAGGTGGAGTCGAGCTGCAGCAGGGTGCTCTTCAGCAGCCCCAACTGTGGGGAGACCTCCCGGTCGGAGAGGATCTTCATGGCCCGCCGGATCAGCGGGAGTGCGCTCTGCAGCGACGCGGAGCTCGAGACCTGCGCCCGGCCCGAGGACCTTCTCGACCCGGACTGTACGCCGATCAGGTTTTCGTAGGCGATGAACTCGTGGCAGTTCTTCTGAAGGATGACGCTGGTGAAGGCGCGTCCCCCGACCACGAACACCATCTTGTCGTACTGCTTGAGCTTTTCCACCAGGGCGATGAAATCGCTGTCGCCGCCGACGATGACGAAGGCGTTGATGTGCGCCCGGGTGAAGGCCGTTTCCAGGGCGTCGAGCGCCAGGGCGATGTCGGCCCCGTTCTTGTCCCCGCCCGGCGTCAGGTTGCGCTGCACCATCTGGACGGCGTGCTGGGTCATGGCGCGGCTGAAATCCTCCGCTCGCTTCCAGTCGCCGTAGGCGATTTTCGTAATGACTTCGCCCTTTTCCTTGATGGCTTCGAGTACCGTGCCGACGTCGAAATTGCGGCCCAGCGATTGTTTCACGCCGATGGCGATATTGTCGAAATCGATAAATACAGCTATCTTCAGTCGTTCTTCGTTTGCAGTATTCATAATTTGCCTATCTTTTAATGCTACATTATTTTGCGGCAAAATTCGATGGTTAGTTTCCGTCCGTCCGGCCGCGTGCCCGCCGGCGGGTTGCGCCTCAAGTTTTCGGGTGTGCCAGGGCCTTCGGGACCGCCCAGAGAAAGGCCGCCCCCCCGAGATTGCACACGAGGATCAGCGCCGAGGTGGCCAGGGAGATCACCAGGCCGGAATCCCGGGGGATCCCCACAAGGTGCAGGGCTTCGACATACACCCACTCGCGTACTCCCATCCCGTTGAGCGTCACGGGGAGCATGGTAGCCAGGGTGACGAGAGGAAACAGCGCTACAAAGGATACCATGTCGACAGGCCGTCCCGAGGCCAGAACGACCTGCCGGAATATCTCGAGGACCAGCGCCGAGTTTACGAAGGAGTAGAGGGCGACGCGCCCGAGGTCGCCCTTTCCGATATCCTGGAGGGCGAGCGCCCGGTGAAAATCGCCGAGGTAGCCGAGCGCCTTGCGGACCCGGGGGGCGCGCACCCGCTCCCCCAGTTTCCGGCAGACTGTTTTCCCCTTCCAGATCACGCCGAGGACGGCCGCGACCCCCGCCCAGGCGCAGAGATATAAGGTCCAGAGCGGGATCCCCTTCCAGTTGAAGGGGCGCCAAGCGACGGCGACCGACCCGTAGAGAAGGAGAGTGACAAGGCCCGCCACCCTGTCCTGCAATACCGAGGCCAGGCCCGCCGGCAGGGGCCTGCCCGCCTTGCGGCTGATGATGTAGGCCTTGACGGCGTCGCCGCCGACAAGCGAAGGGAGACCGAGGTTGAAAAACATGCCCGCGAAATAGGCCTGGACGAACGCGAAATAGCCGTCGCGCATGCCGAGGGCGCCCGCGAGGATGCGCCAGCGCTGGGAACAGAGCAGCTGGCCCCCCCAAAGGGCCGCGAGCAGGAGGGCCAGGGTCCCCGCAGGGAACTCCCCCAGGTCACGGGAGACTCGGGCGACATCGACCGATTTGAAAACCAGCCAGAGCAGAAGTATGGTACAAAGCAGCTTAAGGGTGTGGACGAGCGGCTTCGGCATCAGCATAGTGTCCCCGATTCCGCTTTCGCGCACCCGGAGGTGGACCGAAGGCCTGCGGGGCGGTAACGGACGGGGGGTTCATGGATCCGAAAACGGCTGAATACTGGATGCAGGAGGCGCTGGAAGAGGCGCGGCGGGCGGAGGCGGAGGGAGAGATCCCCGTCGGCGCCGTGGTCCTGTCCCACGGCAAGATCATCGGCCGGGGGCACAACGGTCCCATCGGGGCGAAGGATCCCACGGCCCACGCCGAAATCGTGGCCCTGCGCCACGCGGCCAGGAGCGCTTCGAATTACCGTATCCCCGGTTCGGTGCTGGTGGTGACCATCGAGCCCTGCGTCATGTGCCTCGGCGCCATGATCCAGGCCAGGGTGGACATCCTGGTCTACGGTGCCGCGGACCCCAAGGGTGGGGCGGTGCGCTCCTGTTTCCGGCTTGCCGAGTCCGATTTGTTGAACCATAGGATCCACGTCATCCCGGGGGTGCTTGAGCGCGAATGCGGCGACCTTCTCCGGTCATTCTTCGCCGCCCGGCGCTGACGCCTCGGAACGCTTCGGCTAGAGTTTGAGTGCGACCTCCAGCGACAGGTTGAGCGCCGGGGAGCTGTGCGTCAGCCAGCCGATGGAGATCAGGTCCACCCCCGTGGCCGCGATGGCCCGGGCCGTCTCCGGGGTGACCCCACCGCTTGCCTCGGTGAGCATGCGCTTGCCGACCCGGCGGACGGCTTCGGCCAGCATATCGACCGGCATGTTGTCGAGCAGGACCGCGTCCACCCGCTCTCCGAGAAGAATTTCCAGCTGTTCGAGCGTGTCGACCTCGACCTCGATCTTGACCATGTGCCCTGCGCTGCGGCGCACTCTCCGGACAGCCTCCGTCACGCCGCCGGCGACCACGATGTGGTTATCCTTGATGAGTACCGCGTCGTCGAGCCCGAAACGGTGATTGGATCCGCCTCCCGCCCTGACCGCGTATTTTTCCAGGACCCGGAGACCGGGGGTCGTTTTCCTGGTGCACACCACCCGGGCGGGCCAGGGCGCCACGGCGGTTGCGACGTCGCGGGTGACGGTGGCGATGCCCGACATCCGCGCGAGAAAATTGAGGGCGGTGCGCTCGGCGGTGAGAATGGGCCGGGCGGACCCCCTGATGACGGCCACGGTCTCCCCGGCGGCCGCGTCACCGCCGTCGGGGATCCGGATCTCGATGTCGAGGTCGGGGTCGAGGCAGCGAAACGCGGCGGCGGCCACGGCGCCGCCCGCGATCCGCCCCGCCTGTCGCGCGACAATAGCGGCCGAGGCGGTGTCGCCGGCGCCGACGATCGCCTGGGTGGTCAGGTCGCCCCCCCTTCCGATGTCCTCGAGCAGGGCGCCCCGGACGGCGTCCTGGTAAACGATCGGGTACAGCGGCGCAAATCCGGTCGGTGCTTCGGTCGGTCGGTTCATGTCAGCGTTTCTCCCGCACTCGGATATCCAGCATGCGCTCGACGGCCAGCCGCGCGCGCGCGGCGACGAGGGGGTCGACCTCCACCGGGTGCCGCAGGGAGCGCAGGCATTCGAGGATGCCGGGCAGGGTGATCCGCTGCATGTGCGGGCAGGCGTGACAGGGGTGGATGAACCTGATCCCGGGGAATTCGGCCGCCAGGTTGCGGCTCATGGAGATTTCGGTGGCCAAAAACACCCGCTCCGGCCTGCGGCGGTCCACTTCCCGGATCATGTCGGCGGTGGACCCGGTGAAGTCCGCTTCCGCCAGGACGTCGGGCGGGCATTCGGGGTGGGCGAGGATGAAAACGCCCGGGTGCTCCCGCCGGCAGCGGACGAGGTCCGCGGCGCTGAATTGTTCATGTACCTCGCAATGCCCCTGCCAGAGGATCAGTTCCTTGTCCGTGCGGGAGGCGACATGCCTCCCAAGGTACTCGTCGGGGAGGAAAATGACCCGGTCGGCGTCGAGCGACTCCACCACCTCGACGGCGTTGGCGGAGGTGCAGCAAATGTCGGAGGCGGCCTTGACGGCGGCGGAGGTGTTGACGTAGGTGACCACCGGGGCCCCGGGGTACTGCCGGCGCAACCGCTCGATCTCCCCGGGGGTGATGGCGGAAGCCAGTGAACACCCCGCCTCGGGGTCAGGGATCAGCACGAGCCGGGAGGGGTTGAGGAGTTTCGCCGTTTCCGCCATGAAGTGCACGCCGCACATCACGATGACATCGGCGTCGACCGCCGCAGCTTCCCGCGCGAGCGCCAGCGAATCCCCCGTCAGGTCCGCCACCGCGTGGAAGATTTCGGGGGCCTGGTAGTTGTGCGCCAGGATGACGGCGCGGCGTTGGCGCTTTTGCGCACGAATGGCCGCGATTACGGGGGCATGGGCTTCCCACTCGGCCCGGGGGATGAGGGGGCGCAACCGCTCGTATACCGTTTCCAGTTCCTCCATCGCCGCGGGCGCCGGGGCGGGATCGGCAATGGCATCCCCGCGGACCGGAATCGTCATCGTCCTCTCCTCTCTTATGCTCATTTTGAGCATAACGGGGCAATAAAAAACAGGCCCGTAACCGAGCCAGTGGCCCTAATAGTATGCGGGGGTCCCACTCTTGTCAATTGCCGGGCGAAATCGGTGCCGCCGGCGGCGAGGTCCGAAGATTTGTGTGAAGGGAGCCCGGTCTTTCGCCGATAAGCCTGCTGTAACCAGGTTGGGCATCCGCCACGGGCGGCATGCGCCGACATTATGCGTGGGGAGCACGGGCGGGGCGGAGAAGCGCTCGGTCTAGTACTCGGGTGAGGGGACCGCCTCGCCTCCTGCTCCCCGCGCGCCACTTTCCCCCCCCTCCCCCTTGGTCATCCCCTGTCCCGAATCCGGCGCCCCCTGTTGTTTCCTCCCGGGAAATGCCGGCTCAGCAGCAGCCAGAAAAAGGTGGCGCTGGCGCCGGCGATGAACATGGTGATGATGTTGTTTTCGGGGCCCGCGGCGTACACGGCGTGCCGGTAGCCGGCCATGATCGCTCCCAGCAGAAAGCTCAGCGCGGCCAGGCCGGCGGACAAGGGACGGTTGGGTGCCGTCTGCGGCTTCAGGCGCTCCCAGAGGATGCCGACCAGGTAGGAGGCGGCGGCCGCCGCGATCGCCGGCAGCAACCAGATGTCGAGTGCAAGGATCATTTTTTTACCTCTCCCCAGTGTAGCATCGGCGCCCGCCGGACACGTTGTATTCGCCCGGTGGAGAAGGTACATTATATTATAACCATTGGGAGTTTCGGGATACGGGCCCGACATGGACAGCGCGGACATCCGCGGGATGCCGCTTGCCTGCGTGCGCGGGAAAGGTTCCCGGGAGGCCGGCGCGGCTCGGCGGGCTTTCCCAGGGAAGCGGATTCTGTGACGTAAGGGGGAAGCTGTTGAAGGTTCTCTTGCTCTGTGCCGTCTTTGCGGGGTTCGGGACTGTCGTTCTGGCGGGCCTCGGCCTGCCGATCCTTTACGGAGGTTGTGCTACGAACCGTTCTATGTTGGAAGGGAAGGGGCTGCACGATCCCGCCGACCCGGAGGAAATCACCCGGTTGCGCGCGGAAATGGTGCGCGTGCAGCTCGAGGGGCGGGACATCCGGGACCCGCTCGTGATCCGGGCCATGCTCCGCGTCCCCCGCCACGAGTTCATCCCCGGAACGCCCCCCCGCTCGTGCTACGGCGACACCCCCCTCCCGCTTGCGCTGGGACAGACCATTTCCCAGCCCTACATCGTCGCCTTCATGACCCAGGTGCTTGGGCTCAAGGGGGACGAGAAGGTCCTGGAGATCGGCACCGGGTCGGGATACCAGGCCGCGGTCCTGGCCGAAATCGTCCGCGAGGTATACACCATCGAGATCCTTCCCGAACTGGGGGAGCGGGCGCGCGGCGTGCTCGAGCGCCTGGGCTACCGCAACATCCGCACCCGGCTGGGGGACGGGTACCAGGGGTGGCCCGAGGAGGCGCCCTTTGACGGCATCATCGTGACTGCCGCCCCGCGCGAGGTGCCGGAACCCCTCCTGGACCAGCTCAAGACGGGGGGGCGGCTGGTCATCCCGGTCGGTGACCGGTTCCAGGACCTGGTGGTATTCGAAAAGGGGCCCGAAGGGATTTCGCGCCGCACCCTGATCCCGGTCCGGTTCGTGCCCATGACGGGCCGGGGGGCGGGAGAAAAATGAGGGTGCAGGCGCGTCAGGGGGCGCCGTCGGCCCGGCCGTTTCCCACGATGTCAGTGATCATCCGCTCCTTCCGCTGCCAGAGCCCGAGGCTGAGACCCACCTTGTATTCATGGGGGTTGTACAGGCGCTTGTAGCGTTCGTGCAGGTGCGCCAGCTGTTCCCTGCGCCGGTCGCGGATCGCCTCCAGCGGGGGAAATGGGCGCACCAGCTTGCCCGAAGCCACGACCGGTTCGAGCATTTCCACGCGGTGGGGGGAGGTGAGCCTCTTGCGGCGCAGCGGGTTGGTCGGGTCAACGATCCACACCTCCCCCCTGGAGAGGTCCTCGTCCTCTGCGGCCACGGCATCCGCCTCCATCAGCCCATCCCGGTCGTAAAAGCGCACGATCTTCTTGAGCCCCGGGTTGGTTGTTTTTTCGGGATTGGCGCTCAGCTTGATCGTGGGCTCCCCGTTGTGCGCCACCATCTTGTATATCCCCCCGAGCGCCGACCCTCCTTCCCCCGACCCCGTCACGAGGTTCGTTCCCACCCCCCAGGTGTCGATTCTCCCCCCCTGCGCCAGGATGTCGGCGATCAGCGTTTCGTCCAGTTCGTTGGAGGCGACGATCTTGACGTACCCGAGCCCTTCCCGGTCGAGCATGGCGCGCGCCTTGATGCTCAGGAAGGCGAGGTCGCCGCTGTCGATGCGGATGCCGGCGAGCGCGTGCCCGGCCGCTTCCAGTTCCTTCGCTACCCGGATGGCGTTGGGGACCCCGCTCCCGAGCGTATCGTAGGTGTCCACGAGCAGGATACACTCGTCGGGGAAGCTCCGGGCGTAGGCGCGGAAGGCCTCGAGCTCGTCGGGGAAAGCCTGGACCCAGCTGTGGGCGTGCGTTCCCTTTGCGGGGACCCCGAAGCGCGCCGCCCCGAGGACGTTGGAGGTGGCGTCGGCCCCGCCGATCAGGGCGGCCCGGCAGGCGCTCAGGGCGCCGTCGGGCCCCTGGGCGCGGCGCAGGCCGAATTCGAGGACGGTGCCGTGTTGCGCCGCCTCCCAGATCCGGGCCGCCTTGGTCGCCACCAGGGTCTGGAAATTCAGGTGGCACAGCAGGATGGTTTCGACCAGCTGGCACTCGATCAACCCCCCGGTGACCCGTACCAGCGGTTCGTTGGGGAAGACCACGGTCCCTTCGGGTATGGCGCGGATGTCGCCGCGGAACCGGTAGCGGGCGAGAAAATCGAGGAACCGGTCGGAAAAGGTCCGGGCGCCCCCGGGGGAGCGGCGGGAGCGCAGGTAGTCGAGGTCCTCGGCGGTGAAGCGCGTTTGGAGGACTGCGCGGACGCCGTCTTCAAGCCCCGCGGCGATCGCGTAGCCGCCCCTGAAGGGATTGCGCCGGTAGTAGAGGTCGAAGGCCGCCGGCTCTTCCCCCTTGCCATCGGCGAGGAAGCCTGCGGCCATGGTCAGTTCGTACAGGTCGGTCAACAGGGCTTCAGTGGGCATGCTACCTCCTTTCAGGCCGCCGGGGCCGTCCGGCTACAGGTCGAGCTTCATCGCGATCGGAAAGCGCCGGCCCGGTCCGAAGGCGCGGCCCGTCACCTTCAGCCCGGGCGCCGCCTGCCGGCGCTTGTATTCGTTGGTGTAGATCATGCGCAGGATCGTGCGCACCGTCTCCCGGTCGTACCCCCGTGCCACGATCTCTTCGAGGCTCATCCGCTCCTCGATCCGCGCATCCAGTATGCCGTCCAGGATGTCGTATTCGGGAAGGGTGTCCTGGTCGGTCTGGTTCGGGCGCAGTTCCGCCGTCGGCGGCCTCACGATGGTGTTGAGGGGGATGATCTCGTCCCGCCGGTTGATGTGGCCGGCCAGGGTGTATACCATCGTTTTCGGCACGTCGGAGATCACCGCCAGCCCCCCCGCCATGTCGCCGTACAGCGTGCAGTAGCCGGTTCCCAGTTCGGACTTGTTCCCCGTGCTCAGGACCAGGTGGCCGAACTTGTTGGAAAGTGCCATCAGGATCGTGCCCCGGATCCGGGCCTGCAGGTTTTCCTCGGTGACGTCGGGCTCGAGTCCTGCGAAGGTGTGTTCCAGGGCGCCGCGGAAGGAGTCGTAGACGGAACCGATCGGAAGAACCTCGTACCGCAATCCCAGGTTGCGGGCCAGCGCCGCCGAGTCCCACTCGCTCTCCGGGGCGGAATAGACCGACGGCATGGCGACCCCCAGGACGTTGCCGGGACCGAGCGCCTCGGCCGCGATGTAGGCGACCACGGCCGAGTCGATCCCGCCGCTGAGCCCCAGGACGGCCGAGCGGAAGCCGCACTTGTGGGCGTAATCGCGGGTCCCCAGGATGAGTGCGCGCAGGAGCAGTTCGATATCCTCGACTTCCACGGGCGCCTGGTCCCGATCCGATTCGGGGTCCACGACGAGGATCTCCTCCTCGAACCCCCGCGCAGCGGCGATGAGGTTGCCCCTTTTCCCCAGGGCCAGGCTATGGCCGTCGAAGACGAGGTCGTCGTTCCCCCCGACCAGGTTGGTGTAGAGGAGAGGAACCCCGTGTTTCCACGCCTGTTCCCGCAGCATGTCGTGCCGGATGCGGGGCTTTCCAGTTTCGAAGGGGGAGGCGGAGATGCTGACGATCAGGTCCGCCCCCCGCGCCACCAGGTTGTGGATCAGGTCGGCCACGTACGTGGGCTTCGGCTCCAGGTCCCGGGCGCTCCATGCGTCTTTGCAGATGGAGAGGCCAAGCGTCCTGCCGCGGAAGGGGATTACGGGGACCTCGCGGGCCGGCTCGAAATAGCGGTCCTCGTCGAACGGGTCGCAGGTCGGCAGGAGCGTCTTGTGGACGACGGCCTGCACCCGCCCTTCGGCCAGCAGGGCCGCGGCGTTGTGGAACCCGCGCCCCTCGCGCCCGGGGTTGCGGTCCACGAATCCGATCACCGCGGCCGTGCGCCCGGTGCGCGCGGCGATCTCCCCGAGCGCTTCGAGGTTGGAATCCACGAACCCGTGGAGCGTCAACAGGTCCTTCGGAGGGTATCCCGTGAGGCAGAGTTCGGGGAAGACGGCGAGGTCGGCGCCGAGGGATTCGCTCTCTTCCAGGGCGCCGAGCACCCGGTCCCGGTTTCCGCCGATGTCACCGACGGTGGTATTGATCTGCGCCAGTGCGATTTTCACGAAACACCTTCAGGGCGCCGCGCCCCTGCCGCGGCAGGGGCCGGGGGGAACTGTTCATACCCCGGGGCGGCGGCCTCGTAGTCCCGGGCGGCGCGCAGGAAACGGGTGAGTCCTACAGGGGAGATCTGCTTCCGCCCGATCAGCGGGGCCGGGTGTCCGATGGCCGGGTCGCGGTCGTTGTCCATCGGTTGCACCATCGGCGCCCGGACGCCCGTCATTCGGGCGCCATCCCCGCGGCCATCTCGGCAACGATGTCGTCGGCCGCCTGGGCGGGGTCCGCGGACTTGAGGATGGGCCGGCCGACCACGATAAAGCTCGCGCCCGCACGGATCGCTTCCCCGGGAGTCGCGGTCCGCGCCTGGTCCCCCGCCGCGGCGCCCGCGGGGCGGATCCCCGGGATCACCAGGCGCATTTCCGGGCCGAACCTCGCCCGCAGCATCGGCAGTTCCCGGCTCGAGGCTACGAGGCCCCGGATGCCCGCGCCGTGCGCCAGGGCGGCGAGCGTCTCCACCCAGCCCTCGACCGGGCCGCCGACCCCGACGCTCGCCACGTCGGCGGCGGAAAGGCTGGTCAGGGCGGTGACGGCCAGGAGCAGCGGGGGGGAGTCATGGTTCCGGGCTTCCTCGCAGGCGGCCGCCAGCATGGGAGCGCCGCCGCTCGCGTGCAGTGTCAGCATGTCCACCCCAAGCCGGCACGCCGACCGGACGGCCCCCCGGACGGTGTTGGGGATGTCGTGGAGCTTAAGGTCCAGGAACAGGCGCTGGCCGCGCCCGCGGACCTCTTCCACCAGGCGGGGGCCCTCGGCCGTGAAGAGTTCCAGGCCGATCTTGAAATACCCGACATGACCCGCCAGCCGATCGACGGCGGCCAATGCGGCCGCCCGGTCGGGGACGTCCAGCGCCACGATCAGGCGTGACCGGGGATCATTCATAGTCTCTCAGGCTCCCGATGATTTCATGGATGTCGTCGATGCGGTGGGCCCGGCAGTATTCGCCCAGCCCCAGGGCGATGCGTTCGGAGACGGCGGGCTCGTAGAAATTAGCCGTGCCCACCTGCACCGCGCGTGCACCCGCGATCAGGAATTCCAGGGCGTCCTCGGCCGTGGCGATGCCGCCTATGCCGATCACCGGGATGCGGACCGCCTGGCACGCCTCCCAGACCATGCGCAGCGCCACCGGCTTGATGGCGGGCCCGGAGAGGCCGCCGGTGCGGAAGCGCAGCCGGGGCCGGCGCGAATGCACGTCGATGGCCATGCCCACGAGGGTGTTGATGACCGAGAGGGCGTCCGCCCCCGCCTCTTCCGCCGCCCGTGCGAATTCGCGGATATCGGTGACGTTGGGGGAGAGCTTCACCCAGAGCGGGAGCCGGGGGGACGCCCTGCGGACTTCGGCCGTGATCTTGTGGGTGTCCCTCGGGTCCTTGTTGAAATGGAACCCCCCCTTGCCGACGTTGGGGCAGGAGATGTTGAGCTCCAGGGCGTGGACGCCGGGGCAATCGTTGAGAAAGCGGGCCACCTCCAGGTACTCGTCGAGTTCGAAGCCGACGATGTTGACGATGACCCTGGTGTCGTAGTTCGCCAGCCCGGGGAGCTTCTCCGCGACGAACGCGGCGGCGCCGATGTTCTGCCAGCCGATGGCGTTGAGCATCCCGGAAGCGGTCTCGTACACCCGCGGGGGGGGATTGCCCGCAATCGGCTTCATCGACAGGCCCTTGACCACGATGCCGCCGATGGCGTTGAGGTCCAGGTAGGGGGCGAATTCCAGCCCGTAGCCGAAGGTGCCGCTGGCGGTCAGGACGGGGTTCTTGAAACGAACGCCGGCGATTTCCACCCCCAGGCGGGGGCCTCTCAGCGGCGCTTTGTCGGTCGAAGTCGGTTTCATACGCGCGTCGTGTCGCTCCCTTGGCCTATATCGGTGCGATATCCCACCGGACGAGGCGGCTGTTCATGACGGGGCCGTCCTGGCACACCAGCGGGTAGGACCGCCCCTCGGAGGCTTCGCTCGCGACCACGCAGCCGAGGCAGGCGCCCAGGCCGCAGCCCATGCGCGCCTCCAGGCTTACTTCACACTGGAGTTCGTAGCCGACCGCGAGTTCATGCACCCCCCTCATCATCCCCCAGGGGCCGCAGGCGTAGAGCCGGGTGTCCTTCCGGGGGTGGATCCGGAGAAACTGTTCGAGCGGCCCGGTGACGAGTCCCCGCTCTCCGTGGGAGGCGTCCTCGGTGCAGTAGATGATGTCGATCCCCAGCCGTTCGAAACTCTCCCGGAGCACCAGGTCGGCCGCCGTCGCGCCCCCGTAGAACAGGATGGGCCTGATCCGCAGCGCCAGGAGGCTTTCAGCCAGCAGCAGCAGGGGGGCGATCCCGACTCCGCCGGCCACCAGGCAGGCCGTGGCCACGCGGCTCGACAGGTCGGGGGGGAGATGGAACCCCTGCCCCTGCGGCCCCAGGCAGTCGAGCACCTGGCCCGGGCGCGCCATGACCAGCCTGCGGGTCCCCGCCCCCGCCTCCTTCACCAGCAGTTCGAGCCCCGCCGGTTTGCCGCTGCGGGCGTTGCGGTGGATGTTGAAGATGGTGAAGGGGCGGCGCAGGAGGGGGTTTCCCCCCGTGTCTTCCACGCATTTCAACATGACGAACTGGCCGGGGCGCACCAGGCGCGCCTGTTCCGGCGAGGTGATCACGAGCAGGTGGTTGCCCGCGCCGAGGTCCCGGATTTCCTTGATTTTTACTTTCCTGTCGAGCATTTCAAATCAACCTGCGGGCGTTTACAGCGCTTTTGCCATGTGCTATGATCGCCGCGTCAATACTAAGATATACTGTACTGCGCGAATCTCAAATGAGAAAGATCAAAGGCAAATCCCTGATGACGGCGGCCGAAATCGACCTTGCCCTGGCGAGGATGGCGGCCGAAATCGTGGAGAAGCTGGGGCCGGTGGAGGAGTTCGCGGTCGTCGGCATCCGCCGCCGGGGGGTGCCCCTGGCCCGGCGGCTGTGCCGCCGGATCGAAGCCGCAGTTAAGCGGCCGGTACCGCTCGGCATCCTGGATATCACTCTCTACCGCGACGACCTGACCGCGATCGGCAACCGCCCGATGCTGCGCGAAACCCTGATCGATTTCGATATCGACGGCCGGAGCCTCGTCCTGGTCGACGACGTGCTGTACACGGGCCGGACGGTCCGCTCCGCCCTGGACGGCCTCGTGGATCTCGGCCGCCCCCGGCGGGTGCAACTCGCGGTCCTCATTGACCGTGGCCACCGCGAGCTTCCGATCCAGGCCGATTACGTGGGGAAGACGGTTCAGACGGAAGAGGGCGACACGGTCGAAGT
Source organism: Acidobacteriota bacterium (assembly GCA_012719455.1). Taxonomy (GTDB): domain Bacteria; phylum Acidobacteriota; class UBA6911; order UBA6911; family UBA6911; genus UBA6911. The sequence continues at coordinate 99,036 of JAAYAJ010000064.1, read as the reverse complement.
TAGGCTCGAGGAGGAGGACGGGGAGGAGCGCGTCGTGCTCCTCCGCCGGGGCGCGTAACAATTATTAACCGGCCCCGCAGGCGGACGGCTGCGGCCAGGCCGCGAAGGCGAGCGCGATGGCATCTCTCAGCCAGAAAGACCTTCTCAGCATCGAACAGCTATCCGTGGACGACATCCGGCTCGTCCTGGACACGGCCGAGGCCCTGAAGGAGATTTCCTCGAGGGCGGTCAAGAAGGTGCCGGCCCTGCGGGGCAAGACCGTCATCAACCTGTTTTTCGAGCCCTCCACCCGGACCCGTTCCTCCTTCGAACTGGCCGAAAAGCGGCTCAGCGCCGACATCCTGAACTTTTCCGCCTCCGCGAGCAGCGTGACCAAGGGGGAGACGCTGCTCGACACCGCCCGGAACCTGGAGGCGATGTCCCCCGATATCATAGTGATCCGCCACTCCAGTGCGGGCGCACCGCACCTGCTCGGGAGGGAATGCCGCTCGTCGGTGGTCAACGCCGGCGACGGGATGCACGAGCACCCGACGCAGGCGCTGCTGGACGCCCTGACGGTGCGCTCCCTCAAGGGGCGGCTGGAAGGGTTGAAGATCGCCATCATCGGCGATATCTCCCACAGCCGCGTCGCCCGCTCCGACACCCTCCTGTTCCACAAGATGGGGGCGGAAGTCTGGGTATGCGGCCCCCCGACCCTGGTCCCCGCGGACTTTCATCTTCTCGGCGCCCGGGTCACGAGCCTCATGGAGGAGGCGATCGAGGGGGCGGACGTGGTCATGATGCTGCGGCTGCAGAACGAGCGGCAGAAGGAGGCCTTCATCCCCTCCGCGCGGGAGTATTTCACCTTGTACGGGCTTTCGCGCGAGCGGATGCGGGGGGCCCGCAAAAACGCCATCGTCATGCACCCGGGGCCGATGAACCGCGGGGTGGAGATCGAGTCGGAGGTTGCGGACGCGGACTATTCGGTCATCCTGGACCAGGTCGCCAACGGGGTCGCCACCCGCATGGCTGTTCTGTATCTCCTTTCCGGAAAATCCGGGCTGAAGCCCGCGAGAAAACCGCGCTGAGTGCCTATGCAACTGATACTGCGTCAAGGAAGAGTCGTAGACCCGTCCCGGAAGTTCGACCAGGTCGCCGATGTCGGCATTGATGAGGGACGCATCGCCGAGATCGCCCCCCGGATCCCGGGCAAGGGGCGCCGGGAGATCGATGCCCGCAACCTGGCGGTGCTCCCGGGTTTTCTCGACATGCACGTGCACCTGCGCGAGCCGGGGCGCGAGGACGCCGAGACGATCGCCACCGGGACCGCGGCCGCGGCCCGCGGCGGATTCACCGCCGTCGCCTGCATGCCGAACACCCAGCCGGTCAACGATTCCGGGGCCGTCACCTCCTTCATCCTGCAGCGGGCGCGCGAGGTCTCGAAAATCGCGGTCTACCCCATCGGCGCCATCACCCGGGGGAGCCGGGGGGAGACCCTGGCGGAGATCGGCGAAATGGCCCGGGCGGGGATCGTGGCCCTCAGCGACGACGGCCACCCGGTGTCGGATGGGCAGGTCATGCGCCGCGCCCTGGAGTATTCCCGCCTCTTCAACCTGCCCGTCATCGATCACTGCGAGGACCTGGCGCTCGCGGCCGGCGGTGTCATGCACGAGGGGTACTGGTCCACGATGCTCGGCCTCAGGGGGATCAATCCCGCCGCCGAGGAGGTCCAGGTGGCCCGCGACGCCATCCTGGCGCGGCAGACCGGGGCCCGTGTCCACATCGCGCACCTTTCCACGCGCAAGGCGCTGGAGACGGTGGTGAGGGCCAAGGCGGAGGGGGTGACGAACCTCACCTGCGAGGTCACCCCGCACCACCTGCTGCTGACGGACGAACGGGTGGCTTCCTACGACACCAACGCCAAGATGAACCCCCCGTTGCGCGGCAGGGACGACGTGGACGCGCTGGTCGAGGGGATCTCCTCGGGCGCCGTCGACGTCATCGCCACCGATCACGCGCCGCACACCATCGGGGACAAGATGCTCGAATTCGACCGGGCCCCTTTCGGCATCGTCGGGTTGGAGACAGCCGTCAGCCTCGTCTGCGACCGGTTCGTGCGCCCGGGCGTCATCGGCCTGGGGCGCCTGGCCGAGCTGTTCGCCCTCAACCCGGCCCGCATCCTCAACCTGGAGAAGGGGACGCTGGCCCCGGGGGCCTGGGCCGACATCACGGTCCTGGACCTGGAGCGGCAGGTAGAGGTGCGCGCCGCCGATTTTGCTTCCCGCGGCCGCAACACCCCGTTCGAAGGGTGGACCCTCCGCGGCGGGCCGGCGATGACGGTGGTCAGGGGCAAGGTGGTGTGGAGCGTGTGAGCGGGCGCTACTGGCCGGGCACGTGGTGGATGATCTCCCCCTCTTTTCCGTAGCCCTTCTGGCGCGCGTATTTCTCGAGCGCCTCCTTGTTCGACCGCAGTTCCTCGATCGATTGCATCCGTTCGTGGTTGCTGCGCTCCAGTTCTTCCACCCGCGCCCGCTGCAGCTCGAGTTCGAGCTCGGCCTGGCGCAGCTGGCGATACCCTCCCGGACCGAAGATGCTGAAGGACAGGACCAGGGTCACCACAACGATACAGAGGATGTAGTAGAGTTCCTTTTTGTGGGTATTTCGGTGCTTAGCGTAGGCCATCGGGCGCCAAGGTGCCTGGGTCGGACCAGGATTTATGAGATTTCCTTAAACACTGGCATAATACTAGGGATGTGAGGCCCGATGCAATACCCAAGGAGGGAAAACATGGACGAAATCGTCGTTTTGTGCGCTACCGGCGGCGTGGAACAGGCCGACACCCTCGCCCGCGCGCTTGTCGAATCGCGCCTGGCCGCCTGCGTCAATCTCGTCCCCGGTGTGACCAGCGTTTACCGTTGGAAAGGGGAGGTATGCCGCGAACCGGAGTGCCTGTTGCTGATCAAGACCCGGGCGGAAAATTTTGAACCGGTGCGCCGGAGGATCCGCGAACTGCACTCCTACGAGGTTCCCGAGATTATCGCCCTGCCCGTAGCGGCCGGCGACGGGGACTACCTCGCCTGGCTGCGCGCGGCGGTGTCCCGCTCCTGAACCCGCCGCGCCGAGAAGGAGGTTGGGTGGAATCGATCGAAGCCATCCTGGAGAAGGATGTCCTGGAACGGGAAGACCTCATCCGGGTGTTGGAAGCGGACGGCGCCGATTGCGGGCCGTTGTTCCGGCGCGCCGCGGAGGTCAAGGCCGCCCGGGTGGGGAACCGTGTCTACCTGCGGGGCCTGATCGAATATTCGAATCTCTGCTCCAAGAACTGCCTCTACTGCGGTATCCGATCGGGCAATGCCGCCGCGGCCAGGTACGAGATGACGCCGGAGGAGACCATCGAGGTGGCCCGCCACGCGCTCGAGCGCCGCTACGGCTCGATCGTGATCCAGGCGGGGGAGCGTGACGACGCCTTGTTTGTTTCAAAGATTGAGCGCACCCTGCGGGGGATCCGCGCCCTTGCGGGGGACGGATTGCACGTCACCCTGTCCCTGGGGGAACAGACGCCCGACACCTATCGCCGCTGGTTCGAGGCCGGCGCGCACCGCTACCTGCTCCGCATCGAGGCCTCGAACCCGGACCTTTTCCGGAAGCTCCACCCGGATGATGCCCGGCATCGCCATGCTTTGCGCCTCGCGGCCCTGGGGGCCTTGCGCGCGGCGGGGTACCAGGTGGGGACCGGGGTGATGATCGGGCTGCCGTTTCAGACGGCGGCCGACTTGGCCGACGATCTTCTCTTCTTCCGTGACCTGGACGTGGACATGATCGGCATGGGGCCCTACCTCGAACACCCCGATACACCGCTCTACGCCCGCGCGCGGGCGCTCTTGCCCCCCCGGGAACGGCTCGAGCTCACCCTGAGGATGGTCGCGCTCTTGCGCGTGATGATGGGGGACATCAATATCGCCGCCACGACAGCCATGCAGGCCATCGATCCCGAGGGGAGGGAGCGGGCGATCAGGGCGGGGGCCAACGTCGTCATGCCGAACCTCACCCCGGCGCGCTACCGGCACGACTACCTGTTGTACGAGAACAAGCCTTGCCTGGACGAGGCGCCGGAGGAGATCGTCGAACTCTTCGAAGCCCGGATCCGGGAGTTCGGGGGCACCATCGCCTATGGGGAATGGGGGGATTCCAGGCGTTTCCTGGAGCGGACATCCTGAGGTCCGCCCGCCGGATGCGGTTCCGCCCCGCGGCGCCCTACTGCTTTTCCTGCTTCGGTTTTTCTTCCGGGTCTTCCTGGACGCTCTTGATGGCCGACTTGAAGTTTTTGATCCCCTCTCCAAGCCCTTTTCCCAGCTGGGGGATCTTGTTGACGCCGAAAACCAAGATAACAATGACCAGAACTATGATAAGTTCCGTCGTTCCCAGTCCAAACATACCGTTGCCTCCAGTTTCGAACTGCCTAAAGCGTACGCGAAACAGGGATTAATGTCAATTGATCCCCCGGTCCCGGCGGCGCCGGCTAGACCAGCACCCGGTCGTTGCCCAGGCGGCGTGTGAATTTTTCCCGGTCCAGGTGCTCGAGCAGGGGGATGGCGTGCTTGCGGGTGATCCCGAAGAGGTCCTTGAATTCGGCGACCCCGAACCGGGTTCCCGGGGCGAACTTCCCCCGGATCCGACCCTTCATCTCCTCGAGCGTGTCGCGGTGGTAGATGAGGTCGTCGGACAGCTTCACCAGGATCTTCTCCTTGAGCATCCAGAAGAAGATGCGGCGGACGGCCGCGGCGTCGGCCGGGATGGCCCCCTGCAGTTCCGCCATGGCAGGGGGCTGGTAGCCCGCCTGCCGGACCTCGGTTTCGATCATGTCCCGCACTTTCTCGTCCTCCGCCGTCAGCTGGATTTCCCTGCCGTACAGGGAGACCGATTCCCCGAGAAAGACGATCTGCCGCCGCTCCACCATCTTTTCAAGGCAGTGGCGGAAGATTTCGGGGGGGACGTCGTCGTAGATCCGCTTGCGCAGTTCTTCCTTCGAAATCCCCTTCTGCAGCTCGTTCTTCTTGTGGAACGCGGTGACGCGCGCCAGGGTCTCCTTCTGCAGGTCGGCCACCGTCGAGGGGAGCGTCAGGATTGGGGAGGGCGCCGGGATCATGACGATGCTCCCCGCTTGCGCCAGGTCGGAGCAGATGCGCGTGATTTCGGGTCCCGGCAGCCCGAGGAGCGAATTCAGCTCTCCCACCGACATCGCCCTCTTGGCGTCGGTGCCGATGAGCACCGGGATCCTGGCCGCGAGGTCCCCCCGGTCCAGTTCCTTGAGTGCGGCGAGGGTGCGCCGGTCGGTGCTCTTGTGCTTGGACGGGTTCGGGTGGAGGATGCGGCCGCCGCCGATGGTGATGGTGGGGGAGAAGCGCCGGATGATGAAAGGGTCGTTGTGGAGACAGAAGGCGGGCTTGTCCAGCCTCAGCTGGGCGTAAGCGGTCTCGCCCGGGGCGAGGGTGTCCTGCCCGAGCAGGGCGACGCGCGCGAGCACCTCCAGCGTCCCCTGGTGGAACCTGACCTTGACCAGGTTTTTCAGCGGCTTGGCGTCGGGCAGAAGTGACAGGCGGACGTCCAGAATCCTGGTGGAGCGGAAGAGACGGGGGACCGTCACGACCATCCCGCGTTCCATCTGCCCGAGGTCGATCCCCTGGAGATTGACCGCCGTGCGCTGGCCGGCCACGGCCCGCGGGGTCATCAGGTTGTGGACCTGCAGCCCGCGCACCCTGGCGGTCAGCCCACCCGGCACGAGCTCGATTTCCTGGTCTTTTTGGATCTCGCCGGAGGTCAGCGTGCCGGTCACCACGGTGCCGAAGCCGTGGATGCTGAAGGCGCGATCTATGGGGAGCCGGAGCAGCCGGTTGGCGGGCCGCGGCGGGGTGCCCAGCGCCAGGGCGTGGAGCGACTGCTTGAGCCGGTCGATCCCCGCGCCGGTCCTGGAACTGACGGGGATGATCTCCGCCTTTTCCAGGAAGGAGCCCGCCATCGACTCGGTGACTTCGTCGATCACCAGCTCCAGCATCTCCGGGTCCACGAGATCGATCTTGCTGATGACCACGATTCCGGCGGAGACCCCGAGGAGGCGGCAGATGTCGAAATGCTCCCGTGTCTGCGGCATCATCGATTCATCGGCGGCGATGACCAGGAGCACGAAGTCGATCCCCCCCACCCCGGCGAGCATGTTCTTGACGAACTTCTCGTGCCCCGGGACGTCGACGAACCCGATCTGGACGTCTCCCAGGTCGAGGTGGGCGAACCCCAGGTCGATCGTGATCCCCCGCTGCTGCTCTTCCTTCAAGCGGTCCGGGTCTACCCCCGTCAACGCCCGGACCAGCGCGCTCTTGCCATGGTCGATGTGCCCCGCCGTCCCAGCGATTAGGTGCTTCATAGGTCTCCAACGTCGCGAAAAGCCCTATCTTAGCCCACAAACCCTCCCGGCGCCACCGGAAGATTCCCCGCCACCGGCCCGCGGACGCATACTTTTCGGGCCATTTCCCGAAAAATCAGGTATCATTACCGTTTTCCCCAACGAGGAAGGGTATGCTGGACGGTCTAGCCAACAAGCTGCAGAAGATCCTCAGGAACCTGAGCGGCCAGGGGCGGGTGTCCGAGCGCCACGTGGAAGAGACGGCGCGCGAGATCCGCAACGCCCTGCTCGACGCGGACGTCCATTTCAAGCTTGCCAAGGAGTTCGTGGAGCGGGTCAAGCAGCGGGCGCTGGGGCAGGAGGTGATCCAGTCCCTGACGCCGGGCCAGCAGGTCATCCGCGTCGTGCGCGACGAGCTCGTGGAGCTGCTCGGCGGGGAGCAGGCAGGCCTTTCGTTTTCCCGCCAGCCGCCGAGCGTATTCCTGATGGTGGGGTTGCAGGGATCGGGAAAAACCACCAGCAGCGCCAAGCTCGCCCGGTGGCTCTCGAAAAACAACCATACCCCGCTGTTGGTGTCGGTCGATGTCTACCGCCCGGCCGCCGTCGAGCAGCTGCGGGTGCTGTGTGCCGCCCACCGCCTGGGCTGGTTCGACGACCCCGGCGACCAGGACCCGGTTTCCCGGGCGGAAAAGGGGCTGCGCCACGCGCGCAACGGGGGGTACGACGTTCTCATCATCGACACGGCGGGACGGCTTCACATCGACGATGAGATGATGCTGGAACTGGACCGGATCCGCAAGGCGACCTCTCCGGTGGAGGTCCTGCTGGTCGCGGATGCCATGACCGGGCAGGACGCGGTCCGCAGCGCCCGGGAATTTCACGAAAAAATGGGATTGACCGGCGTCATCCTGACCAAGATGGACGGGGACGCCCGTGGTGGGGCGGCGCTGTCGATCAAGAGCGTGACCGGCCAGTCGATCAAGTTCGTGGGGACGGGGGAGAATGTCGATGCGCTCGAGCCCTTCTTCCCGGACCGGCTGGCGGGCCGCATCCTGGGGATGGGCGACGTCCTGTCGCTGATCGAAAAGGCCGAGGATGCCGTAGACCGGGAACAGGCCGAGGCGATGGCGGAGAAGATCCGCAAGGACGAGTTCACGCTGGAGGACTTTCGCGACCAGCTGAGACAGATTCGGAAGATGGGCCCCCTGGAGCAGATCCTGGGGATGCTGCCGAACATGGGTCCCCTGCGCGGCCTCGGCCAGATGAAAGTGGACGAGAAGGAACTGATCCATATCGAGGCCATCATCGATTCGATGACCAGGACCGAACGCCGCAACCACCAGATCCTCAACGGCGCCAGGAAGAAACGCATCGCCCGGGGGAGCGGGCGCCCTGTTTCGGAGATCAACCAGTTGCTGAAGCAGTATGTCGAAACCCGGAAGATGATGCGCAGCCTGAGCCGTGGAATCATGCCCCGCCTGATGAAGGGGATGAAGTTTCCACGCTAGAACGGCGCGGTCGGCCCGGAGGAGGTGGGGCTGTAGGATGGTGTAAGCTCCTGAAGGAATTTGGGCTGTGTCGTTTCGGCCGGCGGATCGCGCCCCGGTCGTTGGACCGGGTCTTTGCGCAGTTGAATCCGGTCCTTTTATATGCCAGAATCATCGTGGTTTAGACTGCGTGCATGATGCGGGTCGAGTCCCAAGGATACGAGGAGGCGTTTTGCTTAGAATACGTTTGACGCGCATGGGGGCGAAGAAGAAGCCCTTTTATCGAGTGGTGGTGATGGAGCGAAGACAGGCCCGGGACGGGAGTTTCGTGGAGATCCTAGGGCATTACGATCCAAAGGCGAACCCGCCGATTGTCAATCTCGACATGGATAGAGTGCGCCATTGGCTGGCATGCGGCGCGCAACCTTCGGATACGGTGAACTCACTGTTGAAAAAGGCCACCCCGCCCGCTTCCAAAGCCGCCAGCTGATGCCGCGGGCTGCCATTTTTTTTCGCAGCGATGTCCGGGTGAGATTTCTGCTGGGTGATTTCGAGTGATCTCGGAGGAGGCGCGTATGAAAGAGCTGGTAGAACTGATCGCGAAAGCACTGGTTGACAATCCCGAACAGGTTGCGGTGGCCGAGGTCGAGGGGGAACAGACGACGGTGCTGGAGCTTCGCGTGGCACCCAGCGACTTGGGCAAGGTCATTGGCAAGCAGGGCCGGACCGCTCGATGCATCCGCACCCTTCTGGGGGCGGCAGGCATGAAACTCAAGAAACGGTTTGTCCTGGAAATCCTGGAATAGTGGGACAAGGCACGCCTCCCTTCATTGCCATCGCCAGAATCACCAGGACCAGGGGGAACCGGGGAGAGGTCCTGGCAGACCTGCATACCGATTTTCCCGATCGTTTTGACGGCCTGGAAGAGGTGTGGCTGGAGTCCGCCGACGGCGGGCGCAAGCCGATGATCCTCGAAGACACGTGGGAATACCGGGGGCGCATGGTGTTGAAATTCGCCGGCGTGGACAGCATCGGCGCCGCGGCGGAGCTGGTCAACAACTGGGTCATGATCCCGGGTGACCAGGCGCGGGAACTCCCCGAAGGGACCTATTACAACCACGACCTGGTCGGATGCCGGGTCGAGGATCTCGCAGGGAACCCGCTCGGCAGCGTGCGCGCTCTCCTGCACATCGACGGCAACACCCAGCTGGTGGTCGGGCTGGGGGAGAGGGAATTGCTGATCCCCGCCGTGGCCTCCATCTGTGTGAAGGTTTCCGTTGACGAGAAGCGGATATGGGTGGATCCCCCGGAAGGTTTGATGGACCTGGATGCATGAGGTTTGATATCATAACCGTTTTCCCCGAGCTGTTCGCCGGTGTGCTCGAGTGTGGCATAATCCGCCGGGCCCGGCGGTCGGGGCTGGCGGACGTGAGGCTGGTCAACCTGAGGGATTTCACGCGCGACCGGCATCGCTCGGTGGACGACCGCCCCTACGGCGGGGGCGAGGGCATGGTGTTCATGCCGGGCCCGCTTTTCGAGGCGATAGAGTCGTGCCTGGAATCGGGGGATGAGGGGAAGGGCCGGGTGGTGCTCCTGTCCCCCCAGGGAAAGACCTGGTCCCAGGACCTGGCCGCGGAATACAGCACAATTCCGCATCTGATCCTGGTCTGCGGCCGATACGAAGGAGTGGACCAGCGGGTGATAGATCATCTCGTGGATCAGGAGATCTCCATCGGGGATTTCGTCCTGACCGGAGGGGAAATCCCGGCCATGGTGCTCCTTGACTCGATCGTGCGGCTGATCCCCGGCGCCCTCGGATGCCGGGATTCGGCACTGAATGAGAGTTTTTCGAGCGGGCTGCTCGATTATCCGCAGTACACGCGGCCGGCCGAATACAGGGGACACGCGGTTCCGGAAGTGCTCCTTTCGGGGGACCATGCGAGGATTGCCGAGTGGCGTAAGGAACAAGCTCTGGAGAAAACGAAACGGGCCCGCCCGGAGCTGATCACCGAGCGGTGAGCCCAAGATTAAGGAGTAGAAAGTCATGGATGTACTTCGGGCAGTGGAAAGCTCCCAAATGCGAACCGATCTTCCCCGCTTCCGTCCGGGAGATACTGTAAAGGTCCACGTGAAGATCCAGGAAGGGGACAAGCACCGTATCCAGGTGTTCGAGGGCGTCGTCATCGCCCACAAAAACAACGGCATTTCCTCGACTTTCACGGTTCGCAAGGTTTCCTCCGGATACGGCATCGAGCGCATCTTCCCGGTTCATTCGCCCATCATCGAAAAGATGGAGGTGGTCAAGAGCGGAAAAGTGCGCCGTGCGCGCCTGTATTATCTCCGGGGTCGGCGCGGCAAGGCCGCCCGGCTGAAGGAGGTCGCGAGACCCGTCCGCGCTCCCCAGGCGTCTCCGGCGTCCTAGCCGGAAGCGTCCACGGAGCCGGTGTTGAGCTTGCCGTCACTGGCGACTTGCACGAGTCCCGGGAATGCGTTTGCTGGAGGAGTAGTACGGTGACCGCTGATAGCAAAGCCAAATTACTGGAAGACGCCGAGAGGTATGTGCTCCAGGGAAAGGTCCACCTGGCGCTCGCCGAGTATCAGAAGATCGTCGAGCTCGACCCGGACGATGTTCTCATCCTCAATACCATAGGCGACCTGTACCTGCGGCAGAAAAACGTGGCCGAGGCCAACCGGTTTTTCTCCCGGGTGGCGGAAGCCTACGTCAACAACAACTTCTTCCTCAAGGCGATCGCGGTCTACAAGAAGATCCTCAGTTCCGACCCTGACTGCATCGAGGTCAACTCCACGATGGCGTCGCTGTATGCCAAGCATGGGTTGGGCATGGATGCATGCCGGCAGTACCAGCGGGTGATCGAGCTGTTGGAACGGGAAGGGAAGGTGCGGGAGTCGCTGGAGATCTACGAAAAGATCGTGGAGATCGATCCCTTGAACGTCGAGGTCCGGCGCAAGCTGGCCCAGCTCCACCTCGGGGAGGGGAACCGGGACAAGGCCCTCCAGCACTGGGTCGGCGCCGCCCAGGCCCAGGCCAAAGCGGGGGATGCGGCCGCCGCACTCGTATCTTACCGGGACGCCATTGAACTGGATGCCCTCAACCTGGAAGCCCTCAAGGGATACTTCGACTGCGCCCTCAGGACGGGAGAGGTCTCCGCCGCCCGGGAACTGCTGGAACAATCGGTGGCCGCGGCCCCGGACAACCCTGACCTGCGCGAAATGCTGGGGCGCGCGTGCATGGAAACGGGGGATATGGAGGCGGCCGTCAACGCCTACCAAGTGGCATTTTCCCTGGACGAGGGGTGCTACCAGAGTCTCTTCGCGGCCGCCGCCACCCTGATTGAAAAGGAATCGTACGACCGGGCGATCGAGTGCCTGGACCGCATCGTTCCTACCCTCATCGCGAGGCGGGAGACCGGGCGCGCGGTGGATCTGTGCGAACAGATTCTCGAAAAGGATCCCGGGCACGCTCCTTCCATGGTTTGCCTTGCCTCCATCCACTCCGCGACCGGCGACTCCGTGTGCTGCCAGGAGGTCTACGACCGGCTGGCGGGGCATTACATGGACCAGGGCAGCCCCATGGAAGCCCTGGAGTTCATCGAAAAGATCCTTCGCTCCGACCCCGGCAGCGAGAAGCACCGAAAGCTGCACTACGAGGCCTTCACGGCCGCCTATCCCGATGTTCCCTACGAGCCTCCCCCGGAGGAGCCCGGGGGGGCGAGCGCCGAATCCTCCACTCTTTTGGCCGGGGAATGCGGCGACCTGTCCGGGGATCGTCCCTCGGAGAACGTCGTGGAGGTCGATCTCCTTCTCAATTACGGGTTGAAGGACAAGGCGCTGAGCCTGCTCGAGAATCTCGAGCGGCGCAATCCATGCGACAAGGAGGTTCGGGTCCGGTTGCTTTCTTTTTACAAGTCGGAGGACCGTCCGGCGCAGGCGGCTGAACAGTGCCTGCTGCTGGCCGCCCTTTATCGGGCGGAGGGGAACGAGGCTTTCTGCAGCAATTACCTGGCGGAAGCCGGGCAGCTGGACCCCGTTGCGGCCGGCGGCGACGTCGACCTGGACGCCTATGCCCGCAGCCGGGGAATCGACCTGGAGGCGGTGGCCGCGCGGGCGGAGCGGCCCACGACGCCCCCCGGTGAAGTGGACCTGTCCGGCGACCTGCTCGAAGCGTTCATGGCGGAGGGATCCCTTCCTCCCGGCGGTGAGGGCGCCGTCATGGTCGATGCGGAACCCGGAACCTTCGCCCCCCCGGCCGTCAAATCGCTGGAAGAGCAGTTCCAGGAGGTCGATTTCTACATCCGGCTCGGGTTCGAGGAGGAGGCGCATTCGAAGCTCAGCGAAATCGCGCTCGCCCACCCCGATCACCCGGAACTGGCCTCCCGCTACGAAAAGCTGAGTGGTTCGCAGCCGGGGGGCGAGGGAGACTCCGCCCAGCTTTCCGAGGGTATGCTTTTCGAGCGGCCCGAAGAGGCGCCGGACGGCGAGCCGCAGGAGTCTTTCGAGATCGTCGACATCGACGCCGCCGGGGACGGTCCGGGCGATGGGACCGGGTCGGCCGGTGCCTACAACGAGATGTTCGCCGACTTGATGGACGAAGTGCACTCGCCCGAAAGCCAGGCGGCCGCCCGTGCCGCCTTTGAAGAGCGCTTCAGCCTGGGCATCGCCTACCGGGACATGGACCTGATAGATGACGCGATCAAGGAGTTCGAGGCCGCACTCAAGGGGATCGAGATGCGCAAAGGGGATCCCCTGGCGATCCAGTGCTGCGGGATGTTGAGCACCTGTTTTCTGAAAAAGAACATGCCCCGTTCGGTCATCCGTTGGTGCCAGACCGGTCTGGACCTCACGGAGCCTTCTTCCCACGAAGCCCTTGCCTTTCGTTACGACATGGGGGTCGCCCATTCCCTGGCCGGGAGCACCGACCGGGCGATCGAATGCTTTGACGGGATCTTCAACCAGGATCCCGGGTACCGGGATGTCGCGCAACGAATCGACGAGTTGAGGGGCGGTCCCAAGGGCGGGTAGCGGGGCGCGCTCCGGGTCCGGGTCGCGCCAGCTGGGTGGGGATAGGCCGCGTGTGCACATGATCGCCAGGATCCTGAACGTCATCTACATCATCTATTCCTTCGAAGTCGGCGTGGCCCTGTTGCTGCTTCCGTGGCTCGGCCTCTGGGACAACAACCTCGTGCTCTACCTCTGCCCGCAGATAAAGCCCATCGTCACCAGCCCCTTTTTCAAGGGGGCGGTGATGGGGTTGGGGGTCGACAATGTGCTGATCGGCATCCACGAAGTCGTTAACTTCCGGAGCACGTCCCATGGACTGTTTTCCCCCTGAGCGCCCGCTCTACTACTACATCACCGACCGCAGCCGGCTCGACGGGCGTTCCTTCACCGCCTGCGTCCGCCGGACGCTCGCCTGGGGGGTGGATTTCATCCAGATCCGCGAAAAGGACCTTTCGGACCGGGCGCTGTACGCGCTCGCCCGGAGGATCGTAGCCCTGGCCCGCGGCACCGGGTGCCGGGTTCTGGTCAACGGCAGGGCCGACATCGCCCTGGCTGCGGGCGCCGACGGCGTGCATCTCCCCGCTTCGGGGCTCGGGGTCGCGGACGTGAAGCGTTGGCTCCCGAAAGGATTCCTGGTCGGCGTGTCGATCCACTCGCTGGCGGAAATCCGCAGGGCGGCGGCCGCGGGCGCCGACTATGCCCTCGCGGGGCACATTTTTCCCACCCCTTCCAAGGAGGGGCTGGGCCCCGATCTGGGACTCTCTTTTCTCGCGCGGGCGTGCGCCGCGACCCCGCTGCCGGTTTTCGGGCTCGGGGGGATGAAGCCGGAATCGCTCGGCCCCGTCCTCGCCGCCGGGGCCCGGGGGATCGCGGGCATCCGCCTGTTCCAGGACCGGGAGGAATTCGAGCGGCTGAGACGGTTGACGAAGGGGCGTCCCGGTCCGAAGCTCAGCAGATGCGGGGGAGCTGCTCGCCGCTGAGCATGTCGATGACACGGGTGGCCCCGATGCGGCTGCGCAGGGTGGCCAGCCCCGGGCTCCCCGTCTTCACCGTCCCGATGATTTCGGCCCCGGCCCCCAGAGGGTGCTGCCGCATCAGGTCCAGGGCCCGCTCGGCCTGGTCCGGGGGGATGAAGGCCGCGAATCGCCCCTCGTTGGCCACGTAGAGGGGGTCGAAGCCCAGGATCTCGCACGCCGCCCGGACCTCTTCCCGGACCGGGACGGACACCTCCTCGATCTCGCACTGCAGGGCGGTGGCTTCGGCGATCTCCACCAGGGTGCTGGCCAGCCCGCCCCGGGTGAGGTCGCGCATGCAATGGATGTCGATCCCGGCATCGAGCAGCGCCGCCACGATCCCGGCGAGCGGGGCGCAATCGCTGGTGATGGTGGTCTCGAACTCCAGTCCCTCGCGCACGGCCATGATGGCGATCCCGTGCCGCCCGATATCCCCGCTCAGCAGGATCCGGTCTCCCGCCCGCACCGACGAGGGTACGATGGCCGGGCCGGGACGGACGGCTCCGATTCCCGACGTGTTGATGAAGATCCCGTCCCCCTTCCCCCGGTCGACGACCTTGGTATCCCCGGTCACGAGCTGGACGCCGGCATCGTCGGCCGCCCGCTTCATGGACTGGACCACCCTCCAGAGGGTGTCCATCGGGAGCCCCTCCTCGATGATGAAGCCCGCGCTCAGGTAGAGAGGGCGGGCGCCGCACATGGCCAGGTCGTTCACCGTGCCGTTGACCGCGAGGGCGCCGATGTCGCCGCCCGGAAAAAAGAGGGGACGGACCACGTAGGAGTCGGTGGTGAAAGCCATTCTGTGCCCCGGCGCGTCGAAGACCGCCCCGTCATGCCGGGCGCCCAGAAGGGGGTTGCCGAAGGCGGGGAGGAACATCTTTTCGATCAGCTGGTGCGTCAGGGTCCCCCCGCCGCCATGGGCCAGCAGCACCTGGGGATATTGTTGAATGGGTATGGGACAGACGAACGAGTTTTCGGTCTTCACTGGGAGCTCCCTCTGGACGGCCGGATGTCATCCTCTTCTTCTCCGGTAGTGGTAGTAGGCGGCGCAAGCCCCCTCGGAGGACACCATGGTCGCCCCCAGGGGGTGTTCGGGGGTGCAGCGGGCGCCGAACTCGGGGCATTCGTGGGGCTTCAGGAGCCCCTGCAGGACCAGGCCGCTGCGGCATTCGGGCGGCTCCTCGGTCGTGTGCCCGGCGACGCCGAAACGGGTTTCGGCGTCGAGCGAGGCATAGGCTTCGCGGAGCCCCAAGCCGCTCCGGGCGATCTCCCCGATGCCGCGCCATTTGCGCGGGACCACCTGGAATACCTCCCGGATCAGCTTCTGGGCGGCGGGATTCCCTTCGGGGCGAACCGAACGCGCATACTGGTTTTCCACCTCCGCCCGCCCCTGTTCCAATTGGCGGAGGCACATGTGGATGCCCTGCAGGATATCGACCGGTTCGAATCCCGTGACGACAATGGGAACGTGGTAACGGGAGGCGATCGGTTCGTATTCTGCCGTGCCCATCACGGCGCACACATGCCCCGCCGCCAGAAAGCCCTGCACGCGGTTGCCCGGCGAGGAGAGGACGGTCTCCATCGCCGGGGGGACCAGGACGTGGGACACCAGCAGGGAAAAATTGCGTACGTCCTGCCGGACCGCCTGGTGCGCGGCCATGGCGACGGCGGGCGCAGTGGTTTCGAATCCCACGGCAAAGAACACCACCTCTCGCCCGGGTTGCTCCACGGCCAGCCTGAGCGCGTCCAGTGGCGAGTAGACGATGCGCACGTCCCCCCCCGCCGCCTTCACCGAGAGGAGGTCGCGCGAAACCCCCGGGACCCGCAGCATATCCCCGAAGGAACAGAACAGGACCCCGGGGATGGAGGCGATCGAGATCGCCTTCTCGATCAGTTCGAGCGGAGTGACGCAGACGGGGCAGCCGGGGCCGTGGACCAGGGTGACGGACCGGGGGAGCAGTTCGTCGATGCCGAACTTGACGATCGAATGGGTCTGCCCGCCGCAGACCTCCATGATCGTCCAGGGCCGGGTGGTGATCCTGCCGATCGCCTCCGCGTAGGCCCGGGCGGCGTTTCCGTCGCGGTATTCGTCGATATGCTTCATCGGTTTTCCATTCCGGCCAGCCGGTCCATCTCCTCGAGGTAGGAGAGCGTTTCCTGCGCCTGCGCCTCGTCGATGGTGCTGATGGCAAACCCGACATGCACGAGGACGTAGTCGCCGATGTTCGCCTCCGGCACGTAGGCGAGGTTGACCTCCTTTAGGATCCCGCCGAAATTGACCTTTCCGCTGCGAAACACCGGATCGGCGTCGTCAATGCTCTCAATCTTTCCCGGAACCGCCAGGCACATGGCCCCCTCCCCTCATAGTGAAATCGTTTCCGCCCCCCGCGCCGACCACGAGCGATGCCGCCGCGATCTGCCCCAGTGCGATGCCGCCGTCGTTGGGGGGGACCCGCTGGTGCCAATAGGGGCGGAACCCCTCCGCGTTGAGCCTCCCCACGGCCCCCTCCAACAGGATTCTGTTTTGAAAGCAGCCGCCGGTCAAGACTACGCGGGGTACTTCCATTTTGCGCGCCACCGCCACGATGATGTCCGCCAGCGCGTTGTGAAACCTTGCGGCGATTGTCGCCGGGGGGACGGCGGCGCGGACATCGGCGATGATGGCCCAAAGCAGCGGTTCCCAGTCCACGATGAGAGGGTCCGCCTGGGCGCGCTCCGGATCCCGGAGCTCGAAGGGGTAGGCGTCCCCGGTCTCCCCCCCGCCGGCGGCGGATTCAAGTTCCATGGCCGCCTGCCCTTCGAACCGGATCTTTTGGCGCAACCCGGCAAGGGAAGCCGCCGCGTCGAAGAGGCGCCCCGCGCTCGTCGTCCAGGGGGACCGGATCCCCCGCGCGAGCATCCTCCCGAAGACCGGGATTTCCGCCGCGTCGAAGGCCCGGACCGGGGCGAGATCGGTCTCCCCGAAGACGGCTTCGCCCATGATCTCGTACAGCGCTCCGAGGGCGGCGCGCCGCGGCTCCCTGACCGCCCGTTCACTCCCCGGCAGCCGGAACCGGCGGAACGTGGCCGCCCGGGTGACGCCGGCCCCTTCGGTGCGCAGGAATTCTCCTCCCCACACGGTGCCGTCCTCCCCGTACCCGGTGCCGTCCCAGCACACCCCGAGGACCTCCCCCTCCAGTTCGTTTTCCGCCATGCAGGCGGCGACGTGGGCGTGGTGGTGCTGGATTTCGATCAGGGGGATGCCCGAGGCCCGGGCATAGCGGCTCGACGCGTAATCGGGATGCATGTCGGCGGCGACCCACTTTGGTTGCGGCGCATAGAGGCGCAGGAAGTCCTCGATCGCGGCGCGAAAGGCCCCGGTTGACTGTTCCGTTTCCAGGTCCCCGATGTGCTGGCTGAGAAAGACGTTGCCCCCGACCGAGACGGCTACGGTGTT
Source organism: Acidobacteriota bacterium (assembly GCA_012719455.1). GTDB lineage: Bacteria > Acidobacteriota > UBA6911 > UBA6911 > UBA6911 > UBA6911. The sequence goes on along the minus strand of JAAYAJ010000064.1, from coordinate 81,705 downwards.
TTTCAGGTGGGCGCCGACGGCGAGGATGTCCGAAACGGCGCCGTGCGGGCGCAAGGGGAGGGGGGCGTAGCCGCGGGCCCTGCGCAGGACGAGCTCGCGCCCCAGGACGATCCGGACGATGGAATCGTCCACGTGGCGCACGATGGGCCGGTCGTGGACGAGAAAGAGATCGGCGATTCCCGCCAGGCGCCCGAGGGCCTCCTCCCCGTCGATGCAGATCGGTTCGTCCGCCAGGTTCCCGCTGGTGGCGATGACGGGGCGGCCGATCTCGCACATCAGGAGGTGGTGCAGCGGGGTGTAGGGGAGCATCACCCCCAGGCAGGGGTTGCCCGGCGCCACGTTCCCGCATAGGGGGGACCGGAGACCGGTTCTTCTCCAGAGGAGGACGATGGGGGACTGGGGGGACGTGAGCACCCGCTCCTCGAGCGGGGAGACGAGGCACTCGGCCCGTACCGCGTCGAGCGACGGGAACATGAGGGCGAACGGTTTTTCTTCCCGGTGCTTCCTCTGCCGGAGGGTTGCGACCGCTCGCGCGCTGGAGGCGTCGGCGATGAGGTGAAAGCCTCCCATGCCTTTGACGGCGACGATCTTCCCCCCGAGCACCGCCTCTGCCGCCGCCGCGAGCGCCGTCCCCTCTTCGGCGACGGTCCGTCCGGCGCCGTCCCACAGCTCGAGGCGCGGACCGCACGCGGGGCAGGCGTTCGGCTGGGCGTGGAAACGGCGGTCGGCCGGATCCTCGTACTCGGCCCGGCACCGGGGACACATTTCGAACGCCTTCATGGAGGTGTGGGGCCGGTCGTACGGGAGGGACTCGATGATCGTGAAGCGCGGGCCGCAGTGGGTGCAGTTGGTGAACGGGTAGCGGTAGCGGCGGTTGGCGGGGTCCAGGATCTCCCGGACGCAGGCGTCGCAGGTGGCGATATCCGGCAGGATCAGGGCGTCCTTCTCTCCGGCCGCGAGGCTGGGCCGGATGGCAAACCCCTCGAAATGGGCCGGGTCCAGGAGGGAGAATTCGAGGCTCTGGATGAAAGAGAGGGGCGGTTTTTCCCTGTCGATCCGGAGGAGGAAGGCGTCGAGCTGCGGCGGTTCCCCTTCGACCTCGATGAAGACGCCCCGGGAGGAGTTTCGAACCCATCCTGCGAGACCCATCCCGGAAGCGAGCCGGTAGATGAAGGGGCGGAACCCGACCCCCTGCACCGCTCCCTGGATGGCGATCTGCATCCTCTGGATCACTGCCCTCGAGCGCCCTTCCCCCCGAGCCATTCGCACCAGGCGTCGATCCCGGCGCCCGTCTGGCAGGATACTTCGAAAATCCGGAGATCAGGATTGATTTTCAGGGCGTTGTCCCGCAGCACGTCGAGCCGGCAGTTCACGTAAGGGATCAGGTCGGTCTTGTTGATGATAAGGACCGACGCGTTGCGGAACATCGCCGGGTATTTCAGCGGCTTGTCGTCCCCCTCGGTCGTGCTCAGGACCACCACCTTCAGATCCTCCCCCAGGTCGTAACCGGAGGGGCAGACCAGGTTGCCGACGTTTTCGATGAACAGCAGGTCGGTGCCGTCCAGGTCCATTTTGCCCATGGCGTCGGCCACCAGGCCGGCCTCGAGATGGCACCCCCCCATGGTCACGATCTGGACGACGGGGACCTGGTATTCGGCCACCCGCTGCGCGTCCAGGTCGGTCTGGACGTCCCCCTCGATGACGGCCATCCTGCAGCTGTCCCGCATCCGCTCGAATGTCCGTTCCAGGATGCTGGTCTTCCCGGCCCCCGGACTGCTGACGAGGTTCAGGACGAAAATCCCCCGGTCCCGGAAGAAACGACGGTTCCGCTCGGCGATCTGGTCGTTCTTTTCGAGTACTTTCCTCTCAACGGTTATGATGCTCATGATGCCTCACCGCCGTGATCCACCAGTTCGATGTCCACGACCTCCAGTTCCTTGCCCGAAGTAACCTCCAGATTGGCGCCGCCGCAGTGTGGGCAGAGGAACACCCATTCCTTCAACGTGAATTCGCGCCCGCAATCCCGGCAGCGGCAGGCGGTGGGCACCTCCTCGATGAGGAGCGCAGCCTGCTTCATTCCCGATTCCTCCGCCATCACGCCGAAGCAGAAATCGAGCGATTCGGGGATCACCCCCGCGAACTGCCCGACCCTGATCCTGATCTTTCGGATATCCGGGGCCAGGTTTTCGGGAACCGCTTGCCGGACGATGTCCAGGATGTTCTGTGCGATGCCTAACTCGTGCATGGAGAAAAACCGGCACCGGGGTGCAGGGATTGCGTCTTGAATTTATTTTTTACCAAACAAGGAAGGATACCATACGCGGGGCCCGATGGTCTAATGGACGGTCTCTTTTTCCCGCGGCGGTTCTTTCGGGTCCGGGCGGTCTGATTTCAAGGGCAATCGGCGCCGGTTTGTGTTTTAATAGTCCCCCAGGGCCACGCGGTGGGATCAGATTCGAAGCGGCGGCTCCAACTCATTCAGCGGGAGGTTGCGGCATGAAAAGCACGGCGGTCAAGATACTGGGCCTCGCCCTCATGGTGGCGGCGGCTTCGTCGATCGGATGGACGGCGGACCCGGCCCGGATAGTGGTGATGAATCCCCAGGGGGTCAAGCCCGAAATTCGCAAGATTCCCATGGCGGTGCGTTCCGCCTCGCTCGACGGCAAGACGGTCTACATCGTCGATACCAAATACCCGAATACCAAGCCCTTCGTCGAGGAGCTCTACGCAGCCCTCAAGGCGAAATATCCTGCGACGACCTGGGTGTTGAAAGACAAGTTCGGCGGGTACATGGATGACGACCCGGAACTGTGGAAAGAGGTCAAGGCAAAGGCCGCAGGGGCCATCGTCCTCGTGGGACATTGAAGCAGCTGCGCGCCGGCGGTCGTCGGCCATGCAGTGACCCTCGAGAGAATGGGCGTTCCCGCTGTTCCCATCATTACGGCGCGTTTCAAGGAACTCGTGACCACGAGCGCCTACAAGAAGGGGATCCCCAACATGCGGATCACCTATACCCCCCACCCTATCACTGACCGTCCCGCGGAGCTGTGCCGGCAGTATATCGCCGGGAACGATCCCAACTCGGGCCAGCCGATGCTCGGGCAGATCTACGACGGACTGAGCCGCCCCCTTTCGGCCGAGGACGGCAAGGGTGGTTTCCTCCCGCGGGGAGAGCGGACGCGGCTGCTGCCGCCCGATACCCCCGAGAAGCTCATGGAGTATTTCCACGAGCAGGGATTCACCGATGGTAATCCCGTCATCCTTCCGACCGAGGAGAAGGTCGCCGAAATGCTCAAGGCCACCAGCCGCCAGCCGGACGAGTGGGTGGGGCAGATGCGTCCCTCTCCCCCGCACGAAGCCTGGTATTACACCGTTGAGATGGTGGCCGTGAACGCCGTGATGGCGGGCGCCAAGCCGGAATACTTTCCCACGATCCTGGCCCTGGCGGCGAAAGGGGTCACCTCGATGTTCAGTTCCACCTCCTCCTTCGCCCGGATGGCGGTGGTCAACGGGCCGGTGGTGGACGAGATCGGGATGAATACGGGGATCGGGGCGATGGGGCCGGTCAACCGGGCCAACAGCGCCATCGGACGGTGCTGGACCCTGATATCCAGGAATCTCGGTAATTCGGGGAAGCCGGGGGAAACCTACCTTGGGAGCCAGGGAAATCCCCTGAACTACAACAACCTTTGTTTCCCGGAGAACGAGCCGGGGTTGCCGGCCGGCTGGAAGCCGCTTCACGTGCAAAAGGGATTCAAGAAATCGGACAGCGTCATCAGCGTTTTCAGCGGTTGGAGCATGAGCGACATCGCGTGGTACTCGCCGCTGCCGATTTTCGAGGTGATCCGGGGGTGGCTCGAGCATTTCTTCTCTTTCGGCACCAACCAGGCCACGCTCGTCCTCGACCCGATCGTCGCGGCTGACGTGGCGGCCAGCGGTCACCCCACCAAGGAATCGTTCGCGAAATACCTCGCCGAAAACACCGGAACGCCGGGTTGGCTCTACTGGTCTCAAAACGAGAAGGCGCTGGAGCAGGCGAAAAAGGGTGAGGAACCCTACGCCGGCTGGCTGCGCCAGGGTCAGGGGGCGGTGGTCCCCGTTTCCCGTTACGTGCGGAGAGCCCCCGCCGGGCGCAACCCGGCGTTTATGGCGCGCGCGGAAGGCAACGAGACCTCCATTGAAATCGTCGTCACGGGAGGGGGTACGAACACCTTCTGGTCCGGCGGGGATTTCGGCTATGTGGGGAGCGCCAGCGTGGATGACTGGAGATAGGAAAGGGGGACCTATGAAAAGCAGATTCGCAATGTTTGTGGCGGGAATCCTGGTGTTGGTGACCGTGGGCGGGATCGAGCCGGCGGCAGCACAGGAGAATTCCTCGACGAAACCGGCTGCCATCGGTTCCCGGGTGCGGTCGATGATCGAACTCGGATCGGTCTATGCGAACATCTACGACATCGCCATCACCGTGGTCGAAACCGTGCGCGGTCCGGAGGCGCTCGAGCGTCTCAAGGCGGCCGATCCAGGCAACCCGGCGCCCCGGGCGGGGATGGAATACCTCCTGGCGCGGGTCAAGTTCGAAATGAAGGGGAGGGTTGTCAACGACAACCTCACCTTCAGCGTCGGCAAGTCGCCGCTCGAATGGGTCGCGCTCTCGGAGGAGCTGTCCGAGTATGAGCCGGTGCAGGTCAAGGTTCCGGCTCCGCCCCTGGCCGGGGTCGTTAAGTCGGGCGGGTCGACCGAAGGCTGGGTGGCCTTTGCTGTGGAGGCGAAGGACCCGAAGCCGGTCATGGTGTTCGATCCGGATACGGGGGGCGCCACCGGCCGCGGCAGGACGCTGTTCTTCAGGCTCTACTGACAACGCTTCATGGTTGGCGGCAGGCGGGTTCGGACCCGCCTGCCGCCCGGATCCCTCCCCCTCCCCCCTGAAAAATAACATTTGCCATGCGGCACCCCCTCTGGTAGCCTTTTCCGCATGTTTGGTTACAGTTTTGTAAAACCTTTCATTTTTCGTTGCGCAATTTGCGCAAACGCCCCTCTTTCCCTTCCCACTGATTCCTGCTGCTGATTCATAACATCATTGCCGGAAGGGGGGAACTCCCCCTTTTGCATAAGAGGACTTTATGCTAAAGGAAAAACGATCCATGAACTGGCGGCGAATGAGCCGCGTCCGTATTTTCGTCGTCATCGCGGGATTCGCCTGCCTGCTGCACGTCACCCACCGGGAATGCTCTCCGGTTGTTGATGCTCAAGCCAATAATGGCGGCCTTACGTATTCTTCTCCCGCTTCCCGGGACCTGGAGAAGTTTCAGGCCACCGCTTATTGCGTCACCGGGATCACCAAGAGCGGGATCCAGGTGGCTCCCGGGCACGTGGCCGCGGATCCCAGGGTTATCCCTTTGGGTTCAATGATATACATCGATTCTCCCATCATGGGCGGCATTTACCAGGTCCTCGATACCGGGGCGCTGGTCAAGGGGAAGATCATCGACATCTACAATCCCAGCTACGAGCAATGCCTCGAGTTCGGTCGCAGGATGGTCAAGGTCAAGGTGCTGCGCTACGGGTTTCAGGGAGAAGTCCAGCGAAATCAACAAAATAAGCAAATTATCTAGCGATCGGAATTTTGTCGGGCGCAGAGGTTGCATTCCCCATTCACGGGGGTCATCATACTTTAAGGGCACGGTGCCCGCAGGTTGTCCAAAGGGAAGGGGGATTCCATATGCGGCTGAAATCCATAATAGCGGCGGGGTTTGCGGCGACGATGCTCCTGGGGGGGATCGCCCGGGCCGACCAGATCGTGCTCAGGGACGGAACGGCGTACTCCGGGAAATTCATTCGCGGGGACGCCCGTACCATCGAATTCCGCGTCCTGGGTAGGGTGGAACTCTTTCAAGTCACGGACGTCGAGCGGATTACGTTCGAGGAGCCGGAAACGGTCTCCACCCAGGCGCAGGTGCCTGAAGCGGGGGCGGCGGCCGGGCGGATCGACGGGCAGGCGGCTGAAGCCGAAGTGCTCCCTCCGGCCAAGACTGGGCGTATGGCGAAACGGGCACGCGTCCCCGCTGTGACCGCCGCGGAGGAGATCGTCTTCCCCGAGGGGACCCCCGTGATTGTTCGGACCACCTCTGCCATTGACACCGACCGTAACCGGGTCGGGGATGTCTTCGAGGCCGTCCTCGAGGATCCGCTGGTTTCCGGAGACCGGACCGTGGCTCCCCGCGGCTCGCTGGTGAAGGGGCGCATCGCCTTCGCCCGGGAATCGGGCAAGCTCACCGGGCGATCGGAACTGGTCCTGGAACTGACCGACCTGGTCATTGACGGCCGGTCCCACATCCTGGACACCTCCGACTACACTGAAGTCGGCGCCAGCCGTGGCAACCGTACCGCGGCGACCGTCGGCGGAACCGCCGCGCTCGGCGCCGTGATCGGCGCTATCGCGGGGGGTGGCCGGGGGGCGGCTATCGGCGCCGCCTCTGGCGCCGCGGTCGGCACCGGGGTCCAGGTCATCACCAAGGGGGAAACTCTCAAGATCCCGGCGGAGACCATCCTGGAATTCCGGCTGCGCTCCCCGCTCACGTTTGCCCGCTGAACGGCGCATTCCGCTCCTTCTGGACCGGGGGGCGGCCTGAGCGCTTCGAGGCTTCGTTCATATCCTGAAAGCGCGGCGGACTGACCCTTCCGGAAGCCGGCGGATCAGGAGCGTTTTGTAAGGAGTCCGAAACCATGTTCGAACAAGGCGCCATCCGTCCCCCCAACGAGGCCGGCAGTCTGCTGGTGCGCGTTACCCGCAACTGCCCCTGGAACCGCTGCCACATCTGTCCCCCCTTCAAGGGGCTCAAATTCTCCAAGCGCTCCGTGGCCGAGGTCAAGGCGGATATCGATCAGATGGCCGTGCTCTATGGCTCCCGCGGTCGCGCCCCCGTATCGGCCTTCCTGCAGGATGCCGACAGCCTCGTCGTCCCCACCGACGAGTTGCTCGACATCATCGGCCATATCCGCCTGCGCTTTCCTTCGGTCCGGCGCGTGACCACCTACGCGCGGGCCAAGACCATGAAGGGGAAGAGCGTGGAGGACCTCGGGCGGCTGAGGGAGGCGGGGCTCGCCCGGATCCATTCGGGGATGGAAAGCGGCTCGGCCGAGGTGCTCGAGTTGATCCGGAAGGGGAACACCCCCGACGATATCCTCGCCGGGGGGTTGCACGTGGTCTCCTCCGGGATCTCGCTTTCCGAATACATCATGCCGGGAGTGGGGGGGCGCCGCCTGAGCCGGGAGCATGCCCTGGAGACCGCCGCAATCCTCAACCGGATCCGTCCCGATTACATCCGCGTGCGCACCTTGGCCATCCACCCCTTGTCGCCGCTCGAGCGGATGACGCGGGAGGGCGCCTTCGAGCCGATGACGGATGTGGAGATCGTGGCCGAGATCCGGCTGCTGCTGGAGAGTCTCGACGAAATGCCGACCCATTTCCGCTGCGGCGACTTCAGCCTCAACCTGCTCATGCAGGTGGACGGCCGCCTGGACAGGGACAAGGGGGCCATGCTTGCGGAAATCGACCGGTTTCTCGCCCTCGACCCGGGGCGGCAGAAGGCGTTCGCGCTGATCCAGCGCTCCTGCCCGGGGCTGATCCCCCTGGAGGTGGCCGAGGACGACCGGGTCATGGAGGAGGTGGGGAGAGAGGTGCAACGCCTGGAGGCCTTGGAGCCGGATGGATTCAACCGGGCCATCCGGGGCCTCATGACGCACCAGCTTCCCTCCCTGCCCGGATCCGCCTGGCCCGGTCAGACTCCCCCGGACCGCGCCATTTCAGGGGATTGACGGCCACGATTCCCGCCAGGCCGGGATTTAACCAGGGTTCTTGTGCTCGGCGGCGGGGGACGTAAAAAAAGGCCGGGGCCCGGTCATCGGGCGCCGGCCTTGGCGGCAGTGTTTACGATCGCATTAGGAGCTGCAGCACCCGGCGCAGGAGCCGCAGGCGTTCGCGGGTTTCGGCAGGTTGGAGGAGATTTGAAACCCCTCTCCCATGGGGGTTGACACGAAATCGATCGTAACGGGCTTGATCTGTTCCAGGAATTCCTTGTCCACGACCACGGTAATTCCATGCTCTTGAAACGACACGTCTTTATCCGTTGACTCATCCAGAACCATGCCCACGGAGGGTCCCGAGCAACCGCCTTCGTTCAGCATGAGCCGGATGGACGGGGCTTCTTCCCTGTCCTTCAGGTAAAGCTTGATCATCTCGCTTGCTTTTTCGGTAATCTGTAACACTTTGTCTCCTCCAGGCCAAATTATGACATCCGGAACAATGATACCGGTTTTCATGCAGGATGGGTACTCTCTAAAACGGGAGTCCGCGGGTCAGTGCCGCAGCAGGGTCGACGGGTTCTCCACGACGGCCCAGCAGACGTCCGGACCCGATTCCTTCAACTCGCCTTCACGGCCGTAGATCATGCAGTGAGGGATGCTGCGGATGTTGTACTGGTCGGCCACGGATGATTCCCAGGAGGTGATGTCGATCTCCCGCAGTTCGAAAAAATCGGATTGTGCATCGGCCGCCTCCAACTGAGGCAGTATCTTGCGGCAGGAGGGTCACCAGTCGGCGTAGAAGAGAAACAGCGTGTACGCTCCCTCGGCCAGGTGGGCGGCGAGGTCGACCCGCTCCCCCGCGCTGATCCGGAGCCCGGAGCGCGCGCCCCGCTTCCCGGCGCCGGAATCGTGCCCGATCCACGCCCATATCCCCCAGGCGGCGAGGAAGAGCAGCATGATGAGGGTGATTTTGTTTTTCGCATAACCCGGCCCCGGATTCTGTTCCGCACCGCGGCCGGGGCATTCGGCAAACGCCTCATCCGAACCGTGTCCGCATTTTGGGCACCGGTTTTTCGCTTCCATGGGCATGTTCTCCCCCGGTTGGTTCCCGGACAGCCTCCCGGGACTCCCCTGTAGGTTGCCCGATGGGGCCCGGGAAGGCAAGGGGCGCATTTGCTTTCGGCGTTTCCTGGGGGATAATGATATCAACACTGCGACGGGCGGCGGGGTCCGGCCGCCTGGGTGAAAAGGAAGCGCCGACGGCGAACAATGGACCGACGGGAAGCTGGACTTCCTTTGGCGTGCGTCGGCGGAGGTCAGAAATGCGGCCGGAGAACAGGTGCATCGAATCGATGCGGTCGCCGAAAAACTCCAGGCCCGTTAGGAGGTTCCCATCGTAGACTGGTTCATCTCGCTGAATCCCGTGATGCAGGCCCTGGTGGCCACCCTGTTCACCTGGAGCGCCACCGCGCTCGGCGCCTCCGTGGTCTTCTTTTTCAAGACCATCAATCGCAAGGTGCTGGATGCCATGCTGGGGTTTGCCGCCGGGGTGATGATCGCGGCCAGTTTCTGGTCGCTGCTCGCTCCGGCCATCGAAATGGCGGAGGAAACCAACCGGTCGCTGTCCTGGGTCCCTGCGGTGACAGGGTTCCTGCTCGGCGGCCTTTTCCTGCGCCTGATCGATTGGGTGCTGCCGCACCTCCACCCGGGCATGGAACTCGACGAGGCGGAGGGGATTCCCACTTCGTGGCGCCGGAGCGTCCTGCTGGTGCTGGCTATCACCCTGCACAACATTCCCGAGGGGCTGGCCGTGGGGGTGGCCTTCGGAACCGCGGCTTTCGGTCTTTCCTCCGCCACGGTTTCCGCCGCGGTGGTGCTGGCGCTCGGCATCGGCATCCAGAATTTCCCCGAGGGGATCGCCGTAGCCGTCCCCCTCCGGCGCGAGGGGCTCTCCCGGGGCAAGAGCTTCCTGTACGGGCAGCTGTCGGGGATCGTGGAGCCGATCGCGGGGGTGGTGGGGGCCGCCGCCGTGCTATGGATGCGCCCGATCCTCCCCTATGCGCTTTCGTTCGCCGCCGGGGCCATGATGTTCGTCGTCATCGAGGAACTGATCCCCGAATCCCAGGCCGAAAAGAACACCGATATCGCGACCATGGGCGCCATGTTGGGCTTTGCGGTCATGATGACGCTCGACGTGGCGCTGGGATAGGGGTATTCACCGGTGCCCATCCGTGAGCGCCGGTGAATGCCCCTGAATGGCGATGAAACGGATGCCCAGGGTGACGGCAAGTGCGCCCAGGAAATATCCGGCCGGGGTGAACAGGCCGTTCCGCAGGGCGAGTGCGTAGTACCAGACGTAGTTGCTTCCCAGGTACATTTCATGGGCGTGGCGGAGGAGCACCGCGAGGGCGGGAAGCGCGCCGGCCAGGATTCCGGCAATCGCCAGCACCCTCCCTTTCAACGAGGGCGCGCGCCCGATCAGGGTCCACAACCACGCGGGGAGCAGCAAAAAGAGCCACGCCCAGTGGGAGTTGCGCACAAAAGCAAGGGCGACGGTGATGACCAGGAGCGCAAGCAGCGCCGCTTTCGCGGCGGCATACCGTGGCCGGGGCCATTCCTGGAGCGCGTACCTGCACACCGCCCAGGAGGTGAAGGCGATGAGGATGGCGGCCCCGAAAACGGCCCCGAGGACCTTCCAGTCCGGGTTGGCGAGGGCTGGGTCGCGCGCCGTCGCCGGGTAGAGGGGGTACGTCGGCAGGAGGCGCAGCGCCCCTGCCAGCCGGATGCCGAGGAAAAGGACCAGGAAGGGGAGGAATGTGGCCGCCACGGCCCAAAGTTCCCTGGTGAGCTGGGCGGCGTCGAAATGGGCGCGCGCGTCCGCGATGCACCGCCAGAGAAAGAGACCGAGCGGCAGAAACCACAACAGCTGAACGACCCTGGCCCAGGGAAGCGCCAGGAATTTCCCGCTTTTTCGGAGGATGGCATCGGGCGCTTCGCGGGGGATCGTCGGAGCTTCGTCCAGGGAGCGAGCGAGACGTTCTGCGGCCAAGCCGAAGGCGCGCACGCTCTCCGGCTTGATGTTGGCGATGCTGTCGCCGGGCGAGTGGAACAGCTCCCGAACGCGGACGGGGTCAGCCGATACGCTTCCAAGGTTGATGGCGGGGATGCCTGCCTCGAGGAACGGTCCCTGGTCCGAGCGGGGGACTGCGAGCGCCCGTTCGACTGTTTCCACGAGTCCCGAAGCTTGCCGCACGCCGAGGCCCTGGGCGGAAGCGGCCTCCGCCGCCAGGCGGCGCAGCCAGGGGGGCGCGTACCCCGTCCTCCGCCCGGCCGCTCCCAGGCGGAAAGCAGCCAGCTCTCCCGCCGCCACGTGGTCGAGCGAGAGGAGTGCGACGATGTGCCCTTTCAGCGGATACCCGGCCGCCAGATCCGCGGCGCCGACGTTCCCCCACTCCCCCCCGTCGGTAAAGGCGAAGAGGAGGCTCCGGCGCGTCGGGACCTGGGAAAACACGCGGGCGAGTTCCAGGAGCACCCCGACGGCGGCGCCGTTTTTCATCCCCCCCTCGACGGTGGTGGCGGCGGTGTCGTAATGGGCGACGAGGGCGACGATCTCCTCGGACGCTCCCTTCTTGAGCGCCAGCACGTTGCGTCCCACCCGGTTGCGGTTCTTGATCCTCGCGTCGAAGTGGATGAATTCCACCTCGTAACCGAGCGCGGAGAGGGAGTCGATCAGGGTTCCGCTCGATTGCCGGGACTCCAGGCTGCCGAAGAGCCGGTTCGGGTTCTCCGTCACGAATGCGCGCGCGGCCCCCAGCGCGTGTACGGCGTCGAAGGAAAGCGGGGCGCGGCTGACGGGCATATCGGGCGCGCGCGCGGAGAGGAGCCATGAAATCAGCGCGGCGGCGATGACGGCAACCGCCAGGACAATGCGGACAGTCTCCCTTGATCTCGTTTCCATGGGCCCTCCTTCATGGGCAAATCGGACCCATCTTATCGCAAAGCGGGGCGCGCGCGGGCGAATTTCGGATCGTTACTGCAGGAGGGCCGTGGAGGCGGTTCCGGTCACGCGCAGCAGCTCGAGCCGGCGCTCGATCAGCGTCTGTTCCGCCTCGACAACGGCGAGCTCCTTCTGGCCGAGTTCGAGGCGGCTTGCCGCCCGCTCCTTGTCGCTGATCCGGCCCTCCTCAAAGAGCACCTCGCCCAGTGCGTCCAGCTCCCTGGCCGCCGCCAGGTCCTGGCGTGCCACTTCCTCGGCTCCGCGGGCGATCTCGAGCGCGCCGAGCGCGCGCTCGATGTTCACCCTCAGGTCCGCCTTCAGTCCCTCGAGCCGGTAACGCTCCTCGGCCGCCTCCAGCCTGCTCTGGGCGATGCGGGCTCCGGTCCGGGACCCGGTGAGGAGGGGGACCTCGATGGAAAGCCCCAGGAGGTAGTTGTGCCGCTCGAAGCGACGGTAGTAATCCTCGTAGTTGTTGGAACGGCTGAACAATGCATATTCAGTGACGAAGTTCACGCGCGGGTGGCGCTCCCCCCGTTCCGCGGCGAGGTGGAATTCCCTGGCCTTGACGACGGCTTCGGCTTCGAGGATCTCGGGCGTGGAGGCGACCGCCCGCTGGTAGAGGACTTCGGCCGTTTCCCCTTCCGGCCCGGGCGCGATCCGGGGATCGCGGGTCTCGATGGAATCGACGCCGTCGATCCCCGTCAGGACCAGCAGTTCAGCCTGGAGCACGCGCGCCTCTTCCCGGGCGACCAGCAATTCCTGCCGGGCGGCGGCGGCGGCGGCCCGGGCGACGGCGGCATCGACCGGGCGCGCCTTCCCCTCCTCGAGCAGCGCTTCGGTCGTCTCCTGCTGTTTCAGGGCCGGCTCCAGCTGCCGTTCGGCCAGCGCCAGGATCTTGCGTGCCTGGTGCAGCCGGCTGTAACAGAGGGCGGTCCGGAGGGCCACCTCGTTGCGCACCCGTTCGGAGGCGAAAGAGCCGGCGCGGGCCGACTCCTTCGATTCCCTGATGAGGTTGGAGTTCTTCGCGCTGAGGATGGACTGGCTCCCGATGATCTTGAATATGGAGGGGGCGCTCCCCTCGATGCTGAGCGGAAAGCCGTTGTTATAGGCCAGGCCGGTTCCCGCGCTCACCTGCGGCCGGTTGAGCGCGCGGCTTTCCCGCACCGACTCGCCGGCGCGGGTCGCCTGGGTGCGGGCGAGCAGCACCTCCGGGGAGCGTTCCAGTGCCGAATGGACCGCCTCCGCGATTGTCAGCGCCCGCGCCCCGGCCGGCGCCTCGGAAGCGTGGGCCCCTGCCAGGCACAAGGTCAAAACAACAAGGGTTGGCGACCATCTGTTCATAACTCGACCCCTCGGATGTGTGGTTTGGAAACGGGCTCGTCCCGGGAGCGGTACGGAAGCCTATGGTATCTGCGCCAGCGCGTCCTTGGCCCGGGTGTGTTCGGGGTTGAACCGGAGCGCGGTCTGGAACGCCTCGCGGGCTCTGGCACGATCGCCCCGGGCGAGGGCGCTTGCGCCGATCCAGTAGTGCACCTCTTCGTACGAGGGGTCTCCGTCATGAAGCGGTCCGCCGGCGAGAGCCGCAAGGCTCCGATCCGCTTCGTCCAGGTCGACGCCGAGGCTCACCCGCGCCGAAGCCACCAGCAGCGCCGTGCTCCGGGATTTCGGGTCCAGGCCCAGGGCCTTGAGGCCGGAGTCGAGCGCTCCCCGGTAGTCTTTGCGGTCGAACCGGTATTCGGCCAGGTCCCGGTGGGAGCTGGCGTGCCGCGGGTGTTCGACGGTGGCCCGCAGCAGGGCGGTTTCGGCCTTCTCCCACTCCTTGTTCCTGATGTACAGGGTCGCTTCCGCGATCGCTTTCTTGGACGGATCGATCTCGGCGATCGCTTTCACCTCCGCCTCCGCCTTGTCCTTCCCCCCGCCCACCACGCCCGGAGCCTGGAGGTAGTATTCGAGCAGGTCGAACCGGACGTCGATGTCCCGGGGCGCCAGGTCCCTGGCGGTCTCAAATTCCCTGACGACCTTTCGGGCCAGCGAGAAGGCCGAGGTGAAAAAAGCGCGGGAGGCCTGGTCGCCGTAGGCGCGCCCGAGCCAGAGATGGTAACGAGCGTTGCGGGGCTCGATCTTCACCGCTTCCTCGAGCTCCCGGCTGGCCTGTTTCCATTCGCGCAGCCGGGTATGGGCCCGGGAGAGCCGGAATCTGACCTCCGCGTCCTTCGGGCTGGATCGGGCCAGGTCCCGGAGCAGGTTCGCGGCCTGCCGGTATTCCCCCCTGCCGTAGTGGGCTTGCGCCTTTTCCAATCCTTCGCCCGCGGCGGCCGTTCCCGCTGTCAGGGCCATCAGCAGCAAAACGATGACAGACCTCATGGTCTCCTTCCCGGTCTCACCGGACCGCAGGACGGGAGTTTTTTGCCTTCATCCCCGTTCTCATACCTATACCCCAATGTTTGCGGCCGGTTCAAATATATCTTCCTCCCCTTTCCTTGGGTGACCCCGGGCCGGAGCGGATCGAAGCGCGACGGAATGCCGCTTGTCTGCGGCGGCCGCCCGTCCTATCCTGATGACCTATGATCCTGGTGGTCGCCGCACTGGAGGAGGAACTGAAAACCGGCATGAAGCACTGCCGCGGGCTGGTGCGCGTGTCGGGTGGACGGCTGCGTCGTGGAACCCGGGACGGGAGACCGGTGGGTTTTTTGCGCGCGGGGGTGGGCCCTGAAAAGGCCGCCCGGAATCTCGCCGAAGCGCTCGACAGGATCCGCCCCGATCGGATCCTGGTGGTGGGGTACGCCGGGGCGCTCGACCCGGGCCTGGAGCTGGGGAGCCTGGTGGCCGTCACGCGCGCGATCGGGTTCAGCCTCGATCCGGAGGACCCGGACTGGGACCGGGTGCGGGTGGAAGAAACGTTCGAGCTGGATGACGCGCACGCGCTGGTCCGCGCGGCGGAAGCCGCGGGAATCGGGGCGACCGCCGGGATCGCCCTCACATCCCCCCACGTCCTGGGGAACCCGGCGCACAAGGAGAGCCTTTTCCGGTCGCTGCACGCCTCCATCGTGGATATGGAGACGGCGGCCCTGGCACGGGTGGCGGCCGGGGCGGGGGTGCGCCTGGCCTGCATTCGGGCGGTCAGCGACGAAGCCCGCGACACGTTTCTGCAGCCCTTCGCCTTCGATCCCGCCTCGGGGGCGGGCACACGGGTTCGGACGCTGTTGCAGACGGGAATGGCCCACACCTGGCGGCAGTGGAGGGAGAACGCGGCGGCGGCCGGGGCAAGCCTTGAAAAATTCCTCGAGCGGTATCTCTAGGGGTCGAGGAGACAGGGACAGTCCCGGGACTGTCCCCGCGCATGCGATCGCCGCGGCTACTCCATCGTCAAGGTGGTCGATTCGACGAAGTAGACGTTCCCCATGGCGGGGAATTCCTTCTGAGTGACGGTCCCGGCGACCCGCACCTTGTGCCCCTGGGGGGGTTCCTCGGTGGCCTCCGGAATCGAAGCCCAGATATAGTTGTTGCCTGCCGAGAGCTTGAACAGCTTGAACGAAGCCAGGGGAGTACGGGTGTCCGCCATGCCCACCACCACGACCTCCTCCCCGACCCGGTCGGCGATCCCTTCCTGAAGGTCCTTGACCGCCACCGTCCCCGCAGGGGTCGAGGAACAGCCCAGGGAAATCAATATCCACAATCCGAGAAAAATCGCCGTCGAAAGCTTTTTCATCGCACTGCCTCCTTGCATAGAACCTGGTCCGAGAGCACGCTTGTCCATTGTAGGCTATCATACACTGATTGCAGAGCTTGGGGCAATCAACTTAACGGGGGTGGGCTGCGGCGCCCGCATCCGCCCGCGCACCCCTGCACCCCGGGTGCAGGGAATGGTACACTGGGCCGGTACACAACGAAGGAGAGGGTGACGATCATGACGGATGCGGTGGTGCAGAAAGGGCGTTCGCTCAAGCCGGCGGCGTGGATAGTAGGTGCAATTCTCCTGGTTTTTCTCGCCCAGGGAGTTTTCCGGGTCGGGGGGAACCCCGAGGTCCGGATCCAGCCGGCGATGCCCGTCATCGGGCAGCGGACGCCAGTGACGATCGAGATCGCCGAGCCGCGCCGGGGCTTGTCCCAGGTAAGGGTCGAGCTCGTGCAGGAGGACCGTTCCGCGCTGCTGTTCGAAAAGACCTACACCCCCGCCGCGCAGGTTCCCTTCCTGGGATCCGGGACCGGCAGGGACACCATCCTGGTCGAGGCCGGCCGCCGGAATTTTCCCGCCCTGACCGGGGGGGAGGCGACCATCCGCGTGACGAGCGCACGGGCCGGCACCTGGCTCCGGCGCCCGGATCCTCATGTAGTGGAACTGACCCTGCCGGTTCGGCTTACCCCCCCATCACTCGAGGTCCGGTCATCGCACACCTACGTCAACCAGGGGGGATGCGAGGCCGTGGTCTACAGGGTGGGAGAATCGGCCGTGCGGGACGGCGTGCGCGCCGGTTCCTGGTGGTTCCCGGGATTCCCGCTTCCGGGCGGGGGGGAACGCGACCGGTTCGCCTTCTTTGCGGTTCCCTATGACATGGACCGGCCGGAGGTCCGGCTGGTGGCGGAGGACGCGGCGGGGAACGCGGCGGAGACGGGCTTCATTGACCGGTTTTTCCCGAAGCCGGCGCAGACCGACACCATCCAGGTCTCCGACCCTTTTCTCGCCAAGGTGGTGCCGGCGATCCTTTCCCGGACACCGGAATTCAGGGAACGGGGGACGCTGCTCGACAGCTACCTGGCCATCAACCGGGAGATGCGCGATGCGAACCAGAAGACGATCCTGGAGCTGGCGCGGAAATCGACCCCCGGCTTCCTCTGGCGCGGCGCCTTCGTCATGATGCCCAACAGCAAGAAGACCGCATCCTTTGCCGAACGGAGATCCTATCTCTACCAGGGGAGGGAAGTGGATGTCCAGACGCACCTGGGGTATGACCTGGCGTCGGTCAAACGGGCGCCGGTCCCCGCCGCCAACTCGGGGGTGGTGCTCTTCGCCGGGTTTATGGGGATCTACGGCAACGCCATCGTCCTGGACCACGGGTACGGCCTTCAAAGCATCTACGCGCACCTCTCCTCCATGGAGGTGAAGGAGGGGCAGAAGGTGGCGCGCGGGGATGTCATCGGCAGGACGGGGGAAACCGGGCTCGCCGGGGGCGACCACCTGCACTTCAGCGTGCTCCTGCAGGGGCTCCCGGTGGATTCGATCGAGTGGTGCGACGGCCACTGGATCGAGGACCGCATCGTGCGTAAGCTGGGCGCCGCCCTCACCGCGGGAAATTAACCGGGGCCGATCCCGGGTCGAGGTGGCCGCGGTAGTTTAGCTCTATGGCAGGGACCCCGGTCGGTTCGGAGGGGCACAGGATCTCGACCTGGTCGAGCCCGACGTTTCAGCCGGCCGCCGGGGCGAACAGCCTGGGGATGCACTCCTCGAGGACCTCCGGTTTCTGTACGAAACAGAAGACCAGGTGGTGCGGGTCCATGTCGTAAAACCAGCCCGGGTGGACCAGCAGCCGCTGCGTGCGCAGGAGGTCCTCCGCGGTCCGTTCCTCGTCCAGGTCGTGCAGCTTCAGGGCGACGTAAAAGCCTCCCTGCGGCCGGACATAGCTGCAGCGGCCGGACCAGGGGGCCAGCAGGGCCTCCGTCCGGCGCCAGCTGTTCCGGATCCGATTCCCGAGTTCGAATTTCACCGCGTTGCCCAGCTGGAAGATCCCGGGGGCCGCCGCCTGGGCGATTTCACTGACGGGGAGGAAGGTGTCGGAGATGATTTCCAGCGACCGCAGCGCCTGGCTCACCTTGTCCCGGTCTCCCGATACGGCCATCCAGCCGAATTTCATCCCCGGCAGGGCGAACATCTTGGAGAAGCCGTTGAGGGTGAGCACCAGCGGTGCGTCGCTCGCGGCGGGGCGGGGGAGCGGCTCCGGGTTGAGCGACCGCCTGGCCGGCAGGAGGGCTTCGCTGAACACCTCGTCGCTGATGATGGCCAGGTCGTGCCTGCGGGCGATTTCGGCCAGTGCCGTGATCTCCTCCGCCGAAGCCACGTGCCCGGTGGGATTGTGAGGGGAGATCAACGCCACCGCCCGGGTCCGGGTGGAGATGCTGGCTTCCAGGTGGGCCAGGTCGATGTTCCAGTTCTCCTCTTCCCGCATGCGGTAAGGGACCAGGTTCACCCCCGCCAGCAGGGCGATGTAGTCGAAGAGCGGATAGGAGGGGCGGGGGCAGAGGATTTCATCCCCCGGGTCCGCCAGGAGCCTGAAGCAATACCAGTAGGCGAGACTGGTCCCCGGGGTGATGAGGATGGAATCGGGCGGGAGGGCGCAACCGCTCTTGAGATAGAAGTCCGCTACGGCCTCCCGGGCCGCCGCCTGCCCGAAGGAGTCGGGCCGGTAGACGGCCAAGCCGTGCGCGGCTTCCACGAGGATCTCCTCCAGGAGGTTCCGGGGGAAGATGTAGCCGCATTCGTTGATGTTGCCCGACACCAGGTCCACGACGGGCGGTCCCGAGGCCTGCACCTCGTCCCTGGTCCTGTAGAGGGCGTTGGATTCTCCGCGAATCTCGAGGGCGATGGTGGAGAACATTTCAGGGGTCAAAGAGAAAGGATATTCCCGTTTTCAAAGCAACAGGGAAGATCCTCGAGGGCCGGGCGGGCCGGCGCCGGCCCGCCTATTTCTTGAAGAAGTCGCGATTGGCGTCGATGGAGGCCTGCGATTGTTCCGGCACTTCCTCTTCCGGGAAGATGGCGTTGACCGGGCAAACGGCTTCACAGGCGCCGCAATCGATGCATTCGTCGGGATCGATGTACAGCTGGGTGTACTCCTCGAACCCCCCCTCGTCTTTGGTGGGGTGAATGCAGTCCACGGGGCAGACCTCCACGCAAGCCAGGTGCTTGTCGCAGGTCTCGATGATTACACGACTCATAGACGATCTCTCCTTAAAAGTGTGCCGCCGGTTGGAACCCTGAGGCCGCGTACGGAATCCGTTCCGCGAGCGCCCATATCCGCGAAATGATAGTACACGATTTTCGCCGCGGGTAAATCGTCAATTCCGCTTTGCCTGGTTCGCCACCGCCTCGGCCGCCCGTTGGGCGGCTTCCTGGTCCCCCAGGTAGTAGCGGCGGATTGGGGACATGTCGTTGTTGAATTCGTAAACCATCGGGATCCCGGTGGGGATGTTCAGCCCCACGATCTCCGCCTCCGGCATGTCGTCGAGGTATTTGACCAGCGCGCGCAGGCTGTTGCCATGCGCCGACACCAGCACGCGTTGTCCCGAGCGGACGGCTGGAACGATCGTTTCGTGCCAGAAGGGGAGAACCCGGGCGACCGTATCCTTGAGACTCTCGGCCATGGGGACCTCCTCCGGGGCGAGCCCCGCGTAGCGCGGATCATGCGCCGGGGAGCGCTCGTCGTCCGGTTCGAGCTCCGGGGGGCGGATGTCGTAGGAGCGACGCCATTGCAGGACCTGTTCCGCTCCGAACTTTTCGGCCGTGGCCGCCTTGTTGAGCCCCTGCAGCGCGCCGTAATGCCGTTCATTCAACCGCCAGCTGTTGTAGACGGGGATCCAGCACAGGTCCATCTGCTCCAGGGCCAGCCAGAGCGTCCTGATCGCCCGTTTCAATACCGAGGTGAACGCCTGGTCGAACAGGTAGCCTTCGGAGCGGAGCAGGCGGCCGGCTTGCTCCGCTTCCGCGGTCCCTTTTTCGCTCAGGTCCACGTCCGTCCAGCCGGTGAAAAGGTTTTCACGGTTCCACACACTCTCCCCATGCCGCAGCAGTACGACTTTTTTCACGAGGCCCCTCCTTGTATAAGTACAGCTTAATCCATCCCGCCCCTTTTGTCACCCGGCCCCGGGCATTTGTGGTATTTTCGATAAAAACGGAGAAAAGGGGGAAAATGTCGGAACTCCTGGATCGCGCACGCAGCGTGCTGGTCATCATCGACGTGCAGGAAAAGCTCTTTCCCGCCGTCTGCGAGCGGGAGCGGGTGCTGGGGAAGCTGGAGCTGCTGATCGCGGCGGCCGGCGTGTTCGGGATCCCGGTCATGCTCACCGAGCAGTATCCCTCCGGGCTCGGTCCTACCCTCGGGGAGATCCGGGGCCTGCTCCCGGAAGTCCGGCCGCTGGAAAAGATCGATTTCAGCTGTGTCTCGAGCCCCGGGTTCTGCGAGCGGCTGAGCGGGTTCGGGCGCAACCAGATCGTGCTGGCGGGGATCGAGACCCACATCTGCGTCGTCCAGACGGCGCTGGAGCTGGATTCCCGGGGGGAGAGGGTGTTCGTGGCCGCCGACGCCTCCTCTTCCCGGAGGCCGATCGACCATGAATTCGGGCTCCGGCGGATGGACCGGGCCGGCATCACCCTGATGACGGCTGAATCGGTGGT
Organism: Acidobacteriota bacterium; assembly: GCA_012719455.1. Taxonomy (GTDB): domain Bacteria; phylum Acidobacteriota; class UBA6911; order UBA6911; family UBA6911; genus UBA6911. The sequence continues at coordinate 61,519 of JAAYAJ010000064.1, read as the reverse complement.
CTACGAATGGCTGCGCCGCGCCGGCACGGAGGAGTTCAAGCGGCTGCGGGCCAGGCTCAAGGATTGACCCCGATCCTGTTGCGCACCGCGCGGACGATCCGGACCGCGTCCGGGATCCCCAGGGCGGCCGCCCCGGACAGGTAGAGGAGGCCGAAAAAGAGCAGGACCAGGGAGCCCGAAAGATAGGGCGGGAGTCCGCCGAGCCATGATTTGAGCCCGAACGCCGCCGCGGCCGAAATCAGGGCCGCCCCGCACATCCGGATGGCGCGGGACGGCGGCATCCCGCTCCGGCCGATGCGCCGATTGAGCGCACGGCGCAGGAGCGAGAATTCCACCCAGGCCGCCAAGCCCGCCGCGGCCGTAAGCCCCACGAGACCAATCCGGGCGGGGAGGCCGAGCCAGGCGGGGACCGGGAATGCCAGCAGCCATCCCAGGCCGGCCGCCGCCGCGATCCGGAGCGCGGCGAAGCGAAACGGGGTCCGGGTGTCTCCCAGAGCCCAGAAGGCCGAGGTGTACAGCCGCCCCAGGGTCGCCGCCAGCAGCCCCGTCGTGTAGCCGGCCAGCACCGCCCAGACGAAACGCGTGTCCGCGAGGGTGAATTTCCCGGTCTGGTACAGGAGCCCGATGACACTGTCGCCGAGCGCCAGGAAGGCCGCGGCCGAGGGGATGACCAGGAAGGCGATGCGCTCCAGCGCCCGCTCCAGGCGCAGGCGCACCCCCTCGGCGACGGTTTCCCTCTCCCCCAGCTGGCTGGCCATTTCCGGCAGTTCGGCGTTCGAGATGGACATGCCGAACAGGCTGACCGGGATGAGGTAGATGGTCTGGGTATAGGCCAGCGCGGCCATGGACCCGGTCGGCAGGAAGCTGGCCAGGATGGTGTCTATGGCGCCGCTCACCTGGTTGACCCCCCGTGTGGCCATGCCGGGGACGAAGTTGCGGATGACGGTGCGCACCTGGGCCGACGCGACGTCCCACTGGAAGCGGATCTTCCCGGCCAGGCGCAGGGCCGTGGGGAGCTGCACCCCGAGTTGCAGGAAGCTGCCGGCGACCGCGCCCCAGGCCAGGTATTCCGCCAGGCGATAGGTGTCCGTGCGCCCGCCGAACCCGATCATGGCCCCGATCATCGCCAGGTTCCAGAGTACCGGCGCCGCGTAGGGGAGAAAGAAGCGGCGGTGGCTGTTGAGAATTCCCAGGCACCAGGCCGAGAGCACGAGGACGCCGGTGCCGGGGAATACGATGCGTACCATGCGGATCGTGGCTTCCCGCTTCTCCCCCTCGAATCCCGGGGCGATGAGGCTGATCAGCAGCGGGGTCGCCAGCATTCCGGCCAGCACCAGCAGCGACATGACGAGCGTAAGCAGGGACCCGACGACGCGCGCGACGCGGGCGGCCTCGCGGCGGTCGCCGGAGGCCAGCAGGCGGGCGTAGACGGGGATGAAGGAGGAGGAGAGCGCCCCCTCCCCGAACAGGTTCTGCAGGATGTTGGGGATCCTGAGCGCGGCCTTGAATGCGTCGGCGGCGGCCGAATTGCCGAAGTAGTACGCGAAGATGCGCTCCCGCACCAGCCCGGCAAGGCGGCTCGACAGGATCCCGCACCCCACCAGGAGGGCGTTCCGGCCCGGGCGCCCGGGCGCCCGGTTCTCCCGCGGGGTCGGGGCGGACGAGGGGGATTGGTCCGTGGTCATGGGTCAGCGCAGCTTCAGGGTGGCAAGGGCGGCCAGGGCCAGGATCCCCGACACGATCCACAGCCGGATCACCACCTTGGTCTCGGCCAACCCTTTGTGCTGCATGGCGTGGTGCAGCGGTGCCCGCATGAAAATCCGGCGGCCGAGCCAGCGGATCCCGATCTTGTCCTGGATCTGCGACGTGGCGGCTTCGGCCACGAACAGGCCGCCGAGGATCAGGAAGAGGACCTCCTGCTTGAGCATCACCGAGAGTACCGCGATCGAGCCGCCGATGGCCATCGAACCGGTGTCCCCCATGAAGATCTGGGCCGGGTAGGCGTTGAACCAGAGGAAACCGATTCCGGCCCCGGCGAAGGCGGAGGCGAAGACCGCGAGTTCCCCCGCCCCCGGGTAAAAGGGGTAGTTGAGGTACCGGGCCCAGATGGCGTTGCCGAGGAAGTAGCCGAACAGGCCCAGCACCCCGATGGCGAAGACCGAGGGGACGATGGCCAGCCCGTCCATCCCGTCGGTGATGTTCACCGCGTTCCCCACCGCGACCACGAAAAAGAAGACGATGGGGAGGTACATCCAGAGGGAAGTGAACAACGGGGTCTTGTGGAACGGGACGTAGAAGGCGCCCGCCTGGCCGGCCGGGAGCGGCGTCCACGGGCTGGCCAGGAAGATGACCAGCCCCGCGGCGAACACCGCCTGCAGCAGCAGTTTCCTGGCTTCGCTCATTCCCCCGTCGCCCGAGCGCGCCCGCGTCTTGGCGATATCGTCCGCCAGCCCGAGCGCGCCGAACCAGATCATCCCCGCGAGCACCGCGAGGAGGAAGCGGTTGGACATGTTGCACCAGAGCAGGCAGGAGACCAGGACGCACCCGACGACGACGGCTCCCCCCATCGCCGGGGTCCCGGCCTTGTCGAAAGCCGAGGCGACGCCCGTGTTGCGCCGCTGGTCCACCAGGCCCCTGCGGTGCAGGTGCCGGATCACGAGCGGGGTCAGCGCGAGGGTCAAAATGATGGCCGTCAGCGCGGCCCCGATGGCCCTGGCCGAAATGTAATCCACCAGGCGCAGGAGGGAAAAGATTTCGTAATGGGGGTGGAGGTATTTCCCGAGAAAATAGATCATGGCTGCAGACCCTCCCCCCCCGTCCCGGAAAGCGATTCCATGAGGCGCCGGTAGATCGATTTGATCTCGAAATGGGGGCGGAAATCAGTGGAAGTCAGGATGAATTTTGGGATCTCCGCCGCAAGCGCCGCCCGGTCGGACACCTCCCCCCGTTCGACCATGCGCAGGATGCCGGTGAGCGCCGCCGCCCGCATCTTCCAGAACCGGGCGTCCCACAATTTCAGGAGGTCGGGGAGGGCGTCGCGCTCTCCGCCGATGACGCCGAGGGCTTCCGCCGCGGCGGTGCTCGCGTCCAGGTTCCTGTCCCCGAGGTTTTGGAGCAACACGCGCACGAAGCGGGAGCGGCTCTGGAGGCGGCCTCCGAAGTGGGCGGCGGCGCGGGCGGCCTCCGCCCGGACCTCGTAGTAGCGGTCCCACAACGCCTCGAGGAGCGCCGCCTCGATTTCGGCGTCGATGACGTCGATCCGGACCAGGGCGATGACGACGTTGCGCCGGATGAAGCCCACCTGTTCGAAATCCCCCCCGAAGCAGCGCTTCAGGAAAGAGGCCGGATTCTTTTCCTTGAGCAGGGTCACGAGCGCCGGCGCCTTTTCACGCGCGTGCAGCAGTCCCAGGAGTTTGACCCCCAGGTTGCGTTCGGGCCAGGAAGGGTGGATCAGCAGCGCGCTGGCGCGGTTCTTGAAGAACTCCAGGTCTTGCGGGCGCCCGACGACGGTTTTCGGACTGTAGCGGCCGGGGCCGGAGCGCTCCGCTTTTTCCAGCAGTGCAAGGAGCTCGCGGTTGGTCGGGAGGCGCTCCTCCGACAACGGCCCGGGGGTGGGAAGGGGAACGCCGGCCGGTTCCGTCTCCTCCGACCGGATGATGCGCGCGATCCTGCCGAGCGCATCCTGGTTGAGGAAATCGCGGCTCCGGCTCCGCAGGCGCTCGAGTCGCTCGTCGTCCAGGGCGAGCGAGACGATCGCCTCCGCCAGGACCTTGCCGTCGAGCCATTCCTCGAGCCTGCCGGAGGCCGGGGCGATCTGTTCGTAAAGGATTTCGGCCCCTCCCGCCCGTTCCATGCTCCTCGCGTTCATCACCTGGTGGTTCCCGGGGAGGTTGGACTTGGGGATGATGAGGGCGGGGAGTCCCATGGCCGATATCTCGTTGAGGCTTCCGGCTCCGGCGCGGGCGATGACGAGGTCGCTTGCGGAGTAAAGGTTTTCGATATTGTAGAAATAGGGGCGGTGGAGGTAGAACGACTCGATCTGCGCGCGTTCCTCCTCGTTGTACAGGCTGCGCAGCCTCTTTTCGGTGTCCGCGGCGGCGTCGTACTGGCGGTTCTTCATTAGCCCGGTGCCGTGGATGATGAACAGGCGGTCGCGGAAGGGGAGGAGGTGCCGGAGCGCGTCCACTAGGGCGCGGTTGATCGTGCGCGAGCCCTGGCTCCCGCCGAAGGCCAGGACCACCTTGCGCTGTTCCGGAATGGCGAAATCGATCTTCTGCAGCGCCTCCTCCCGGCCGAGGGCAGCGATGCTCCTCCGCAGCGGGTAGCCCACCAGCGCCCCATTGGCGGGGAAGAAGGAGAGGGTTTCGGGGAAGGTGACCAGGACGCGGTCGGCGAAGCGTCCCATCAGCTGGTTCAGCTTCCCCGGGACGGCGTTCTGCTCATGGATGAAGACGCGGGCACGGCTGAGGCGCAGTTTCCGGAGCAGGGCGGCGGCCATGACGATGGGAGCGGAGACGTAGCCCCCGGTCCCCACGATGACGTCGGGGCGGAACCGGCAGAGGATCCAGGCCGATTGCAGGATACCGATCGACAGGTCGGCCAGAAACGGCAGGAGGGCGGGGGATAGGGTGCCGGGGAAACCGGAGGCCCGGACGTACTTGATCGCCATCCCCTCGTGGGGAACGACCTGCTCCTCGACCCTTCCCCTGACCCCGACAAAAAGGAAGCGGGCGTCCCCGCGGTCCAGGGCCGATCCGATGGCCAGCGCCGGATTGACATGACCCGCGGTCCCGCCGCCGGTCAGAAGAATGCGCCTGATTTCGTGCATTCAGTCCATGCCTGCTGATTGGAAAATGGTTCCCCGCCCGCGCCCCGCACGCCGACTTGTGATGGAACCCCAGTAATCTACCAAAAACGGCGGGTCAAATCACCGTGCAACCTCAAAAAACAGTGGATTTCGTGCGCCCCCGGGGGGAGGGGCGCGGCGGACGGAAGTGGGCCGCACGGGCCGGCTCCCGGTGAGCGCAGAACCTTTTGGCGGGCCCTGTCGCGCGGGCATGGGGAGCCGTCAAATCCGTTGCGTGTCCCGCCGGCCATCGGCGATCGACCGCATTGCCCACGGGATGATTGCCGATGGTGAGAACCGCCGTAAAAGAAGGAGGGGCGCCGGTAAAATCCTATGATAGGCTGACACCTGGAGCAACGTGCCCGGGGGAACGGGAAACCGGGTGGGGGAACGCTCCTGTAAAATTGCAATCCAACCTGCGGGGGGTGGCATCCATGACTCAGGTACGACGCTCCATCACCGATATCGACGGCCTCAGGGTGGGGCACCACACCTGCGCGGGCCGTCCCACGGGCTGCACCGTCATTTTGTCGGACCGTCCGTTTGCGGCCGGCGTGGATGTAAGAGGGGGCGCCCCCGGCAGCCGGGAGCTGGAACTGCTGCGGCCCGAAAACAGCGTCGGGCGGGTCGACGCGATCTTCCTGGCGGGGGGGAGCGCCTATGGGCTCGAGGCGGCGGCGGGAATCATGCGCTGGCTCGAGGAGCGGGGGCGCGGTTTTGCCGCCGGGGAGGTCCGGGTCCCCATCGTCTGCGGCGCCATTCTTTTCGACCTCCAGCTGGGGGATGGCCGCATCCGCCCGGACGCCGCGGCGGGGTACGCCGCGGCTCAGTCGGCGGCAGGCGGCCCGGTCGGGGAGGGGAACGTGGGAGCCGGCGCCGGGGCCACGGTGGGGAAGATGTTCGGTCCCGCCCGCGCCATGCGGGGGGGGCTCGGGTCATGGTCGGTCGAACGCCCTGACGGGCTGAAGGTGGGCGCCCTGGCGGCCGTGAATTCCTTCGGGGATGTCGTCGACCCCGGTTCGGGCCGGATCCTCGCCGGAGCCAGAACGCCCGACGGCAGGGGACTGGCCGACAGCATGAGGGCGCTCCACCGGGGGGACGAAGTTCCTCCCCCCTTTGCCGGGAACACGCTGATCGCGGTCGTCGCCACCAATGCGGACCTTTCGAAATCGGGCTGTACCCGCGTTGCCCGGATGGCGCAGGATGCCCTGGCGCGCTGCATCCGTCCCGCGCACATGCCTTGTGACGGGGATACCGTCTTCGCCCTCGGTACCGGAACCCTGGAGCACGCCGTGGATGCCGGCACGGTCGGAGCACTCGCCGCCGATGTCCTGGCTGTCGCGATTATCCGCGGCGTCCGCGCCGCCACTGCCTGGGGCGGCTGCCCTTCCATGCACGATCTGGCTTGAGCGGTTTTGGTGGCAATCGCCACTGTCCCCGCGACAATGATTAAAGGAGATGTGAGGTGAATCCTTCGAAGGTTTCGTTGGCGACCCTGGCGCTGGTTCTTTCTTTCATCCTGCCGGGGGAAGCGCGGGCATCCGGACAGCGCTACATCATCAATCCGGGAGAGGATTACGTTTCGATTTTCAGCCGGTTGAGGCCGGGGGACGAGGTTGTATTCCTGCCTGGAGTCCATGAAAGGTCCGCCTTTTTGAGACTACAGGGAACTGCGGAAAACCCGATCACCATTCGCGGAGAGGTGGATGCGGCCGGCCGCCGTCCCGTGCTCCTCTATGCGGGTACGGAGCATAATCTCTGGCGGCTGCAAGGGCGACACGTGGTGATCCGGGACCTCGAACTGCAGGCTCCAGCCTCCTATGGACTCCGCGTCGACCGGGCGGACCACATTCTCATCGAGAACTGTGTTTTCCGGGATTGCGGCGACGGAGGGATCAGTGCCAATACGGCCGACGTGGACGCCCTCTACATCCGGCGCTGCCGATTTTCCGGAATTCGCAGAACCCCGGTCTATATCGGACGGCACGACGGCGGGTTGAAAATCACCGATTTCAGGTTCGAGGAAAACATTATCGACGGCCGGGGAACGGTGGTGAAAGGGGCTTACGGGATCCAGCTGAAGAAAAACGTGACACGCAGCCTGATCCGCGGCAACTGGATTGAACAGGCCCAGGGGCCCGGGATCATGGTCTACGGCGCCGATGGAGATGATCCGCAGCTCGGAAACCTGGTGGAAGGAAATGTGGTTCTGGGCAGCCGCAATGACGCCGGCATCCTCGTCGGTGCGGGCCCGGCCCGGGTTCGGGGAAACCTGGTGCTGGGAAACCCGCGCGGCGGAATTCGGGTCTACGACTACAACGGCTGGGACATGCTGCGGAACATCGATGTCATCGAAAACACGGTGGCGGGCAACGGCAGGTTCGGCTGCAGTTTTTCGGGGAGGATTCGGCGGGTTCGTTCGGAGCGCAACGCTGTTTATGCGGCTCCGGGGACCGAAACCATCCGGGGCGCCGCCGAAATGCGCAACGGCAATTCCCTTGCTCCCGCTCCCGGCGCCTTGTTGGCGAGAATCGACCTGCTGGTAAAAAAGGGGATTTCCGCCGACAGGATTGCCGTAGTACTCCGCGCCTTGCCCCAGGGACCGCTTGATGCCGGCACTCTGGTGATGTGGCTGGACCTCATATCAGGAAGAACCGCCGGCAAACGCCCCTGATGAAAGGGGCCGCCGGCGGCCGTCCCCTTACGGCAGAAAACGTTCGGGGTGGCGGAGCTTCTGGGGCAGGTACTCTTCGATGACGTAGTTGAGCCCGTGCTTGGCCAGCGCCTGTTGTTCGGCGCGCACTCCCATCTTGAGCATCTGCTCCATTGCCTTGATCCACGGCCGGTAGTGTTTGATGAAGGGGTCGTTCTTGATGGCGTCCCGGGCGCGCTTGATGTCCACCTCCTTCAGGGGGTGGGTGGGGAGCTTGTAGTCGACGATGTCCTGCGGCGTGATTCCCAGGAAAGTGGCCTGGGGGACGCAGAAGAATTCGTTGAGGTGCGCGGCGTTGCCGCTCCCCACCTTGAGGGTGCGGTAGATGTTGGTGATCCCGTAAGGATCGCCGTCGACGAAGACGTAGACTGGGATTTTTTTGAAGTCGGCCAGGCGGCGGATGAAGCGGCGGCAGGCCCGGGTGGGCACCCCCCCCATGCTCACCAGGACGCAGTTGGCCTTCTTCCAGTAGTTGTGCTTCACCAGGCGCTGGAACATCCCCGCGGTCTCGATGACGAGGATGAAATCGGCGTCGGTCTCGAACTCGAGGTCTTCCACGGAAATGGGGATGCTGTAGGCGCCCGACCCGAACCGGGTGCAGTCGATGCGCAGCGCCTGCCCCGTGTCGCGGTCGCGGTCGATCACGATTAGCCGGCCGGCGACGTCCCCCCCCTTTTCCTCGGGGATGAAACCGAGCTGCTCGCGGTTGACGCCGAAAAAGGCTTCGACGTCGTCCATGACGGTGTCCGATTCCGGTTGCTCGGTAAAACGCGCCTCCGCCCAGTTCTTGGAAACGTAATAGGCCTCCCTCTTGGTCGCGATGTCGTCGTTTTCCACCAGATCCTTGGAAAGCGCCACCATCCGCAGGGTCTGCGCGAACGTCTTGACGGTGTTCACCGTGAGCGTCCGTTCTTTCTTCCGCCCCTTCATTTCGAAGAATCCGCGTTCGGGCTGGTAGCGGACGTTTGCAAGGGAACGCACCGGGAGCTTCATGGTCGGTTTTTTGCGCGCCAGGATCTTGCGGCGGATATCCTCCGCGGAGGACGCGATCGCCTTGAGGACCTGCTTGTTCGATGCCGATGCCGGCTTCTTCCCGGTTGCGGGTTCCTTCGCCATGATGCGACTCCAGACAAAGTTCCTGTTTTCGGCTTCCGGTTGCGGAAAGGCCCGGCCTTCACCGTTCCCTGGAACGGCTCCGCTCGAGGATGTCGACCAGGGTGGTGACGACCTCCTGCTCTTCGTTTTCCGAGAGCGCGAGGATTTCCCGCAGGGCGATGCCGATGTGCGGGATGTATTTTTCGATGTACGACTTCTTTTTTTCCTCCTCGGCCGCCCGCCGGTGGGCGCGGATGTGGGCGGCGAGCTTGCGTCCGCATTCCTGCAGGGCCAGGCGCAGCTCGCGCAGGATCTCGGGGTAGGCGGCCACCGATTCCTTGCTTTCCGAGGTGAAGGGGACCCAGACCGAAGCCATGTGCACGAACAGCACCAAGGGTCCCGTCGGGAGCGCCCCCTTGGACTGCGTCAGGCCGTAGCCGCGCCAGTCGATGGCGAGGACGGCCCTGGTGATGGCGCAGGCCGACTGCTGGTACTGCAGCGGGACGCGGTTGGCGAAGCGGAGCAGGTCCACCAGTTCGTCCCCCGCGAGGCGCCCGCCGTAGGCGAGCCCGACTTCGACCTGGAAGGGGTTGCCCCGGTAGACCGCCGGCGTGCGCGTGACGGCGGTGAAGAAGTCGGCGTCGATTTCCTTCCGCAGGCCCGCCAGGACCTGCTCCTCCCCGATGGGGGAGAGGCAGTTGGTCGCCGGGCTCATGATCTTCACGCTGTTGATCGCCTTGTAGAGCCGCTCGGTCTCCGGCCCCTGGAGGGTGCGGGGATTGGCGCTGGGCCGCAGGCCGGCCGCCTTGCAGATCTCCGCGGCGACCTTCGCGCTCACGCGCGAAAAATCCTTCTGCAGGGCGGCGCCCAACTGGCGGGCGGAGGTTTCCTTCATCATCCGGATCAGCACGCCGAGTTCCACCCCGTAGGGGTGGGGCTTGATTTCTCGGGGCTCCGGCGGCAGCAGGTCCGAGCCCCGGACCAGGTGCAGGGGCTCGTCCGCGTCGGGGGGGGTGTAGAAGATTTCGCAATGGGGGTTGGCGATGGCCGTCTGGCGCACGTAGTCCTCGACCGAGTGCCGCCCTTTCTTGTAGGTCCCGACCAGCTCGATTTCCACCCGGGTCCCGTGCGGGGACTCCCAGTCGACGATCCGGTCGGTGATGATCTGGGGCGTGTTCTTACGGGTGTCGATCTGGATCTCGTAGTAGTGGGCGGGCTTTCCCGCGCCGGTGCGGGAGGTGATGACGATGGGCTTCCCGGTGGTGAGCAGCCCGTACATCCCGGCCGCCGAAATCCCGATCCCCTGCTGCCCGCGCGACTGCTTGAGGATGTGAAACTTCGATCCGTACAGGAGCTTGCCGAAGATCTTAGGGATCTGCGCCTTGACGATCCCGGGCCCGTTGTCCTCCACCGACACGCGAAAGCGCTCATCCTCCACATGCCGGATGGTGATCCGGATCGAGGGGAGGAATCCCGCCTCCTCGCAGGCGTCGAGCGAGTTGTCCACGGCCTCCTTGACGGCGGTCAGCAGCGCCTTCTGCGGGTTGTCGAATCCCAGCAGGTGCCGGTTCTTGCTGAAAAATTCCGATATCGAAATTTCCCGCTGGCGCCCGGCCATGCTTTCCGCGGTCTGGCGCTTGCGGGTCCCCGCGGCGGCGGCTTGAGTCTCGGTCACGGCAACTCCCCGGTTTGGAAAGGCAAATCATAGAGAATCCGACCCTTCATTGCAACCTCGCCCGGAGGCGCTCCCCGCTTCCCGGCGCGGCCCGTTTTTGCCCTGCCGGGACGGCGGGATGAGGTATGCTGAGATCTGCACAAGCCGACCTTCGCCGGTCGGCCTCCGGCGTTTTCGCAACTTTCCTGGAGGCGTCCATGCCCGATCTTGACAGGCTCAAGGCCATGAGCGAACGATTTTCCCCTGTGGAAATATCCGCCGACCTGTCGGCCCTGCCGGAGGGGGAACGCCGGGCGCTGGCCCGGCTGGTGGAGGCGGCGAAGATCATGGACTCCCTCTTCCTGCGCCAGGTCTGGGCGGGAAACGAAACCCTGTTGCTCGACCTGCTCCGCGACGGGACTCCGCTCGGCAAGGCCCGGCTCGACCACTTTCTTCTCAACAAGGGGCCCTGGTCGCGCCTGGACCACAACGAGAGCTTCATCGCGGGGGTCCCCTCGAAGCCCGCCGGGGCCGGCTTCTATCCTGCGGATTCGACCAGGGAGGAAGTGGAGGCGTGGCTCCGGGCGCTGCCGCCGGGGGAGGCGTCTGAAGCCAGGGGGTTTTTCAGCCTGATCCGGCGCGCTCCCGGGGGGGCTTTTGTCGTTGTTCCCTACAGCCTGGAGTACCAGGGGGAACTGGCGCTCTGCGCTGGGCTGATCCGGGAGGCGGCGGCGCTTACGGACGAGCCCACCCTCGGGGCATTTCTGGAAAAGCGCGCGCAGGCGCTGCTGGATGACGATTACTACGCGAGCGACCTCGCCTGGATGGAGATCGAGGGGGCGATTGAACCGACCATCGGGCCTTACGAGGTCTACGAGGACGAGTGGTTCAACGCCAAGGCCGCCTTCGAAGCCTTCATCGCCGTGCGCGACATGGAGGAGACCCGGAAGCTCGGGCGGCTCGGGGCGGAACTGCAGGAGATCGAAAACCACCTCCCCATTGATTCCCGCTACCGGAACCCGAAGATCGGGGCGATGGCCCCCATCCGGGTGGTGAACCTGGTCTTCGCTTCCGGGGACGGCAATCGCGGGGTGCAGACGGCTGCCTTCAACCTGCCCAACGACGAGCGTGTCATCCGGGAGAAGGGGGCCAAGCGCGTCATGCTCCGGAACGTGCAGCAGGCGAAATTCGACCGGGTGCTGGCCCCCATCGCCGCCGTGGTGCTCTCGCCCGACGATGGGAGGAGGGTGTGCTTCGAAGCCTTTTTCACTCACACCGTCCTGCATGAACTGATGCACGGCCTGGGCCCGCACCGGGCGGTGGTGGACGGGGAGGAGATCAGCGTGCGCCAGGCACTCTCGGACGCCTACAGTGCGATCGAGGAGGCCAAGGCCGACATCTCGGGGCTGTTCGCCCTCGGGCACCTCGCCGACAAGGGGGTGCTCGACCGGGGGCTCGAGGAGAGCGTGTACCATACCTTTCTCGCTTCCGCGTTCCGTTCGATCCGCTTCGGGGTCAACGAGGCGCACGGCCGGGGGGTAGCCGTGCAGCTCAATTTCCTCCTCGATTGCGGCGCCTTCGAGGTGGCCGCGGACGGCACCTTCCGGGTGAACCGGGCCGGGATCCGCGACGGGGTGCGGACGCTCGCGCACGAGATCCTGACGATCGAGGCGGAGGGGAACCGTGCCGGCGCCCGGGAACTGCTTGGGCGGTTGGGCGTCATCCGGCCCGAAGTGGGGAGGATGCTGGACCGATTGAAGTCGATCCCGGTGGATGTCGCACCGGATTTCGTCACCGCCCGGCTGCTCGCCGCCGATTACGGCCCCAGGCGGCCGGGGGAGTGAGGCAGGGCATGGAAGAATACCGGATGAGGCCGATCGGGCATATTCACAGCGCCTACACCGAAACGAGCCAGGTGCCCAAGGGGCTGGGGGCCGAACACACGATGGAGGGGGTCCTGGAAGTCCTGCCCGAATTCGTAGCGGGGCTCCGGGATATCGAGGGCTTTTCCCATCTCTGGATCCTCTGGGTGTTCCACCGGGCGGACGGTTATGCGCTGGTGGGGGGGACGCCCACCGACGGGAGGGAACACGGGGTGTTCGCCACGCGTTCCCCCATGCGGCCGAACCCGATCGGGCTGACGGTGGTGCAACTGGTCCGGCGCGAAGGGGCGCGCCTCTACCTGGGCGGGATCGACATGCTCGACGGTACGCCGGTGCTCGACATCAAGCCCTATACCTCCAGCATCCCCATGGAGCGGCTGCGCCGCGGGTGGCTGGAGGAGGCGGAGAAGGCGCGCGCCGCGGAGCGGGCCGGGTCGGGAAGATAGGAGCGCGCCGGCGGCTGTGGTACATTCTTCCGGATGAAAAACGCAAGGGGGAGGGTGTACACGGTCTGGTGCTGGGCCGGCTGCGGGCTCAGCACCGCCTTCTGGGCGACGGTGTCGCTTCTGGGGAGCCTCGTGTCCCCGGACGGCCGCATCCAGCACTTCTGCATGCGGCGCTGGTCCCGCGACAACCTCTGGCTCAGCCGCGCCCGGGTGGAGATCGAGGGGCTGGAACATGTCGATCCCCGCCGGCCCCAGATCTTCGTGGCCAACCACAGCGGGCTGCACGACATCCTGTCGCTCGCGGCCCATCTTCCGATCCAGTTCCGGTGGATTGCCAAGAAGCAGCTGTTCAACGTCCCGTTCATGGGGTGGCACATGCGTCGTTCGGGCTACATTCCCATCGATCGCGAGAACCCCCGGGAAGCGGCCAGAAGCATCGTGGCCGCGGCCGGGACCATCGCGGGGGGCGTCAGCGCCATCGCGTTCCCGGAAGGGACCCGGAGCCGGACGGGGGAACTGGGCCCCTTTCACGGCGGGGCCTTCGCCCTGGCGCTGCGCGCGGGCGTCCCGCTGGTCCCGGTGACCCTCGACGGCAGTTGCCGGGTGATCGCTCCCAAGACCCTCCAGGTGAACCCCGGTACGGTCATCCGTATCAGGATCGACCGCCCGATCGACTTGTCAGCCTATGCGAGGGGGGAAAAACGCCGGCTCATGGAGGATGTCCACCGAATCATGAGCCGCAGCCTCGCCGAGCTCGGTCGTCGGCGCATCCCCGGTGAAGAGGGCCGCGATCCCGTCTACCGCTGGATCCAAAGGGGGGAGGCAGGGGGACAGGCTCCTAATATTCGGGGCTAGAACGCCTGCCCGATGCTGAAGAAGAATTCGCCCCCGCTCTCGCCCGTTTTCCGGTCGAGCTTGAACCCGTAGTCGAAACGCAGGGGAATAGACTTGATCTTGAGCCGCAGCCCGGCCCCGGCCGTCTTGCGCATGCTGAAGTCGAAGTCGGCCAGCTTCCGGTAGACGTTGCCGATATCCAGGAACGCGACCCCCTGGAGAATGCCGACGATGGGAAAACGGAGTTCGTTGTTGAACAGGAACATCGCTTCCCCGCCGCTCGGTCGCAGGCTGCCGTCCGGCTGTTCTTCCAGCGGGCCCAACAGGTCCTGCCCGAACCCCCGCATGGTGGTGCCGCCGCCGGAGAAGAAGCGCTCGGGTGCGATCAGCGATTGCTTTCCGAACGGGGATGTCAGCCCCAGGCGCAGCGCCGCGGCGTATACGAAGTTCGTCGGCAGCGGTTCCCCCTTACGGTTCACGATCGGTTTTCCCAGGTACTTGTCCAGGGGCACGTAGCGGAAATACTGGCCCGAGTAGCGGGCGAAACCGACCTCGGAGCCGAGCCAGCGGGGACCGAATTCGAGGGTGTGGGCGTGGAACTCCCCGCGGGTGGCGTCCAGAACGCTGTCGCGCGTGTCACGGGTGAGGGTCCCGGTCAGGCGGGCGACGGGATCGCTGGCCTGGAAGAGGATCGGGTCGGGCGGCAGCCCGTTCCAGCGGACGTGGTCATAGCGGTAGCCGTAATCGAAGCGGAATTCCCGGGGCAGCTCCCGCTCCTGCATCAGGGAGAAGCCGATTCTCTTCGCTGAAAAAAAGGTGCGCGTCTCCTGTTGCCAGAACGCGCTGGCGTCCATCTTGAGGTGGAGCCGGGTCACGAAGGGCTGGTGATAGTACAGCCGCCCCTCCTTGAGGTCGGAATCGTAGCGGAGACGGAGCCCGAGGTTGGTCGCGCGCCCCAGCAGGTTCAGATGCTGTGCCTCCACCAGCCCGCCGACCCCGCGCTCGGTGTCGTAGAAAAGCCCGTACTGCAGCCGGTAGGGCTGCGTTTCGCGCAGGCGGAGGCGTACCCGCACATCCTTCCGCCCCGGGGCGGGTTGCCCGTCGGCGGCAAACTCTTCCATCTGGAAATCGACGGTCGTGTACACTCCCGTGGAGTACAGGCGGCGGCGGGTCTCGTTGATCTTTTCGTAATCCAGGGGGTCCCCGACCTGGAAGTCGAACTGCCGGGTGACAAAATCCAAGCCGGTGCCCCGGTTCCCCTCGATCACGATATCGCGGATCACCGACTGTCGCCGCTCGGTGATCTGAAAGTTCACGTCGGCCCGGGTGTTGGGGGTGTCCTGCAGCACGCGGAAGGTGATGGAGACGTCGTTGTACCCCTGCCCGTGATACAGGTTCTCCATTTCCCGGATCGATTCCCGCAGCGATTCCGGGTTGTAGACGCTGCCGCTCGAGGTGGGGATGACCATCCAGAGTTCGTCATAGTCGAAGACCGTGTTGCCGGAGAACTCGAGCTCGCCGATGACGAACAGGGGGCCCTCACTGACAGCGATGACGGTCTCCCCGGCGTCCGGGCGGAATTCGGGGGGAGCGACTTCCGCATGGAGGTACCCGCGGTTGCGGTAGTAGCGCGTCAGAAAATCGGCCACCTTCCCGGGGTCGACGTAAAGCTCGCGTTCGAGGTCCGCCGCCGCCACGAGTGCGCGGAGCGCACCGGGACGGATCCCCTCCGCGCCCGGAAAGGCGAGGGGGACTTTCGTGTGGCGCGGACCAGGGTTGATGTCGAACCGGACCCGCCTCCGCCCGTCCTCCCCGCCCATTTCCGCCGAGACCTCGGCCTCGAGGTAACCGCTTTCGGTCAGGGAACGGCGGATGACCATCGTCGCCTCGTCCATCCTCTCGGCTTCGAAAACCCCGTCCGCCCACGCCCGCGCCACCCGTTCGCGGACCGATTTTCCCAGGGGGAAGGCCCCGTAGTCGAACTCCACGACCGGGCCGGGGTCGATCGTGACCTTCAGGTCGACGGTCCGGTCCCGGGTTTCGCGCTGCAGCCGGATATCAGCCTCCAGGAGGTTTTGGTCGAAGTAGAAAGCGTGCAGGCGGTCGAGCCCTTGCTGGACTTTCTGGAAATCGTACCGGTCGCCCGGCCGGTTCCTGAACCGGTCGATCAGGTCCTTGTCGGAACGGCCTTCCTCTCCCGAGAAGTGGACCGATCCGATTTCGAACCTGGTCGTCCGCTGGCGCGGTTGCCGGTGCGCCGTCGTCCCTCCGAAGCGCAGGTCGTGGCGGAACTCGAAGCGGTAGCTGTTGTCCTGCTGCTTGGTGGCCTGGGTCGTCAGGCGCCGGCCGATGTCGTACTGCGCCGCCCAGATCTGATCCCCCCCGTTGACGAGGTTCATGGAATAGACGAGGCTGAGATCGCGGGTGACATCCTCGCCGATAGTGAGGCGGGCGCCCGGGTTCGATTCCGAGGCGATCAGGCCCGGGTCGATGCGGAAGGTGCTCAGGTGCAGCGCTTTGCGCGCCTCGTTGGTGACCCCCTCGCCCGCCTGCCCGGCGATCAGCGACAGCGCCTGGGTCCGCGCCATCTGCATCTCCCGGCCCTGGGTCTCGGAAACGGTCTTGCCCGTGAGGAGGAGCGACAGGATATCCCTTTCCGAAAGCGGCGGGTCGGAAGAGAGCAGGGTGGACATCCGGTCCGGGTTCCCGGTCAGTTGGAGGGTGATTTCGTAAAGGTCGATCTTCGTCTGCGCCTGGATGTTGAATTCCGGTTCGATGCGGCTCTGGTTCACCAGGGTGACCACCCCCTGGTTGATGTAATAGGTCTGTTGGTTGAGGACGATCTCCCCCCCTTCGCCGAGAGTGACGCGGCCGACGACCGATGGGTCCGCGTAGCTTCCGACCAGGCGGAGATTGGTGGTGGAGGCCTCGACCCTGGCGATGTTGTTCTGCACCAGCAGCGGGGTCGCGGTGCGGACGGCGATGTCGAACCGGATCCGGTCCAGGAAGGGATGGGGGTCCTCCACGAGGGTCACCACCTGCTGGGATTTGAGGTAGTTGACCAGCTGTCCCCCGACCTCGATCGATTCCCGGTAGGAGCTTTCCATGACCCTCATGTCGCCGCCGATGATGATGGCGTCCTCCTCAGATTTCATGGTCAGGTTCCCGCTGGAGGACGATTTCAGCCCTTCGGGGAAGTTGAGAAACACATCCTCGAGACGGGCCTTGAGGTCGATGCCGTTGTAGATCCCGCTCCGGTATCCGACCGAACCCTCTATGGACACGGCGCCGCCGTTGAGGACGCCGGTGAATTCGCGGACGAGGAGGGCATCGGAGGTGAGGTCCAGGCGCACCTTCACGTCGTCGGCCGCCATCCGGGGGGAATGGAGCGCAACCTTCCCGTTATCCATTTCCGCCCGGCCCGAAAGTACGGGGGCGTCGAGCGCTCCTGTGACCCGCGCGTCGATGCGCACTTTGCCCGCCGTCTTCACCACCCCGCTGAGAGCGCCGAGCAACCCGCTGTCGAGGAAGCCCGAGACCGACAGGTCGAGCGGGCCCTGCGGGTACACTCCCGCCGTGCCCGAGGCCTCGATCCGGGTTTCCGGGCCGGCGAGGGCGAAACGGGCGATGGAGGCGATGCCGCGGCGGATCTCGACCTGGACGGGGTCCGCCTGGGAAAAGTCGATGTTGTCGATCTCGAAGGCGAGGTCGCCGAACCGGATATCGGCGTCCAGGGCCCGGAGGTCGAAACGTTCCGCCTGTCCCCGGCCCCGCAGCGAAACCAGGCCCGAAACCCCTCGGGGGAGGAACCCGGTCGCTTCCGGGGCGAGGCGATTCACTTCGAGCGCGAATTCGGCCGGCCCGGTCCGGCGCGCAAATTTCAAGGGGAGCGATTCGGGCAGCAACCCGAGGGGAAGGATGCCCGAAAACGAGAGGCTCCCCCCTCCCCAGTTCCCCGCCGCCCGCTCCAGGACCAGCGCTCCGTCCCCGATCTTCCCCCGGATCGCGACCCCGGTCACCGGGGCGGCGGCTTTGGGGATGGTGAGGGATCCGTCGTCCAGGGCGAATTCCCCCGTGATGTCGTAATCCCCGTAGGCGCCGGAGAGAACGACATCGACCCCGAGGACCCCATGGAATCCGAATCCGCCCGGGGGAGGGATGATTTTGCCGGTGTCGGCCAGGTCGAGCTGTCCTTTCAGACGGAGGTTCCCTTCCGGCGCCGACTCCCGAACGGGGAGGCGGCCGCCAAGCTCGAGCGCCGAAGCGCCGCCGGCCAGGGTGAGAGGGGGGGAGAGTTCCAGGGAGTGTTCCCGGTAACGGAGCCGGGCCGGCGCCTCGGTGCGCACCTCGAGGTCTCCGGCGCGCGCCTGAAAGTCTTCGATCAGCGCCTCGAACCGTGACCCCTCCAGGTCGCCAAGGTCTCCAAAACCCTCTACCTCCGCCCGGAGAGATCCGGTTACCGTCCGGCCGCGCCACTGGATCCCGGCGGCGGCCAGATCGGAGTCCCGCGCCTGGAGGGTGAACCGGAAGGGGAAGGGATCCCTGAGCGTCAGGGCGGCGTTGGAGGAGACATCCAGATCAGGCGCCAGCGCCCGGATGGTGGCGCCCTCGCCCCGGACCCGGGCGGTGATCGAAACCAGGCCCAGTGGTTGCCCCCACGCACACAGGTCGTTCGACCCAAGCTGGAGGTCGAGGGAAGGATCTTCGATCGTCCCGCTCCCCGATGCCGACAGTGCGAGGGTGCCGCTGACGCGGGCCCCCCCGGGCAGGCGCCCGGCGTCGATTTCGATCCCGGCCCCCTCGGCTTGGAAATCGTACCGGCCGGTGTCAAGCGCGTAGTAAACCCGGGCCGTCAGCAGGTCGGCGGAGGGATTGCCGGGATTGCGGTAGAGACGCAGCCGGCTGGACCGGACTTCCCGGTCGGCCAGGTCCAGGAAGGCGTCCAGGTGCCCGAGGGGGAAGTGGTACAGGGAGAGTCCCTCTCCCGTGATCGCGAGATTCCCGGTGAGATGGTCGACGGGGCCGCCCAGGTGGAGGGAGGTCTCCAGGGTGCCCGACATCGGCATCGACCGCCCCAGCAAGGTATTGAGGGCTTCGACCCGAATGGGAGCGGCCGATCCGGCCGCCAGGCGCAGCCGGGGTTCGCCGTCGCCGAGAGCGAGGTCGCCGCGGGCCTCGAGCCGGCCGTCGGCGGGAAGCAGCAGGTTGTTCTGGAACGACAGGGTCCGGTCCCGGTAGACGGCGTGCGCCTCCGTCCTCATCCCCTTCATGCCCGCGACCGCGAGCGACGGGGCGTCGAGTCGGACTTCGAACTCCGGGTCGTCGAGCCTCCCTGTCCCCCGGACGTCGATGTTCAGGTGACCGGCCAGGTCGACACCGGCAGGGGGCCCCGGACGACCCAGAAAGCGCCCGAGCTGCCGCAGGGAGTCGTCGATATCGGCCGCCTCCCCCCGGAGGCTCCCCTCGAAGGTGCGGAAGGAGTGCAGTGAGAATTCCCCCGCGGCCTGTGCACCCAGGAGCGACACTGTCCCTATCCGCGCCCGCAGTCGGTCCGCGGCGAATTCGGTTGCGAGGGTGGCGGTGACGGGGAGGAGGTCGGCCTCCGGCGCCGGGCGCGTGGCCCGGAGTTCGAGGGTTGCGCCGGCGCGGAGGTTCCGAAGGGAGGGCTTTCCCCGCCACGATGCGGATACCGTCCCGCCGGCCAGGCTGGCCAGGCGAAACGGCAGGCCGATGGTGCGCGCGAAGGGGAGGAGATGGATGTTGCGCAGCCGCGCGTGCAGGGAACTGGTTTGGTCGGCGCCGGCGGCGAACAGCGTTCCCTCGACGGCGAGCGACCCTTCCGGGGAGGCGAGGTCCAGGCTTCGAAGCTCCAGTCTTGTTTCAGCCCGGTTCCACTGCATCTCGGCGGACAGGGAGAGATCGAGCGGCGGCAGGGTTTCGACCCGCACTCCCATTCCCGCGAGCCGGAGCGCGATCCGCGGGTCGTCGAGCGGACCTTCGATTCCGACCGCCCCGGAAATCGAGCCCGCGGCTCTTCCCCCGTACCCGGCGGCCGCGGCGATGGCGCCGACATCCAGGCGCGGGGCCAGTTCCAGGTCCAGGTTCTTCAAGTCACGCACGGTCCCCTGCAGATCGAGGGTGGAGTGGGCGGCGGAGATCCGGGCCGAATCGATCCTCAGTCCCGCCCCGTCCAGGACGCCGGCGATCATGAGAGCGTCGATGGGAATCGAAAGGTCCCCCAGGGTGACGGTCGATTCCTGCCGCCCGGCGAAGGTGACGCGGTGCGCGCGCGATCCTCGGGTCCCCTCGACCGCGAGGTCCCAGCTGGGGATGTCGACCCGGAATCCGCCCCGGAGGTCTTCCCATTGCAGGGCGCCGTCGGTGATGCCGGCCGAGAGAATCCGCAGGTCGGGGGCTTCCCCCTCCGAGGTTTTCATTTCGGGCAGGTTCGTTTCCCCGTCCCGACCGACGAAATAGTGGATGCGGGGACGGTGGATCTTCAGGGCTTCAGCCGTCCATACCCTTCGGAAGGCGGCGATTAGGCCGAGGTCGGCATCGACGAGATCAGCCCGCAGCAGCGGGGGGAGCCCGGGGGCGTGCGCGGCCCGGAGCGAGAGGTTTTCCATCCGGATCGACCCGGTGAACGGGTTCAGCCGGACGCGGTCGGCCCGGAGCTCGATGCCGGCTCTCTGCCGGAGATATTCGCCCGCTTTGTGGAAGGCCCAGTTTCCGCCCGATGGCAGCAGCAGCAGGATCGGCAGGAGGACAACCAGGACGGCCAGTGCCGCCAGCGCCTTGATGCTGCGTCCGATCCAGCGCTTCTTCATGACTCTCCCCACCCGCCAGGCGGGCGCACGGGCGGGTATTCATCCCTGCCGGATTCCGGCGTGATCAGGGTTGCATTGTATCGCATTTGGCAATAGGTGAGAACCGTGGCAGCCAGGGAATTTGCGCGCCGGGTGAGCGGTGGCCGGAGGTGGAGTGTCGGCAACGCGCCGGCACCTGTCCATCCGGGGGGCGTTTCCGGGGGGAGCGGATAAGTTCTTGTGTATCCTGGCGCGTTGACGGTAGAATCCAAGGTTTACGGCCCGGTTCTCCCAGCCGGTACACGGGGCCGTAAGGTGGAAATCATTCAGGGGAGGAGCGTTTTTCGTGCCGGCCCCTGGTTTTAGCGAGGGAATGTGAATGGCTATCAAGGTTCCGTCTGGAAAGAAAACCCTGACCGGCGCGCCGATCAATCCGCTGCCCGGTGATGTGCCGTATACGACCGTTTCCCTTTGCCCCGAATGCGGGGCTCAGGTGGAAGCCCGGGTGCTCGAACAGGACGGTAGGATCGTCATGGAGAAGACCTGTCCCGAACATGGTTTCTTCCGGGACACCCTCCTGGCCCATGCCGATTACTTTCATCGCATGGTGTCATGGAACCGCGACGTCGGTTGCGGAGTGTCCAACCCGGCCATCCCCGATGCCAAGTCGTGCCCCGATGACTGCGGCATGTGCAACTTGCACGTCAGCCACACGGTGTTGGCCAACGTGGATTTGACCAACCGTTGCAACCTCGCCTGTCCGATCTGTTTCGCCAACGCGAGCGTCCAGGACTACATCTACGAGCCCTCCTTTGAGCAGATCGTCGACACGCTGCAGACCCTGCGCGATTCGCGCCCCGTCGCGGGGCGTGTGGTGCAGTTCGCCGGCGGCGAGCCCACGCTGCACCCCGACTGGTTCCGCATCCTGGCCAAGGCCGGCGAGATGGGTTTTTCCCATGTGCAGTGCGCCACCAACGGCCTGAAGTTCGCCGAGGATTCCTTCGCGGAAAAATCGCGCGAGGCCGGGCTCCATACCCTCTACCTGCAGTTCGACGGGGTCAACCCGGAGTTGTACGAGAAGATCCGGGGGCGCCGGGACCTGCTGGACATCAAGATGAAGGCCATCGAAAAGGTCCGCCAGGCGGGGCTCAAGATCGTCTACGTCCCGACCATCGTCAAGGGGGTCAACGACGACCAGGTCCCGAAGATCGTCCAGTTCGCGCTGGACACCATCGACGTCTGCTCCGGCATCAGTTTCCAGCCCGTGGCCATCACCGGCCGGATCGACCAGGAAGAGCGGGAACAGATGCGCTACACGCTGTCCGACCTGGCCGAAGGGGTGAACTCCCTCGGGTATACGACCAGGGAGGACTGGTTCCCCCTCTCCTGCACCACGCCGATCACCGAGCTGATCCAGGCGCTGAGAAACGAGCCCAACGTCATGATCTCCTGCCACCCGCTGTGCGGGATCGGGACCTATTTCTTCGTCGACCGGAACCGGAAGCCGACGCCGGTCACCCGCTTTCTGGACATCCAGGGATTGTTCAGCGATATCCAGAAGCAGGCGGACAAGCTCAAGAACCGGACCGTCTTCAAGTCGCTCTACAACAACCTGAGCAAGGTCGGCCTGTTTTCGAGCGCCAACAAGCATTTCGACCAGAGCCGGGCGCCGGAAGGGCTGACGCTGACCAAGCTCGGGCAGACGATCGAAGGGTTGCTCGACAAGAAGGCGGGACGCGGCGCCAACGACGGCACCTACACCTACAAGACCCTCATGGTGGCCGGGATGCATTTCATGGACAGCTACAACTATGACGTGGAGCGCGTGAAACGCTGCGTCATCCACTATTCCGCGCCGGACAAGCGTCTCTACCCGTTCTGTACCTACAATTCCGGACCGCTGTTCCGCAATCGGATCGAGAAGCAGTTCTCCTGCTCCAAGGCCGAATACCGGCAGCGGAGGGGGGCGGCGACGGAATGACCGGTCGGTGATTCTCGGGGGGGCGCACGATCCCCCCGAGTTTCATGGGGTGGCCATGACCACCTGGTTGCGCCCCATTTTCTTGGCTTGGTACAGGGCCGTGTCCGCCGCCTGGATCAGGGAGTCCCTGTCTTTGCCGTGGTCGGGGTAGGCGGAGATCCCCACCGAGAACGTCACCGGGGGGAGTCTTTTCCCCCGGTGGGTGATTGCGAGGTTTGCGATCCCTTCGAGGATCCGCTCCATGTTCCGGGACGCCCCCTCGAGCGAGGCTTCCGGCAGAAACAGGATGAATTCCTCCCCGCCGTAGCGGCAGGCGGCGTCCCCTCCCCGGAGGTTCGCTTTCAGGAAGGCGCCCAGGGCTTCGAGCAACGCATCTCCGGCCGGGTGCCCGAAACGGTCGTTGAACGGTTTGAAATGGTCGATGTCCATCATGACCACGGCGATGGGATAGCTGTTTCTCTCGGCGCGGCGGATTTCCCTCCCAAGCGCCTCCATCAGGTAGCGGCGGTTATACAGGCCGGTCAAGGGATCCCGGATCGACTGTTCGGCGAGCTGTTCGCGCAGGCGGAGGTTGACGATGGACAGGGACAGGTACTCGCTGATCGTCGTCGCCAGCCGGCAGATCCGTTCCATGGTCCGGGTTTGCCTTTCGGGAGGGGCGTCCTCTTCGACCTGCAGGTGCAGGATCCCGAGGACTTCGCCCTTGGCCGCCAGCGGCACGCAGGCGGAGGGGGCGGAGACTTGGTTTTTCAGGTGGGCGCACACGGGACCGATTCCCGGCGTTTCCGCCAGGTGGAGGCGCCCACGCCGCAGGGCCCAGCAATCGTCGGCCGGGAACCCCTCGGCGGACGGAAGGGCCGCGCCCCGTCCCCACACCTCGACCGTTTCGAGTTCCCGACCGGCTGTTCCCATCAGGTACAGGCTTCCTGAGGTACGCGGGAAAAGTTTCCGCATCGATTGCTGCACGATCGGCCCTACTTCCGAGGCGGAGCTGCAGGCCTGGAGCATTTCGCGCATCTCGCTCAGGATGCCGCTCTGCTTTTTTTGCTCCTTCAGCTGGCTGATCGTGGCGCGCAGCCGCTCGTTGGCCTGCCGGACCCGTTCCTCGGCCCTTCTGTAGTCGGTGACGTCGCGGAAATACCACACCCGGCCGTAGAAGTGGCCGTCGGCGGCCTCCAGGGGGACCGAATAGCGGTCCAGGATCCTCCCGTCCTTCAGGAAGATTTCGTCATGGTTCCTGCTGTGCCGGTTTTTGTACAGTTCGCGCACCACGGCGTTGGCGGCGTCGGGATTCAGCACCATCCCGGCGGCGTACTCGAGGGCGCGTTCGTTCGAGCCGGAGGCCAGGATCTCTTCGGGGAGCTTCCAGATATCCAAAAACCGCTGATTGCAGGAAACGATCCTCCCTTCCTCGCTCACCACCATGATGCCGTCCAGGGAGCATTCCTGCTGCGTCCGCATCAGGGTGTTGGAAAACTCGAGCTCCTGCTTCAATCGATGCCATTCCGCCTCCCCGAACGAAGGGGACGCACTCTCACCCTGCGGCGCCTCGGGGCGTCGTGGCTTGCTCGCGCCGGGATCGCTTCTTTTGAAACTTGTCATGGGTTGCGAGTTCCATCGTGATCCGGGCCCATCACCCGGGGCTTTTCATGTCCTGACCCAGGCGCCTTCGCCCGGAAATCTTCATATCGACCGGCCGCGCGGATTTCCACGGAAAAATCAGGGGAGTGGGGGAAGGGCGCCAAGCTGGGTGAAGATGGCGCGCGTGTCGGCCACGTCCCAATGTTCAGCCAATTTACCGTCCCGTACCCGGAAGATGTCGACGACATCGTAGCACACCCTGTTCCCGGTGGGTGGCAGGTCGAGAAAGCCCTCGCCGGTGTGGGTGCCGGTGTAAGTGCCATGGACGAACACCAGGTCCCCTTCGGCCGCCATCATGTTGACGGTGACCCGCGCGTCGGGGATGGCGGAGAAAAACCCCCGGTGGAATTCCTGGAAGCCGGCGATCCCCTGCGCGGCGTGGGGATTGTGCTGCACGTAATCGTCGTGCAGGAAGCGCGGAGCAGCCTCCAGGTTCCGGCCGCAGAGAACCTCCTCGTAGAAATCCAGGATCAGGCGCTTGTTGCATTCCGGGTTCATTGGCTCGCTCTCCCGCAGCATTTCTTGAACTTTTTCCCGCTGCCGCAGGGGCAGGGGTCGTTACGCCCCACGCGCGGTTCCTCCCGCCGGAAAGTTTCCACCTTGTCCGGCACGATCCCTTGGCCGTCCTCCATGGCTTCGGCCGGGGTCTTGCCGTCAAAGGCGGGGCGCGGGGTGTTTTTCCACTCCTCCTGCAGCTTTTCCGTCCGGGGGTCGGTCATGGCCCTTTCGTTCATCTCGATCCCCCGCTCCTGGCAGAAGAGGAGGAAATCGGACATGGCCTTCCCCTGGGGCGATTCCATCAGTTCCCTGATCTTGCCGAGGCTCATCCCCGGGGGGAGTTTCACTCCCGGGGGGAGGGAAGAGAGCAGTTCGCCGAAATCGAGCCCGGCCAGGTCGGCCGCCCCCGGTGGGGCGGGTGCCCCGGGCGCGGCATCGCCGGCGTCCTCCGGTTCGGCTTCCGGTTCGGCCTGCAGTTCGGGCGCCGGTCCGACAAGGGCGCGGAGTTCCTCCAGCAGCGCCGCCCCCTCTTCCCGGTTCATGGCGGGGCTGCCGCTCCCGAGCCGGTCGAGGATCCATTCGAGGCTTTCCCCTTCCGTGACCAGTTCGATGATGTCGTCGCTTTCAAAGGCGGCGATGGCCGACCGTTCGATGAAGGCGTCCAGCCTGGCTTTCAGCGGCCCCAATTCCTTTCGGTTTCCACCCTGCGCTTGT
Source organism: Acidobacteriota bacterium (assembly GCA_012719455.1). Classification (GTDB taxonomy): domain Bacteria; phylum Acidobacteriota; class UBA6911; order UBA6911; family UBA6911; genus UBA6911. Next base: position 36,408 of record JAAYAJ010000064.1, on the reverse strand, counting down.
TCCATCGTCATCCTTTCCCGAAACGGGGTGACGGTGCGCGTCCTCCCGTTCCGGCATCCTCCACATGATAACCCGACCCTCGGTCTTGGACGGATCATTAATTTCCGGAACTTTCCCTCCCGGCGGGTGTTTATGGGCAAGGGCGGGTTCCTGGTGCTGTTGCTGGTCCTCGGCGCGAAGGTCGCATGACCGGGGGAGGGGGGGACGGGCGAAGCCCCCCGGAACCGGCTCCGCTGACCCAGGCGGGCGAGGAAGCCGAATGGAACCGCCTGACCCCGGAACAGAAGGCGGAACTCACGGAGCGCTACCGCCGGTTCAGCTCCATGACGGCGGTGGAGAAGGAGCGGCTCGAACGGAATTACCGGCGCTTCAGGGATCCTTCCCCCGAACGGCAGCAGCAGCTGCGCAAGACCTACCGCGATTTCCAGAAGATGGCGCCCGAGGAGCGTACGCGGGTGCTCCGCAACCTCGACAAGTGGCGGGGGATGACCAACGAGCAGCGCAACAGGATGCGGCGGGAATCGATCCAGCGCCGCAACGAACGAAACCGTCGATAACGGGGGCCGAATCGTTGGAGGGCATCATGAGGCGGATCATTCTGCACGCGGCCTGCGGCCCGGCGCTGGCCCTGGCTTTCACCGTGAACGTGCTTGGACCCTGACCGGCGGCGCCTACTTCAGCTTCCCCAGCCGCAGGGCGATCTCTTCGATTTCGTCCATGACGCGGCCGAGGCGCGCCATCATGGCCTTGAGCGGTTCGGAGGAAGTCATGTCCACCCCCGCCCGGGCCATCAGGGGGATCGGGTAATCGGAGCCTCCGGCCGAGAGGAGTTCGAGGTAGGACTCGACTGCGCCCGCTTCCCCCGCGAGTACGCGCTCCGACAGCGCCGTGGAGGCGATGAAGGACGTGGCGTACTGGTAGACGTAAAAGTTGTAGTAGAAGTGGGGGACGTAGGCCCACTCCGCCTTCACATCGTCGTCCACCACGCAGGCCCCGACCTCCTGGCCGTAGTACTCGCGCACGATGGCGGCGTACAACTCGCCGAGGGTGTCCCCCGTCAGCGCTTCCCCCCCCTCGGCCAGCTCGTGGATCCGGAGCTCGAATTCGGCGAACTGCGTCTGGCGGAAGACGGTGGCCCGGGCGTTGTCGAGGTAGTTGCCCAGCAGCGAGAGCCGGACCTCGTCCCGGGTTTCCCGCTCCAGCATGGAGTTGAGCAGCAGCGCCTCGTTGAAGGTGGAGGCGACCTCGGCTACGAAGATCGAGTAGTGCGACAGGGCGTAGGGCTGCGACTGGTTGGCCAGGTAGCTGTGCATCGTGTGCCCCAGTTCGTGGGCCAGCGTGCTCACGTCGTCATGCTTGCCGTTGAAGTTGAGCAGGATATAGGGGTGGACGTCGTAGACGGAGCCGTTACTGTAGGCGCCCGAGCGCTTCCCGTCGTTGGGGTAGACGTCGATCCAGCGTTCGGAGAGGGCGCGCCGGGCGACTTGGGCGTACTCCGGTCCGAGCGGCGCGAGCGATTCGAGCACCAGCGCCGCCGCCTCGTCGTAGGTGTAGTCTAGGTCGAGGTCCGCCACGATGGGGGCGTAGAGGTCGTAATAGTGGAGCGTGTCAAGCCCCAGCAGCCGCCGGCGCAGGTCGAGATAGCGGTAGAACGTCCTATGGTGGGCGCGCACCCCCGCGATCAGGTTGCGGTAGACGGCGACGGGGATGTTGTGGCGGTTGAGGGCGCGCTCGAGGCAGGAGCCGAAGGAGCGGGTGCGGGAGAAGAACATGTTCTTGCGCACCTCGGCGGCGAGCTGGGCCCCGAAGGTGCGGCGGAATTCGTGCATCTTTCCGAGGTAGGCCGCAAAGACCTTTTTCCTGCTTTCACGGTCGCGCGAGCGGCGGTGCAGGTTGAAGGCGGCCGGGTCGAGCCGGACCGTCCCTTCCTCCAGGGTGATCTCCGGGTAAGGGAAGTCGGCGTTGGTGAAGATGCTGTTGATCGTGGCGGGAGCGTCGGCCATCAGGCCGGCCGTGGCCAGGATCTTCTCCTCGCTTTCGCCCAGGGTGTGGGGGCGGTTGCGGACGATGTCGTCGAGGACGTGCCGGTAGGCGCCCAGGCGCGGCTCACGCGCGAGGAACTCTTCGATCCGCGCGGGGTCCATGCGCAGGATTTCAGGCTCGATGAAGGACGCGAGGGTCGAAAAATCGGAGGCGAGGCGCGACATCTCCTGGTCCATGGCGGTGTAGCGCGATTCGCGGGTGTCCAGATCTGACTTCATGCCGGCGTAGCAGGCCAGGCGGGTGAGCTCCTTGTGCAGGAGGCTGTGGTGCTCGAGGCAGCCGAGCAGCTGCTCCGGGGATTCGGCCAGCTTCCCCGCCCAGGACGCGATCGAGGGGAGTTCGGCCCGCATTTTCCGCTTGGCCGCTTCCCACGTGTCGTCCCCTGCATAAACCGGGGAAAGGTCCCACTGGAATCGTTCCGGGATCCGGCTCCGGTCGCGCTCCTTGACATAGGGGTCTGGCATGCGTCCTCCTGGCTTTCAGATATAAAAGCGCCAAGTCTAACGAAAAACGGGGCCGCATTCACCCATTTTTTGCAAATTTTCCGGTTGCGCCGCGCGGCGATCCGGGGTGAGATCGGTCCATGGCGAGGGTGAATACAGTCAGGGGACCGGTGGACGCGGCCGAGCTGGGCGCCGTGCTGATGCACGAGCACCTGTTTCTCCTTTCCTCGCCCGCCGGCCGCGCCCATCCCGAACGGATCCCGGACGAGGGTCGACGGGTGGGCGACGCCGTCGACCGCCTCCGCCGGCTCAAGGAGCGGGGAATCGACACCCTGGTCGATTTGACCGTCGCGGGGGCGGGCCGGTACCTTCCACGGGTCCAGGCCGTGGCCGCCCGGGTCGATCTCCATATTATCGCGGCGGCCGGTCTCTTCGTGCTCGACCGGCTCCCGCCGCCGCTCGAAACGCACCGGGATCCGACCCGGGCCCTCGTCGAGACGTTCATCGGGGAGATCCGGGTGGGGATCGGGGGGACGGGGGTGAAGGCGGCGGTGCTCAAGTGCGCCACCGGGCGGCGCGGGGTGACCCCCGCCGTGGAACGGGTCCTGCGGGCGACGGCGCGGGCGCAGCTGGCGACGGGGGCGCCGATCTGCACCCACACCCATGCGGCCAGCCGCAACGGGCTCGACCAGTTGCGTATCTTCGCCGAGGAGGGGGTGGATCCCGCCCGCGTCGTCATCGGACACTCGGGCGACACGGCCGATCTTGGGTATCTGGAAAAACTGATGGAGACGGGGGCCTACATCGGGATGGACCGGTTCGGCATCGACCCGGTCCTGGGCTTCGAACGCCGGGTCGACACCGTGGCCCGGCTGTGCCGGATGGGGTATGCGGCGAAAATGGTCCTTTCCCACGACGCCTCCTGTTACAATGATGCATTCCCGGAAGCGCGGGCGGCGGAGGTTCCGAACTGGCATTATTTTCACCTTCCCGACGACGTGGTCCCGGCGCTCCGGGCGCGCGGCGTCGGCCAGGGGCAGATCCGGGCGATGCTGGTCGAGAACCCGCGTGCGATCCTCGCGGGCGGTGTGCGCCGCCCGGAGCGACACGATCCGGAATTTTCTTGCAGCCAGGAGGAGGAGCGATGAAGAGGACAGTGATTGCCTGTGCCGTGGTCGGGTTGATGCTGTGGATGGTCCCTGGGATGGCTTCGGCCCAGGGGGGGGACGTGATCAAGCTGCCGCCGGCGCAGACCGAGGGGGGGATGCCCCTGATGCAGGCGCTCAAACTGCGCCGGAGCACCCGGGGGGGGTTCGGCCCCGACAAGCCGCTGTCGATGCAGGTGCTTTCCAACCTGCTCTGGGCGGCGGACGGGGTGAACCGGGAAGGGGGACACCGAACGGCCCCCTCGGCCGCGGACTGGCAGAATATCGACATCTACCTGACCACGGCCGACGGCCTGTATCTCTATGACCCGATCAAGCACGAGCTCAAGGTGCTGGGCAAGGAGGACGTGCGCGCGGTCGCGGGGCAGCAGCCCTTTGTCACGGAGGCGCCGCTGAACCTGATTTACGTCGCCGATATGGCCCAGGCCTCCTTCGGGGGGAAGCGGATGCCCGAGGTCGAGGATACCTGGTCCTTCGCCAACGCCGGTTGCATCGCGCAGAACGTGTACCTCTTCTGCGCCAGCGAGAAGCTGGCCTGCATCGTGCGGGCGATGATCGACCCGGCCGCCATCGCCAAGGCCCTGAAGCTGCGGCCGGAGCAGAAGGCGATCCTTGCCCAGACGGTGGCCCATTTCAAATAGAGGAACCGGCGGCGGCCGGCGCACTCCCGCCGGCCGCCGAAGCGCGTGCGTCAGGCCAGGCGTTTGAGCAGCCAGGCCATGTTGACCCCCAGCGTCTTCATCGTGGTCACCCCTTCGGTGTCGGCCAGGACTTCCCCCGGCAGCCTGCCGATCCCCACGTTCCAGTAGTTCGAGCCGGGGATGATCATCTCGTTGATGAGGAAGAGGTGGTTCAGGCTGGCCAGGGAGTGGTTCGACCCCGCGCGGCGCACGGCCAGGACCCCCGCCCCCACCCTGCGCCGGAGGACGCCGCCGTTGGCCCGCGCCACGAAGCCGCAGCGTTCGATGAGCGCCTTCATCCCGGCGGTGATATCGGCGAAATAGACGGGGGATCCGAGCAGCAGCCCGTCCGCCTTGCTGATTTTTTCGAAGTACTCGTTGAACGGGTCGGAACCGATCGCGCACTTCAGGTTCTTCCTCTCCAGGCACTTCATGCAGGCGGTGCACCCCTGGAGGGGGGCGCCCTCGGCGAGCTGGATCAATTCCGTCCCGATCCCCTCGGCCTTGAGTTCCTGCATGACGATGTTCAGCAGGAGAAAGGTGTTTCCATCCTTTTGCGCGCTGCCGTTGACCGCGACTACCTTCATGGCATGTGCTCCTTAACAGGTGAACGATGTCCGCGGGGCGACCGCCCCCCGGATTGAGTTAAGCAGAAATGACCGGGGGATTCCACCGCCGATTCCGACTTTTCCGGCGGGCGCCGGATCGGCATACTCCCATGATTTGCGGAAAGCGGCCTTCATGATGGCCGCGAACTAGGGTAGAATGTGCCATTTTGCGATGAGATGGAAGTGCGATTGACCCTCGCTTGCGGCGCCACGACTCTCGGGACAATGAACCACCAAGAAAGAGAGGTTTGAAGCATGCCCCCCCTTTCCGAAGCCACCCGCCCCCTGATGTGGAATGTCTCCCATGCCTGGGTGATGTACCTGTTGTTTGCCGCGGCCGTCGCCGTCTGCGCCTGGGGCGTTTTCCGGCGCGTGCGGTCCTGGCGCCGGGGGCGGGAGGAGGGGGAGCGGTACTCCGACTGGGGGAAGCGCCTGAAAATCCTCCTGGGCGAGACATTGCTCCAGAACCGGGTGCGCCGCAATATCTTTCCGGGACTGATGCACGGCCTGATCTTTTACTCCTTCCTCGTGCTGTTTGTCACCACCCTGGTTGTCATGGTCCAGGTCGACGGCAACATCCTGTTCGGCCTCGATCTCGAGATCTTCAAGGGGGGGGTGTACGTCTTCTTTTCGGTGGCCAGCGAGATTGCCGGATTGCTGATCCTGGCGGGTCTCGGCATGGCCGCGTGGCGCCGGTACGTGCAGAAACCCGCCACCCTCCCCGTTGTCCGGGAAGACGGCCTGGTTCTCCTGCTGCTCGCCGCGCTGGTCGTGACCGGCTACCTGCTCGAGGGGGCGCGGATCGGGGCGAACGAGGACCCCTGGAAGGAGCTTTCGTTCGTGGGGTGGGGCCTGAGCCGGCTGTTTGCAGGGATGGCGGAGGAGACGGCCCGGGGGGCGCACGCGTCGCTCTGGTGGTTGCACACCGTTCTGGTCATGGGCTGGATCGCCCTCATCCCCTACACCAAGTTCTTCCACATGCTCGCGTTGCCGACCAACGCCTTCTTTTCCAGGCTCGGGGCCCGGGGGGAACTCCGGCGCCAGGACATCGAGAAGCTGATGGAGAGCGCCGACAGCGAGGAGATCCGGATCGGGATCCAGAAGCCGGAGGAACTCGGCTGGAAGCGGCGCCTGGATCTGGACGCCTGCGTCTCCTGCGGACGCTGCGACGAGGTCTGCCCCGCCTACCTGGCGGACCCCGATTACTTTTCCCCGCGGCAGCTCATCGCCCGCATGAAGACGCAGCTTGATGAAGCCGACGCCGCGGGCGCGGACGAGGGGGAGAAAGCCGATATCGTGGGCGGGGCGTTCGACGAGGAGTTCATCTGGCACTGCCGAACCTGCGGCGCCTGCGTGGAAGTTTGCCCCGCCATGATCGAGCACGTGGACACCCTGGTGGAGTTGCGGCGCAACGAGGTGCTGATCCAGGGGCGCATCCCGGAGGAGGCGGGCCGGGCCATGCGCCTGTTCGAGACCGGCGGCAACCCCTTCGGCCCGCATTCGGAACGGACCGACTGGATCGAGCGGTCCGGGCTGCGCGTGGTTAAGCCGGGGGAGTCGGTCGACGTCCTGTACTGGATCGGCTGCTGCGTGACGTTCGACCCGCAGAAGCACCGGATCGCGGAGGACCTGTGCCGGATACTCGAACGCTGCGGCGTCGATTACGGCGTTCTCGGCGCGGACGAGAGGTGCTGCGGCGACCCTGCCCGGATCCTGGGACAGGAGATGGTGTTTCAGCAGGCGGCCCGGGAGCAGATCGCGCTGCTTGGACAGCGCAGCTTCCGCACGCTCCTGACCGGGTGCCCCCACTGCTACAACGTGTTCAAGAACGAGTACCCCCAGTTCGGCGCCTCCTACAACGTCGTCCACCACACCGAATTCATCCGGGGGCTGATCGAATCGGGCGGGATCAGGCCGGGGGGCGGCGCCGAGGGGAAGATGGTGTATCATGATCCCTGCTACCTCGGCCGCTACCAGGGGATCTACGAGGCCCCGCGCTCGGTGCTCCGGGCGCTCACGGGCGCGGAGAGCGCCGAGATGAAGAACCGCCGCGAAAAGAGCCTGTGCTGCGGAGCCGGGGGGGGGCATTACTTCATGGACCTGAAGCGCGGAGAGAGGATCAACAACCTGCGCGTTCAGCAGGCGCGCGCGGTGGGGGCGGACACGATCGTAACCGGCTGTGCCTACTGCCTGCACATGCTCCAGGATTCGCTGAAGCTGCTCAATTGCGACGAGAGCATGCGCATCGTCGACATCGCGTCGCTGACTGCCGAGAGGCTGGACGATGCCGGGAAATGACCGGGTGCCGCGGTTGGGGCGGAGGGTGGCCCTGGCCATGGCGGGCTATGCCGTGCTGATCGGGATCGCCCTGGCCCTGTTTCTTCCCGTGCGGACCGGGGACGAACGGTTCCTGCTGGGGATGCTGCTGGTGGTCATCGCCCTTTTTATCGTCAAGACCCTGCTGCACGCCGGGGAGGATGAATCGCAATAGCCCGGCCGGCCGCCGGGAAGAAAGGAAGATTATGGCAATCCGACTCAGAAGCGCCACGACCATCGAGGGGAGGAGAATGGCGGGGGCGCGCAGCCTGTGGCGCGCCAACGGCATGCGCGAGGAGCAGATCGGCAGGCCCGTCATCGCCGTCGTCAATTCCTTCACCCAGTTCGTTCCCGGCCACGTCCATCTCCACCAAATCGGGCAGCGGGTCAAGACCATGATCGAAGCCCAGGGGTGCTTCGCGGCGGAATTCAACACCATCGCCATCGACGACGGGATCGCCATGGGGCACGCGGGCATGCTCTACTCCCTCCCGTCGAGGGAGCTGATCGCCGACAGCGTCGAATACATGATGAACGCCCACATGGCCGACGCCATGATCTGCATCAGCAACTGCGACAAGATCACCCCCGGCATGATGATGGCGGCGATGCGGCTCAACGTCCCCGCGATCTTCGTTTCCGGCGGCCCCATGGAGGCGGGGGTGGTGGGGGACAAGCGCTACGACCTGATCGACGCCATGGTCATGGCGGCGGACCCGGCGGTCACCGACCGGGAGGTGGCCGAGCTGGAACGGGCCGCCTGCCCCACCTGCGGGTCCTGTTCGGGGATGTTCACGGCCAATTCCATGAACTGCCTCGCCGAGGCGCTGGGCCTGGCGCTCCCGGGCAACGGCACCCTGGTGGCCACCCACCGCAACCGGATGGGACTGTTCGAGCAGGGGGCCCGGCGCATCGTCGAAATGGCCGAAGCCTGGTACGGGCGCGGGGACGCTTCGGTCCTCCCCCGTTCGATCGCGACGCGCCAGGCGTTTTTGAACGCGATGGCGCTGGACATCGCCATGGGCGGGTCGACCAACACCGTGCTCCACCTCCTGGCCGTCGCCCGGGCCGCGGAGGTCGATTTCTCGATGGCCGATATCGACGCGCTCTCGCGCCGGATCCCGGTGCTGTGCAAGGTGGCCCCCAGTTCCCCCTATCACCTGGAAGACGTCAGCCGCGCGGGGGGGGTTATGGCCATCCTGGGCGAGCTCGAGCGGGCGGGTCTCATCGACCCGGCGGTCGGGCGGGTCGACGCCCCGAGCCTGGGGGATATTCTCGCCCGGTACGACATCGCCCGGCCGACGGCGACCGACGAGGCCCGTACTCTCTACCTGAGCGCGCCGGGCGCCCGGGGGCGCAACCTGGAACTGGCTTCGCAGGACAATGTCTACCCGGAGCTCGACCTGGACCGCGTGAGGGGGTGCATCCGGGACCTGGCGCACTGCTACTCCAATGACGGCGGGCTGGCCGTGCTCACGGGCAACCTGGCCCCGAAGGGGTGCATTGTCAAGACCGCGGGGGTGGACCCTTCCATCTACCGGTTCGTGGGCACCGCCTGCGTGTACGACTCGCAGGAGGCGGCGTGCGAGGGGATCCTGGGGGGGGAAGTGAAGGCGGGCAACGTGGTGGTCATCCGCTACGAGGGGCCCCGCGGAGGCCCCGGCATGCAGGAGATGCTTTACCCCACGTCCTACATCAAGTCGCGGCACCTGGGGGCTGATTGCGCCCTCGTCACCGATGGCAGGTTTTCGGGCGGGACCTCCGGGCTCAGCATCGGGCACGTGTCGCCGGAGGCCGCCTCGGGCGGGGCGATCGCCCTGGTGAAGAGCGGGGACACGATCGCCATCGACATCCCCGCCAGGACCATCGAAATCCGGGTCGGCGACGACGAACTGCAAGCACGGCGCCGGGAGGAACTGGCCAGGAAAGGCGGAGGCTTCAAGCCTCGGCGCGACCGGCCGGTGCCCGAATCGCTGCGCGCCTACGCCCTGTTCGCGGCCTCGGCCGACCTGGGGGCGGTGCGGGTGCTGCCGGGGGAGGACCGGGACTGAGCGCCGGGCCGACGGCTCCTACTCCACGGGGTGCCGCCGGGCGAATTCCTCCCGGGTCATGAACGATTCGATCCTGGCCTCGGCTTTCAGGCCGGCCAGGAACGCCCGCGCGGCTTCCTGCTGCGCGGCCCGGTCCAGGTGCTTTTTGATCGCCGGCCGCGCCTCCTCCAGGGAGGCCTGTCCCGCGGGTCTCCGCTCGATCGTCCGGATGAGGTGATAGCCGACCGGGGTCTCCACGACCGCGGAGACCGTCCCCGGGAGGGTGGCGAAAGCGGCGTCCTCGAACGGCTTCGGCATCTGGCCCCGGGTGAATACCCCCATGTCCCCCCCCCGCGCGGCGGTGACCGTGTCCTCGGAATGCTCCGCCGCCGCCGCGGCGAACGAGACGGCGCCCGATTCGATCTCCGCCCGCAGTGCCTCGAGTTTTTTCCGGGCGGCCCCCTGCTGCTCCGGCGTGTCCCCGGCCCCGACCCGCACCAGGATGTGGGCCGCATGCACCCGCTCCGGGAGGGCGAACTTGTCGGGGTTGTCATCGTAGAATTTTTCGATTTCGGCCGGGGTCGCTTCGGACGCCCCGCGGATGACCTCTTCGAGCACCTGCTGCACAGCCAGGCTCTGTTCGATGTTCGCTCTCAGCTCCGCCTTGGTGACCCCCTGTTTTTCGAGCGCGGCGGCGAAATCCTCGGGGGAAGGGTAGCGCTTCCCGAGTTCGAGCATGGCCTCGTCCACCTTCGACGGCTCGACCGTCACCTTCCCATCGCGCGCCTCCCTCTTTAACAGGGTGATCGTGACGACGCTGTCGATGGCGTCGTCGAAAAGGAGCGAGTGGCGCTGCCTGCGCTGTTCGAGCGTCAGTTCCTGCTGCCGCGCCAGGTCCTCGATGACCTCGAGGAGCTGGCCCTCGGTTACCGGTTCACCCTCAACCCGGACCACGACGAGGCCGGCGTCCGGGGCCGTGGTCTGCGGATGGGCGGCCGCCGCCGCCAGGCATAGGGCCAACAGGGTCAATGCGAATCGGGTCATGAGGGGTGCCCTCCTTCTTCTGTGCGCGCTCCCGGTAGCGGGGGCCGTTGGCATTGTCCATCGGTCCGCCGGCCCTGTCAATCCCCCTCGGGGCGCCCGACCGTGCCGATTGGCCATGACAACGATCCCGGTTTTGGGGTAAAAAGGGGCCATGATCCATCGGCATTGTTCCCACACACCGCAGACAGGAGATGAGATATGTACGTGGAACATTTTTTCGTGAAAGGCCTGGCGCATAGTTCCTACCTCCTCGGGGGTGAGGAAACCTGTGCGATCGTGGACCCGCAGCGGGATATCGAAGTGTACCTGCACGCGGCGGAGGAGATGGGAATGAAGATCACTCATATCCTGGAAACCCATCTGCACGCCGATTTCGTCTCAGGCCACCTCGATCTTGCCGACGCCACCGGGGCGACGATCTACGCTCCCAAGTCGGCCCGATGCCGCTTCGAGCACCGTGCGGTCGCCGAAGGGGATACCTTCCGGATCGAGAACATGAGAATCCGGGTGCTGGAGACCCCGGGGCACACCCCGGAGCACGTCAGTTATGTCGTCACCGACCGCGGCCGCGGCAAGGAGCCGGCGGCCGTCTTCTGCGGCGATACCCTGTTCGTGGGCGATGTCGGCCGGCCCGATCTTTTTCCCGGCAAGGCGCGCGAACTGGCACACAAGCTCTACGACAGCCTGCACGACAAGCTCATGGCGCTTCCGGACTTCTGCGACGTCTACCCGTCCCACGGCGCCGGAAGCCTCTGCGGGCGCGCCATGGGGGCGAAGCGCTGGACGACGATCGGGTACGAGCGCCGGTACAACCCGGTGCTCCAGATCTCGGACCGCGAGGAGTTCATCCGCTCCCTGACCACCAACATGCCCGCGGCCCCGGACCATTTCAGCCGCTGCAGCGCCATCAACGGCAGGGGGCCCGCCAGGGTCCACTCGCTGCCCGGCATTCTCCTGATGAACCCCACCCGGTTCGCCAGGGCCGCCAGGAAGAAGAACACGGTCGTGCTCGACATCCGTGGCTACGACGCCTTCGGCGGGCAGCATGTCCCCGGCGCCTTCAACATCGACATCAGCGGGAATTTTTCCACCTTCGCCGGCTGGGTCCTCCCCCCCGACCAGGACATCCTGCTGGTGGGTGGATCGGATGTGGAGGCCTACGAGGCCGGCGTCCTGCTGCGGCGCGTCGGGCTGGACCGGGTCGTAGGCTATCTCGACGGCGGCATGTTCGAGTGGTCACGCGCGGGGCTCCCGGCCGGGCACGTGCCGCAGATTTCGGTCCGGGAACTGCACCAGCTCATGAAGGGGCGGCGGGAGTTCACCCTGGTCGACGTGCGCTCCGCCGGTGAATACGAAGCCCTTCATATCGAGGGCGCCGTCAATATCCCGGCTCCCGACCTGCGCACCCGGCACGGCTCCCTGAAAAAAAGCCGGCCCATAGCCGTGATCTGCAGCACCGGGCACCGCTCCAGCCTCTCCGCCTCCCTGCTCAAGCGGGCGGGCTTTGCGAACGTGTGCAACGTGGCCGGGGGCATGATGGGGTACAGCGCCGCCGGCTACAGCGCCCAGTGTCCCATGTGCGTGGCGCCGCATGTCCCGGCGATTTTGTAGCCCGATCGCCGCGATGATGGGCATTGCGATCTTCGCCCTCCTCTGCATGGAGAGGCTGGGGGTATAGCCATGGCGCGTCCAGCACGTCGGTTTCCGGGATGGCTGCTCCATTACGACCGGGGGGATCTCTCCTCCGACGCCGCCGCCGGTTTGACGGTAGCGGTGATGCTGGTGCCGCAGGGGATGGCCTACGCCATGCTGGCGGGGCTGCCCCCGGTTGCCGGACTCTATGCCTCGGTGATTCCACTTGCCGTTTACGCGCTCCTGGGATCCTCGCGTCATCTCGCCGTCGGTCCGGTGGCGTTGATTTCGCTCCTCACCCTGGCCGCCTGTTCGCGCCTCGCGCCCCCGGGATCGCCCGAATATGTCCCCCTGGTGCTGCTGCTCGCCCTGATGGTGGGCGTCATCCAGCTCGCCGCCGGCCTGCTCCGGTTCGGATTCCTGATCAATTTCTTCTCCCAGGCCGTCATCGGGGGCTTCACGGCCGCCGCCGCCCTGGTCATCGCCCTGAGCCAGGTCCAGCATGTCAGCGGCGTGCCCGCGGGCGGGGGGAGCTCCTTCTTCGAACTCGTGAGGGACATCGTCGGCCGCGCGGGGGAGATCCATGCGCCGACCCTGGCCCTGGGGATCGCCTCGATCGCCGGCATGGTCGCGCTCCGGAAACGCTATCCGCGGCTCCCCTCTGCCATCCTGTTCGTCGTCGCGGGCTCGCTGCTGGCCTGGGCCTGGGGGGGGCTCGGCATCGAGACCGTGGGGGAGGTGCCGCGCGGCCTTCCCCCGCTGTCCCTCCCCAGCCTCAACCCTCTCGCGATCCAGGAGCTCTTCCTGGACGCCCTGGCCATCGTTTTCGTGAGTTTCATGGAGTCGATCTCGGTGGCCAAATACATGGCGGCCAAGGCGGGCTACAAGGTGGACCCCAACCGGGAGCTGGTCGGCCTGGGAGCGGCGAACCTGGCCGCGTCCTTTTTTTCCGGGTACCCGGTGACCGGGGGGTTTTCGCGCACCGCGGTCAATTACCAGGCGGGCGCGCGCACGCAGTTGGCGTCGCTGATCACCTCGGGCTTTGTTCTGCTCACGCTCCTTTTTTTGACTCCCCTGTTTCATCACCTGCCGAAAGCGGTCCTGGGAGCCGTCATCATCGTCGCCGTCGTCGACCTCATCGACGTCCGCCAAGCCGTCTACCTGTTCCGGGTCAAGAAATCGGATGGGGCGGTCTTCCTGGTTACCTTCCTCTGCACCCTGGGGGTCGGGCTCGACCGGGGACTCCTGATCGGGATGGTTTTTTCCCTGGGGCTGTTCATCTGGCGTAGTTCGCACCCGCACACGGCCGAACTCGGCTACCTCCAGAGCGAAGGGGTGTTCCGCAACGTCGACCGCTACCCGGAGGCGAAGCGCAACCCCGAGGTCCTGATCCTGCGGCCGGACGCGTCCCTGTTTTTCGCCAACATGAAATTTCTTGAAGACCGCCTGGCGCGGGACCTCGCCGGGCGGCCGGGGGTGAAGTTGATCCTGCTCGACCTGTCCGGGGTCAACGATATCGATGCGGTTTCGATCGACGAACTGGAGGAGCTCATGGAGGCCTACGTCCACCAGGAGATCCGCTTCGCGTTCGCCGGGATGAAGGGGCCGGTGCGGGACCTGGTCGCGCGCGCCGGGTGGGAAGCGAAGTACGGAGAGAGTTACCAATACCCCTCCATTCCCCATGCGCTGGCCGCTTTCGGCTATGCGCGCGACGGGGGGAGTCCCGGCCCAACACCCGAATCGTGACGAGCACGGACGGCATTGCTCCAGGCCGGGAACGCGGTTTTGAAGAACATTTCATGAAAAAGATCCTGTTTTTGATTTTTTTTGCGGTCGCGGTGGGACACGCGGCCGTCAGCCCGATGACGCAGGCCCGGTTGGCGGGGTTCTTGGCCGGCGGGGCCGCCTTCGACTTCATCCTCGTCGACCTGAGGACGATCGGGGAGATTGACGCCGTCATCGGTAACAACTCCTGCCGTCCCTACCATCTCGCCTGGCCGGAGCCCTTCATGCGGGAGTCGGCCCGGATCCCGAAGAACCGGGCCGTCGTCGTTTACTGCGGCCGCGGCGGCCGGGCGGAGGCCGCGGCGAACTACCTGGCCTCGAAGGGCTACGAGCGGGTGTACAACGCCGGTGGCATGATGACCTGGAACGGGGCCACCCTCCCCCCGTCGGGGATCAAGCCGCTGGGACGCCTCCCGGAGCCTTCCATGCGCGCGGTCTCCCGGAAGAAGTCGGCCGCTGCCTTGGAGGCTCCGCTTTTCCCGGCGACGCGCCCCGCGTTCGCCCGCCCGGTCACGGTGCTTCCTTGAAGGCGATGAAGGCGATGGATACGAGGACGCTGGGCAGGGTGCTCGAGATCCTCCGCGGGGAACTCCCCAGGTGGAAAGTCCCGGCGGTGGGAGCGATCGCCGACGGGGCGGTCGACCGGCCGTATGCAACCCTGGTCAGCACCGTGCTGTCGCTCCGTACCAAGGACAAGGTGACCGAAGGGGCCTCCCGCCGGCTGCTCGAGCGGGCGCCGACCCCGCGGACGCTTGCGAACCTCGATCCCGGGGAAATCGAGCGGCTCATCTACCCCGTCGGCTTCTACCGCACCAAGGCGGCCAATCTCGTTCAGATCGGCCTGCATCTGGAGCGGGAGCATTCCGGACGCGTCCCCCGGTCCATGGAAGAGCTACTGGCGCTGCCGGGCGTCGGCCGAAAAACGGCCAACCTGGTGCTCACCGTGGGGTTCGGCGACTACGGCATCTGCGTGGACACCCATGTGCACCGTATCTGCAACCTGTGGGGCTACGTGGCGACACGGACCCCGGACGAGACCGAATTCGCCCTGCGCCGGAAGCTTCCCCGGCGCCACTGGATCACCCTCAACGACATCCTCGTCACCTTCGGCCAGAACATCTGTGTTCCCGTCTCCCCCTGGTGCAGTCGTTGCCCGGTCTCCCGGTATTGCCCCCGGATCGGCCTCAAACGTTCGCGATAGCCGGGGATTCGCTCAATCCGAGCCGGCCGTCGCTAGCGTTTAAGGTAGGATTCCAGATGTTCCAGGGTGGGTGGGACCAGGGCGGGGTCGAAGTGGGTGCCCGACTTGCGGAGGATCTCCTCCCGGGCGACCGGGAAGGCGGAGGCCCGGTGATAGGGGCGGTCGTACAGGATGGCGTCGACGGTGTCGACCATGGAGAAGATACGGGCGCCGAGCGAGATCTCCTCCCCCTTGAGGCCGCGGGGGTAGCCCAAGCCGTCGTAGCGCTCGTGGTGCGACAGGACGATGTCGGCCGCCCCGCGCAGGAAGCCGATCCTGCTGACGAATTCGAACCCGTATTCCGGGTGCCGACGCATCGTGGCCCACTCCCCGGGGGTGAGGGCGGAGGGCTTCCAGAGGATGCTGTCCGGGATCCTCAACTTGCCGATGTCATGCAGGAGCGCCCCGTGCTCGATCTGTACGAGTTGCCCGTCGCGGATGCCGAGCTTGCGCGCGATCCCGACGGTCATGTCCGCGACCCTGCGTGAATGGCCGCCGCTCCCCTTGTCTCTCATGTCCAGGGCCTGTGCCAGGGTTTCGATCGTGGCCTCGTGGAGCGCGCCCAGGTTGGAGAGCGCCTCCTCGAGCGCCCGCGACCGCTCCTCGGCCAGGGCCTCCAGGCGCTGCCCGTAGGCGGTGTTTTCCAGCAGGAGGCGGCGGTGTTCCAGGGCCCGGACGATGGCGACATCCAGCTGTTCGGCGACGATCGGCTTGAGGAGGAAATCGGCGGCCCCCCGCTTCATGAAATCGACGGCGAGCAGGGTGTCGTCCTGCCCGGTGAGCAGGATGACCTCCACATGCGGACTCTCGGCCTTGACCTGGTCGAGGAGTTCGGAGCCGGAGACATGGGGCATGTTGAGGTCTACAATGCACACTTCGGGCTGGAAGGAGCGGACGGCGTCCATGACCTGGCGGGGATCGCTCAGGCCCAACGCGTCGTACCCGAGTCCCTCGAGCAACAGCACGGTGAACTTGGCCACATGCGGATCGTCATCGACAGCCAGTATCTTCGAAGCCATTTTGAGGTCTCTGCGAGAAAGGCCGAGCACTTGTAGTAATCCAAGCGGGGGGAATAGTCAATGGATTCCCGCCGATGCTTGAGGGCGACGGGTCTTTGGGCCGCGTGTTTTCATGGGAGGAACCGAGAGAGGCCTTCTTCGGCGCGCTTGACCGGCCGGGCCCCCGCAAGAGGGTGCCGGCCCTTCCCCCGACTGCACGCGCATGCATTCCCGGGCGGGAATCCTGCCCGAACTCCTCTGCGAATTCCACGGCCCGTCGGGGGGGCTCCGGGGAGGCGTCGGCCGAAAGTTGATCTGGTTTGACTCATCCCCTGGAAATACCTTATGATCAACCCTTCCCGGGGTGCTCCTGGAGGACGTTTCCGCGGCTACGGCCCGGAGCGGGGGTACGGTTTCCTGCGGCGGCTATATCCGGCCCGGCGCCACCAACCGCTGTAAGCGGGAGGTGAAAGCGATGGAACGGATCGAGACCATGGTGCGCCGGTGCGCGCCCTTTCAGGACGGCTGAATCATGACACTTCCGAAACCCGAGATGAACCGGATACGCACGCTATTAAAAAAAACATGTGTTTCCGTGACCATCCTGGTGATCCCGCATGATCACGTCAGGACGCTGAACGTGAAAATGCCGGCCGCCCTGCTGGCGCTCTCGCTCCTTTTGGCCGTCATCGGCGGCGGCTACGTGGTGCGCCTGGCCGTCAGCGGCCTGTGGTACCGGGCCGAGCATAACGCCATGGCCGCCAAGGTCCGCTTTTACTCCGACCAGTTTTACCAATGGAGTTCGATGGTGACGTCGCTTAGGACGGTGGAAAAGGATTTCCGGAGCCTGTTTTCCCTAGGGTCGAAGGAAGCGGTCCTGGAGCACGCCGACACCTCCTTCAAGGGTTCGCTCGAGATTCCGGAACTCATAGAAGAACTTCAGGAAACTCTTGAGAGTGTCGACGAAATCAAGAATTATCTGCGCATCCAGAAAGACGTCTTCGTCGCCACTCCCAGGGGCTATCCGGTAGCGGGAAGGATCACCTCCCCTTACGGAAAACGGGAGGATCCGTTGACGGGCGGCAATGCGTTCCATTCCGGAGTCGATATCTCTTCGAAGCCCGGGACCCCCATCAAGGCTACGGCCGACGGAGTGGTCAGCTACTCCGGCTGGACCGAGACGAGCGGCTACGTGGTGGTCATGGAGCACGGTTTTGGTTTTTCCACGATCTTCGCGCACAATAAAAAGAACGCGGTACGGGTGGGTCAACAGGTGCCCAAGGGGGGCATCATCGGCTACGTGGGCTCCACCGGGCGGGCCACCGGTCCGCACCTTCACTACGAAATCTGGAAAGACGGCAAGAACGTCAATCCGCATCCTTACCTTGCGGTGAAGATGTGATGTTCAGCCGGGACAAGGAAAAGCTGAAATCCTTCCTTGGGACCCAGTCGGAGTTCAAGGGGGAGCTTTCCTCGACGGGGATCCTTCGTCTCGACGGCGCCGTGAGCGGGAAGATCAGGGCCGACGAGGTCATCGTGACCGAAACGGCCGTGATCCAGGGAGAGATAGCCGCGCGCAGGATCGTTGTCAGCGGCAGGGTCGAAGGGGTGCTGATCGCGGAGGAACTCCTGGAAATCCGGCCCAAGGGTAGGGTCAGGGGGGATATCGTCGCCCGGCATCTGGTCATGACGGGGGGCGGAAAGTTTGACGGCCGGATCGAAATGCCCGCCGCCACGCCCGAACACCCCTCCGAAGAGGCAAGCCCCTCCGCGGCCAGGGCCTCCTGATGTCGCGGGGGGAGCGATGGAGCCGGCGTGGGCTTCTGCGCAAGGGCCTGCTGCTGGAGCGCAGCCGGGGGGAGGAGGTCCGGCCTTTCCCTGAATCTCCTCCCGAATCCTCTCCCGGCGCCGAGCCGGCCGAGGCGCCCGCCTCCGCCCCGGCGCCTGTGGAGCCGGCGTCCCCGGAGGAGATCGGCCGCCGGATCGAAGCGGAGCCCGCCTGCCGGAACTTGCTGCTGCGGCTGCTCGAGTTCTGCGCCGACCCCCGGGCTGAATCTACAATCTACTGCTGGATGCGCCCCTTCCCCGAATTGCGGACGACGTTCCATACGCCCGAGACCCTTTTCCTCCGGATGGTGGAAGCGGGCGCCGTTACGTACCTTCCGGGGGAAGGGCAGTGGCAGACCACGCCTGCGGGAAAACAGCTTCTCCTGTCCTGGCGGGATACGGCGGGGAATCGGAATAAAAAACCGGGAATTTGAATCCGGATGTCGCATACAATGCCAGGTTCACAATATCCACGGGGGCCAGATAATCTCATGAAAAGCACTCTGTACGCGGCGGCGGCCTGCTTCCTTCTGCTTGGATGCCGGACAGGGACGGTCGATCAGAAACCGAAGAGCTTCTCGTCGTTCGATTCCGAGGCGAAGGCGCTCGTGGCGCGGATGACGCTCGAGGAGAAGCTCGGGCAGATGACCCAGCCGGAGCAGGGGCCCGTGATGGCCAGCCCGGGAGACATGCAAAAATATTTCATCGGTTCCGTGCTCAGCGGGGGGGATTCCGATCCGCAGGAGGGGAACACCCTCGAGGCCTGGACCGACCTCTACGACCGGGTGCAGACGGAGGCGATGAAGACGCGGTTCGGGATCCCGGTGTTGTACGGGGTGGACGCGGTGCACGGCCACAGCAACGTCCTGGGCGCCGTCATCTTCCCCCACAACATCGCCCTGGGGTGCACGCGCGACCCGGAGCTGGTCGAGAAGATCAACCGGATCACGGCCGCGGAGGTGCGGGCCACCGGGATCCAGTGGACCTTCAGCCCCTGCGTCGCGGTCCCCCAGGATATCCGCTGGGGCCGCACCTACGAGGGATTTTCGGAAGACCCCGAACTGGTGGCCACCCTCGGGGAGGCGGCGGTGCGCGGGTTGCAGGGGAACCTCGGGGATCCGCTCTCGGTCCTGGCCTGCGCCAAGCACTTCGTGGGGGACGGCGGAACCGCTCCGAGCGCCTTGCCGATACCCGGGGCGCCGGCGGCGCCGGGCGCCCGCCTCTGGCTCGACCGGGGGGACATGCGGGTGGACGAATCGACGCTGCGCCGGATCCACCTCCCCGGCTATGTTGCGGCCATCCGGGCCGGGGTCGGGAGCATCATGCCCTCCTACAGCAGCTGGAACGGGGTCAAGTGCACCGGCAGCCACCGGTTGCTGACCGAGATTCTCAAGCAGGAACTGGGGTTCGAGGGTTTCCTGATTTCCGATTACAACGCCATCGCCGAGATCCGGCCCGACGACTACAAGACCTCGGTTGAAATCGCCGTCAACGCCGGGATCGACATGGCGATGGAGACGAGCCACTACCGGAGGTTCTTCGACACCCTCAAGGAACTGGTCGACGAGGGGCGGGTGCCGATGGCGCGCATCGACGACGCGGTGACCCGCATCCTGCGGGTGAAGTTCGCCATGGGGCTGATGGACAAGGGACGGTCGCAATTGGCGGACCGCAAGCTGCACCAGGTCTTCGGGTCGGACGCCCACCGGGCGGTGGCGCGCGAGGCGGTGCGGAAGTCGCTGGTCCTGCTCAAAAATGAAAGCCGGGCGCTGCCTATTTCCAAGCAGGCGGCGCGCATCCACGTGGCGGGCAAGAGCGCGGATGATATCGGCAACCAGTGCGGCGGCTGGACCATCCGCTGGCAGGGGCAGGGCGGAGAGGTCACCCCGGGAGGGACCACCGTGCTTGCCGCGATCCGATCGTCCGTCTCCCCGGCGACACGGGTCACCTACTCCCGGGACGGCACCGGGGCCGAAGGGGCGGTGGTCGCCGTCGCCGTGATCGGGGAAAAGCCGTACGCCGAAGGGGTGGGGGACCGGGACGACCTGGGGCTCGACCCGGAGGACCGGGCGACGGTGGCCAACCTGAAGAAGGCAAGGATCCCGGTGGTGACCCTGGTGATCTCCGGCCGGCCCATGATCCTCGGTGACGTGCTCGGGCAGTCGGACGCACTCCTGGCCGCCTTCCTCCCGGGGACCGAGGGGAGGGGGATCACGGACGTCCTGTTCGGGGACTACAAGCCGACGGGGAAGCTGTCCTTCTCCTGGCCGCGCGCGAACGGGCAGCTTCCGCTCAACATCCACGCGCCCGAAGAGTTGTACGATCCGCTCTTTCGCTGCGGCCACGGTTTGACGTGGTAATCCGCCTGGTTCGGAATCGGCCCTGCGGCGGCGACGCCGGGTGTGCCGTCCTCAGAGGGTTATGAGTCTCCATTACGCTCTCGGCGTCGCGACCGCCGTCTTCTGCGGGGTCTGCATGCAGTCGGGCATCCTGCTGCAGAAAAAGGCCGTCAATGACATGGCGCCCGAAGACAGGGTGCAACGGTTCCTGAAGACGCTGCTCCGGGACCGGCGCTGGCTCGCCGGGCTGGGACTTGAATACGGGATCGGCACCTGCGCCTTCATGGTCGCGCAGGCATTGATCGGGCCCGCGCTGGTGCCGGGACTGATGGCCGCGGGCCTGGTCGTGCTGGCCGTCGGTTCGGTGCGCCTCATCGGTGAGTCGCTCGACTTTTCCGAGGTCGTCGGGATCGTCCTGCTGATAGCCGGTATCGTCCTACTCGGCCTGAGCGAGCTCGAAATCAGCGTCGACGTCGTCCGGGAGCGCCTCGGCGACCCCGGTACGGCCACGCGCGTCGCCGTTCTCACCGTGAGCCTCTTTGTGCTCTGGGCCGCCACCCACCTGCAGGCCATGCGCCTATCCCGGCGCAAGGGGATCGTCATGGCCTTCTCGAACGGCTTCCCCTTCGCGATCTCGAACTTCTGGATCAGCCCGCTCCTGGCCGTCGGCGCCGTCGTCCTCGCCGGGGACGGGTCCTGGGGCCAGACGGGGCTGTTCGTGCTGGCGAGCGTCATCCTTGTAAGCTGCAACGTCCTGGGTATCCGGCAGACCAACGAGGCCTTCAAATGGGCCCAGGCGAGCAATGTCATCCCGGTGCAGCAGCTGTCGGTGCAGGTCACCCCCGTCTTCTTCTATTTTTACGTCTATGCCCTGGAGCCTCCACAGGCCGCCTCGGGCGTTCTCATCGTCGCGGGGGCGGCCCTCGTCGTCGTGGCCGCCTTCCTGCTCGGACGGAGACAGGCCGAGGTCGAGCAGATCCACTGAGAGGCGCGCGGGCTGTTCGGACGCAAGGAGGCGCGCCAGTTCCCGGGGTTCGACAGGATCGGTGGCGAGCTTTTCGGGGTTGAAACGCCCCCCGGTCACGTACGCCACCGTGCCCCCGACGGCGACCCAGGGGAGGGTCACGGCCAGGGGTACGATATACTTCTTGGAACGTACCAGCGATTCCAGCACCCCGCGCACCGGCCGGCTGCGTCCCAGTTCCCCCTCGACCTGGGGGATCGCGAAAGCGGAAAAAGCGAGGTCGGTCCGGCGCCGGCTGAACCGGACCAGGCTTTTGGCCATCTGCTTCGGGGTGGTGATCCCGGCATCGGCCAGGATGTTGCGCCGCAGCGCCTTGGGATAGTAGAAATTGAAGATGTCCTTGGAGAAATCGGCGCAGTTGCGCAGCAGGATGTTGAAACGTCTCCGGTTGGGGCTCGAGTTGAGGTGCTCGATGAGCGCGTCGTCCGCTTCCGCGTCCGTTTCCAGCCGAAAGACGTAGATCTTCCGTTCGTAGGACGCTCCCACGAGCTGGGTCCAGCGACCATCAGGGTCGCGCCGCGCCACTTCGTCGGGAACCAGCTCCCGCAGGTGGCGTATCCGGTACTGCTCCCGCAGCCGGGCGATCTCCGCCCGGTCGGCGGCTGCGGGAGCCGCCTCCGGCCGCTCGACCGCGTAAAAATAAGGGATTGGCGGTATGGCGACCCAGTCGAGGTCGGCGATTCCGGAGTAGCGGCTGATGACGACCCCGTGCTCGCCGGCGCGGCAGCGGCGCAGTTCAGTAGGGGACTCGGCGCAGATGCGCGAAAGATAGACGGCCATGTGCCCGGTGGGATTGAAAAACCCGAAGGCGCTGTGTGGCTGCTCGAGCAGCAGCGCTACGTCCGCGTAGAGCTTCGCGGGACCCGACAGGAGCAGGAATAGGAGGAGCCTCAGTTTCATCGATTGCCGGTTCCGTCTGTATCCATAGCCCAAACTACCAGGCGCCATTATGTCACAAGGGACCCGAAAAGTCCCCCCTCCTCCCGTGCCGGACGGAAGGCGCCCGCGTGGGGGTTCCTCTGTCCTCCCACGCTCCAACATGAATTCCGGCAGGTTTGCCGCCAGTGAAATCATGATGGCCGTGCGGCGGCGGGAGGGAACCGGGTGATTTTTGACGGGATTTCCGGGACGGACCGCATTATGCTGGAAATCCCCGGAGGACGATGCCCGGGACCGATTCGGTCGCAGGCCGGGCTCCGCGGGATCGAAGAATCGCAAAGCATTCAACGGAGGAAGTCCCTATGAAGTGGCACAAAGCTATGGCCGTTATCGCGGTGCTGTGCCTCGGCCTGTTTGGCGGTTATGCGACACCGGACAACCAGGCCGTGGCGGCCGCCGCCGCGGAAGAGAAGATCACCGTGCTGAACCCGCTGGGCACCCCCCCGCCGATCAAGCTCAAACAGATGGCGCCGAGACTCGATACGCTCGAGGGGAAGACGATCTATCTCGTCGACGACGGGTTCATCGGCGGCGACAACCTGCTCTACGAAATCCAGGACTGGTTCAAGGCGAACTATCCCCGGACCACGACCATCTTCAAGCGCAAGGGGGGCGGGGGATTCGACTCGCCGGACCCGGAGCTGTGGGCGGAAATGGAGGAGAAGGCCGACGGCATCATCATCGCCCTGGGCCATTGAAGCCAGTGTGCGCCGGCAGTTGTCGGGCACTCCATCACCTTTGAAACCACGATGAACATCCCCTCCGTGCCGATCGTTCTTTCCGAGTTCTATGAACAGGAAGTGGAAAAGGCGCGCAACGACGGGCTGCCCGGGCTGCGGACGCAGTGGATCCGGGGCCCGGTCTGGGCGAAAACGCGCGACGAACTCCGGCGCGACGTCATCAATGGGAAAAACCCGATCACGGGCCAGCCGGTCATGAAGGAGATCGTGGAGAAATTCACCAAACCGCTGACGGAGGAGGAGAGGCAGACGGGGGAGATCAAGCGCACCCGGGGGCCGGACACCTTCACCGACACCGCGGAGAACCTGCACAAAATGTTTCTGGACAAGCGCTACACCGATTTCCTCCCCATCGTCCTGCCCACCCCCGAGCGGGTCGCGGACATGCTCAAGGGGACGAGCCACGATCCGGACGAGACGGTGGGCAAGATGTCCCCCACCCAGACCGGGACCTATTTCGAGGACTGGACCTACACGGTCCGGGACGTGGCGGTGAACGCGGTCATGGCCGGGTGCAGGCCCGAATATTTCCCCCTCCTGCTTGCTGTGGCCTCCACGGGAAAGGAGGCGATTTCGGTCTCCGACAACTCCTTCGTGGGCGCCCTGGTCATCAACGGGACCATCCGGGACGAGATCGGCCTGAACTACAAGGTGGGGGCCATGGGGCCCTATGCCCACGCCAATACCACCATCGGGCGCGCCTGGTCGCTGATGTCGATCAACCTCGGCAACGGCGGCAAGGTGGGGACGACCTACATGGGGGTGGTCGGCAACCCGATGAACCTGATCAACATCGTGATAGCCGAGAACGAGGAGGAGTCCCCCTGGGAGCCGTTCTCGGTCCGCAAGGGGTTCAGGAAAGGGGAGAACGTCGTCAGCCTCTTCGAGGGCTGGGGCGTGCTCTCGGCCGCCAACTGGAAGGCGGCCAGCTGGGGGGCGGAGATGAACTATCCCCGGATCATCAAGGAGATCTTCGACCAGCAGGGGTTCCTGTTCGGCGCCTGCGCGGTGCTGAGCCCACCGATCGCCCAGTTCGTCAAGAACGCGGGCTATGAAACGGTGGAGGAGTTTGAAAAGTACCTGGAGCCGGCGCCGCAATTCCCGATGGGAAAAATGGCGCCTCCCAAGGCGAAGCCGGAGAGCGGGGCGCAGGCGAAAGCGGCGGCCAAGACGGAGATGCCGCCGATGATGGGCGGGTACTCCAACAGCGCCATCATCGTCACCGGCGGGACGAACAACAACTACTACAGCGTCGGCGGCCTGCGCTACGGTCGGAGCGTCAAGATCGACGACTGGCGCTAGCCACGCGCGGCGAAGGGAAGCGGGACGGCGGCCGCAACCGGGCCGCCGCATCGAGTGCCGGGTCGGGGCCTGGGATTTTTCCATCGATCCTGGGCCCGGACTCCGATCCGGAACTCCCGACCGGCAACGGGTTTTCCGGGTGGGAGCGCAGGCGGGTATGTTACATTATGGGGTCGGCGGCAGCCGGCTGAATCCGCTGTATTTCATCCACCCTTTTTACGCAAGGAGATATCTATGGACCGTTTCGAGGAACTTAAAAAGAAGTATCAGTCGGTATTGCGCCTCATGGAACAGAAGAAATTGCGGATGCACAACCTCCACCTGCAGAACAACAAGCTCTTCGTCAAGGCCTCGGCCGGAACCGAGGCGCAGAAAAACGCCATCTGGGACCAGATCAAGCTCGTGGACCCGACCTACTCCGACCTGACCTGCGACATCCTGATCGATCCGAAGCTGGCGCCCCCACCCGCCGCCGCCCCGGAAATGAACAGCTACACGGTCCAGCCGGGGGACACGCTTTCGAAGCTGGCCAAGCAGTTTTTGGGCAACGCCGGCGACTACATGAAGATTTTCAACGCCAACAAGGACCAACTCTCCGACCCGAACCTGATCAAGGTGGGGCAGGTGCTCAAGATCCCCAAGGCCTGAGCTGTTGCACTGGGGTACAGGTGCGGCTTTATTAAGGAGGGAGGATAGACTCCGCCGGCTGAGGCGGGCGCCGTTTCCGCGCGGGGGCCTGTTCCGGGCCCCCGCGCGGCCGGGGGGTTAGTCGATCTTTTTCATGCCCCGCAATTCCATGTAGCCCTGAGTCTGGTAGACCCCGTTGAAGTAGGGCGCAAGCTGGAGCGCGCTGAACAGCATAGGTTTACCCACCCTGCGGATGTCGCAGGGATTGTGTTCCAAGCCTGCCGGGATGTAGAGCACCGTCGCCTTGGTGATGATGTGGCGCTCGTACTCCTTGCCCATGAAGTACTCGATCTCGGCGTCGAAGGATCCCACCAGGTCGGGAAAGGTCGAACCCAGGAAGAAGAGGTATTCGTCCGTGTCGTGGTGGTGTGATTCCATCTCCAGCCGGTAGGGCTTGGTGAAGATCTGCCATCCCATGTTGATCTTCGCTCCCGGGAGGTCGCTGTCTCCCCGGAAATAGGCCTGGGGGCCGGGAACGATGTCAGGCACGATGCTGTTTTCGCGGAGCCTGGTGCTAAACAGGTGAGAGTACTTGTTCCCCTCGGTCCCCTTGGGCCATGGGGGCGGGTTTTTGAAAAAGGGCGATTCGGCCTTCTTGGGAGCCTTGGCGTCCTGCGCCGCCGCGGCCGGGGTGACCATCTGGGCCAGGGCCGTCGCCATTGCGAATCCTGCGGTCCCAGCAGTGATTTCCTGGAAGAACGCCCTGCGGCCCGGTTTCTCGTCTTTTTTCGAACTCATGATGTTTCTCCTTTTGCGCAAAAGATGACGCGCCGAGTCTATCATTGATTGCCCGCATCCGGGAAAACCTTTTTGCGGCGCCCGGAGGGGAGGAATCCGGCCAGCCCCAGCAAAACGCATCCGGCCGCCAGGGGCCACATGACGCCGAAGCCGAGGCGCTGGCTCACCACCCCCAGCATGAAGGAGCCGACAAAGACCCCGGTGTCGAACCCCGCGTAGTAGGTGCTGACGGCGAGCCCGCGCTCCGCGGGGCGGACCCGGTCGATGAGCAGGGCCATGGTGGCGGGTTGAGCCGCGCCGAACCCGAAACCGAACAGCGAGGCGGAGATCACGAACAGGGCGGCCCCGTTGGCGAGCGGCAGCAGTGCCAGGGCCACGGCTCCCAGCACCAGTCCGGGGATGATGACGACGGCCCGGTCGTAGCGGTCGGAGAGGCGGCCGGCGGCGACGCGGGAGACGATGAGGGCCAGCGCCTGGATCATGAAATAAAATCCGGGGTTGGGGAATCCGCGGTCGCGGGCGAAGATGGCGATGAAGGCGCTGACGGCCCCGAACCCCATCCCCATGCAGATGGCCATCCACCCCATGGGTAGGGCGTCGACCGACACGATGCCGGTGCGCACCGACCAGCGGGCGCGCTCGACCTTGCCCGGCACGCGCCGCTCGCGCGCGAAGAGGGAGATGAAGAAAGTGATGAAAGCCAGTCCCCCCGAAACGGTGAAGAGGCGCTTGAACCCGATCGTGTCGATCAGCAGGAAGCCGATGGCCGGTCCGATGATCAGGCCCACGGCCTGCGCGGCCGCAAACAGCCCCACGGCTTCCCCCCGGCGCGCGCGGGGGGCGACATCGGCGATGTAGGCGTTGCTTGCGGTGGTGTAGCAGCTCAACCCGAATCCGTGCACGAAACGCCCGGCGAGCAGGAGCGGGATCGTCCCGGCCAGGAAATAGATGATGCTCGCGAACCCGTAACACGAGGTCCCGATCAGGACCAGGGGGCGCCGGCGCCAGGAGTCGACCAGCCACCCCATCAGCGGGCGGAAGAGGAGGGCGGTCATTGCCACCGCCCCGCTCACCATGCCGGCGGCGGTCGGCCCCCCTCCAAGGCTGACGACATAGACCGGCATGGTGGCCACCAGCATCTGCGTGCCGAAGGAGTTGGTGAAATTGGCCAGCGTCGCCATGACGAAGTCCCGCGTGAACAGCCGCTCCCCGGCGGCGGGGAAGGCCGTTGCGTCGGGAGCCGCGGGTTCGATCCCGCCGGCGCCGCGCTGTTTTTTGGTTCCCATCGTTTTCACTTGCACAAACCCGTTGATGAATAGGGTGGTCCTCCAGGACCTCTGCATTATGTCCTAAAGTCCGCTGGCCGGGGTGACGAAAAGTTGCATAGCGTGTCATGGGGCCCGGGAACCGTTTGCATAGGGAATGGCTGGGGACTGGGGCTCATTCAGGGAGATGGCGTAAATGGCGACGATTAAAGGGAATCCCGTTATACTGCGCTCTGCCGGCCTGGAGGGCGGGGAGGAAGGGTTCGGCTTGGTCGAAGCGCTGATCGCCATTTTTATTCTTGCCCTGGGCATGATGTTCGTGGGTCCGATGATCGCCGATGCCGTGCAAAACACCTCCCTTTCCCGTTCCAAGGATACCGCATCGCTGGCGGCGGCCAACCAGATGGAAGCGCTGAACCGTCTCTATCGCGCGAATCCGGGCGATGCCAACCTCTCCATCGGAAACCACGGCCCCGTTCAGGTGGAGATCGTCAACCCGTCCGACAACAGCAAATTGAACCGCTACAATGTAAGCTGGACTGTCGCGGAGGTGCTGGATCCCCGGCCTGGAAAGACGCTGAGCGCGGTGCAGGTGACGACCACCGCCACGCCGATCGGGGCCGGAACGGCTGCGAACCTCACCGTGCGGCAGAACAAGGTTGTCAGCATAACCACCATCTTCAGTTTAAGGGTCCCATGAGCAAACCGGGCAGACGGTCGCCGGCGCCGGTCCCCCGGCATTTTCCCGCAGCGCGCGAGGACGGTTTCTCCCTGGTGGAGTTCCTGGTCGGCGCCGTGGTCCTGCTGGTGCTTTCCGCGGGTGTTTTCACCATGCTGACCGACGCCCAAAGCACTTCCGGTTACCAGGGGGAAGTGATCGAGGTGATGGAAAACACCCGGCTGACCATGAGCGTGCTGGGCCGCTACATCGCTCAGGCGGGCAACAACCCGCTCGCCGCGTCGTTCAATCCGCTTACGATCACCAGCTCGACCCAGGTCACGCTGCGGGCGGACCTGACCGGCTCGGCGGGAGGCAACCAGGGGGACCCGGACGGCGATATCCTGGATGAGGACGAGGAGGTAACCATCCGGTTCAATTCCGGCGCCGGAAGCATCGAACTGGTCGACAGGAACGGGACGGTCCGAACCCTGGCCCGCGGCATATCCGGGTTCTCCATGGAATACCTGGGTGCGGACGGGGCGGCCACGACGGTCGAAACCGATGTCCGGTCGATCAGGGTCACTGTCACGGGGCTTTCGTCCGCGGCCAATCCACGGACGGGAAAGACTTTCGGCCAGACCGTCACGGGTGTGTACACTTTGCAGAATCAGGGGTGAGCGGCATGATGAGACCGATCCTGGACCGCACGCGCTGCGATGGGTTTTCGCTGGTGGAACTGATGATCGTGCTGGCTTTCGGCTGTGTCATAGCCGCCGTCGCCGTGCCCGGGCTGGCCGCCATGTATAACAGTTACAGTACGATCTTCGCCGCGCAGGAGGTCACCTCTCAGCTGCATTTCGCCAAGATGCGGGCGGTGTCGAGCAACGAGCCGCTGCGCGTCAGCTTCGCGGAGGACGGCTACCGCGTGCAGCTGGCGGACGGCACGACCATCCGGGGTCCGTTCGGTTTGCCCACCGGCATGAGCTTCAACACCTCCGACGGGGGGGACGCCGTGACCTTTCCCGGGGGATATGTGACCTTTCATCCCAACGGGACCATCCCCTTGTCCGGGAACGGTTCCGCGGGGCGGGTGCGGCTGATCTCCCGCAACAACCTGCGCATCGACATCATCGTGGAGAACGGGGGCGGGATCCGCCACACCCCCGCTTACAAGGCCTCCTCTCCCCCCTACTAACCGTCAAGACGAGGGATCGCGCCATGTCGAAAACAAGTCTCAAGGAAAATCGGGCCGAAGGCGCCGAAACCCGCCACCCCGGGTTTCCCGGGTTGAGGGAGGAATCCGGCGTCGCCATGCTCGTGGTCATGATCGCGCTGGCGATCCTGACGGCCTTTTCCGCATACCTGTCGCTGTCGAGCGTCGAGGAACTGCGCATCAGCGACAACAGCGAGAGCATGGTCCAGGCGCGGTTCGCCGGCCGAGCGGGCATCGAGCACGCGCGCGAACTCTGCCGCGGCCTCATGTTTGACGAGATCCTCAAGGGTCCGGACGGGGCCTACACCAACACCAGTGATTATCTCACCACCGCCCGTTCCGTCGGTTTCCGCAACCTGGCGAGCCTGCAGACCTTCCGTGCGCTCGATATCACCGACCCTTCGACGAGCTTGAGCGCACTGCCCGACGACGGGCTGATCAACACCGGCATGTCGGGCGGCGTTGCCGGTACCGAGCTGATTCCCAAATACGGCAACCTGTTCACCGTCGCCAACCCCTACGGATCGGGAAACTTGGTGCTCGCGCGCTACTTCGTGAAGGTGACCGACAACAACGGCGAAGCCTCCGAAATCGCGCGGGATGCGGCCGACAACCCCTTCCATGACGGCGATGGGACCGTCATTGTCCGCTCCATCGGGGTGGCCCGCACCATCGGGGACGGCAACGGGGCCGATGCGCGGCGCAACTCGGTGGTGGTCTACGAGTCCCGTTTCCGTCAGGGCCTTCCCTTCGGCAATCTCGGTTCCCCCGCCGTCGTGATCGGGAGCAAGATCAGCGCCAATTTCTCCGGGAATGCCTTCGACATCATAGGTAACAGCGCCGGGCCGGGGATCGGGACGATCGACACGGACCGGGGGGACGGTTATTCCCCCTCCGAGATCCTCAAAACGGCCACCAAGGGGAAGGGGAACATCACGGGGAACTGCACGGGGTCGAGTGCCCGCCAGTGTATTGCGGACATCACCGATTCGGTCGACGCCGATCCGAGCAAGGCGATGCTGAAGGACCCGGAGTGGCTCTACGAGTTCGCCTACAACGAGTCCCGGGCCATGGCCGATTACCGGATCTCCGACAACAACAATAACAACGATACCACCGACCTCACCTCCGCCATGGTGGGTAGCCGGAGCAACCCGAAGGTCACTTGGATCGGGGGCAATTGCAAGGCCGCCGGAAACATTACCGGGGCCGGGCTGCTTGTCGTCACCGGGGAACTCACCATTAACGGCGCGGTCCGGTGGGACGGGCTCATCCTGGTGATCGGCAAAGGCTCCTTCCGGACCGGGGGTATGAACAACGGCATTTACGGGGGGTTGATTGTCGCCGGCGTGAAGAAGACGGGCAACGTGTACGCCTTCGACGAAGTCCAGACCGATTTCGATATCCGGGGAAACAGCCAGATCGCTACCTACGACGGAGCGCTGGCTAACATGGGTAATGGCCTGGCACCCCTGAGACAGATAGCGTTCCGCGAGATTCTGGGCGGGATGGATCCCTAGGGGAGTCCCCTGCCGGAAAATCCCTGATCCTGGATCAGCTTGAGGTAGTCACGGATGGTCTCGAAACGATGTCCTGAATGCAGACTGATCAATGCCGCCAATGCGCAGAGCTGTCGACGGTGCGGCGCTCTCCTGCTTCCGGCCCACGGCGGATTCCTGGGCGGTTCCGGCTCCGGCCGGAGAAGCCGGATTCTCATTGGGGGGGCGGTAGCGGCGCTGATTATCGTGTTGGTGACCGCGTACGTGTGGAATCGGCCGGCCGACGGAGTCTCCGGAAATGTCCCCGTCCCGGACGGCGGGTTTTCCGAACCGGTCGCCCCGGCACCCGGAGAGTTGGACGAAGTGAAGGAGCTCTGCCGTGATTTCACCGCCTCCATGAACCGGAACATGTCTGATCCCGCGGGGCGCGGGTTTGAACTCAATCAGGCGCTGGCGACCGAAACACTCGATCAGGTGCGGGACCGGTTCCCGGGTATTTCCGACCCCGCGGCGCGGCAGCACATGGACCGGTTCTCCCTCCTCCTGGGAAAACTTCACCATCAGCTGACCTCCTATATCGCGGACAACGAGCGGCTGGGTTCGGAGTACGAACGCCTGAACCGGGAAACCGAGCGCATCGAACAGGATCCGGACCTGTCGCCCGAGGAAAAGAGCGACAGGCAGAGGGAACTGCGCAGGAAGTATTTCGACGCGTCGGATCAAACCCGCGTCACCTCCCGTGATATCGAGGCCACCATGCTGGCCCTCCGTTCCCTCGCCGCAAGCTGAGGGACAAAAAAAGGCCGCGGACCCGGGCGTGTCCCGGATCCGCGGCCGATGTGGTCCTCCCGGGGATCCCGGGCTACCTCCAGTCGTCCACCTTGGTTCCGCGGCCGACGCCGAAGTCGGTCACGAACCAGGTGGTCTGCCCCTGTCCCGCCACGACGATGTTCACCTGTCCCGCCTGCAGAGGTTTCATCATCGTTTCAGGGTCCTGATTGCGCTGGGAGGCGAAGGGCTCCAGCCCCTGCATGGCCATGGAGGAGTACATCGTGGAGACGACGCCGTTGCCCCAGTAGGAGCCCACGGTCTTTTCCACGTTCTCCGCCAGCCACTTGCTCAGGTCGCGCTTCGTCGCGAACCCCTGGGCGTCCTTGAGAATGGCGGCGACTTCCGGGGTCATGATGACGGTGGCCCCCATCCCGGTCAGCGACCGCAGGTAGTCGCGGATCAGGTACTGCGCCGGGTAGTGCCGCTGGACTTCGCCGACGCTCGAGATGTAGCTCCAGCCCGTGCCTACCGTGACGATGCTGTCGGTGGGCTTGAACCCTTTCATCACGTGGGTGGGTTGCCACCCCGCCGGCAGGGCCTCCTCGTTTTCGGCGATGCAGAGGTTGTTGTACTGGATGTTGCTCCCCAGTCCGCTGAACGTCGTCTTGCCTGAATGGAGGTTCCCCGCCGTCTTCGACAGCAGGGTGTAGGCGCGGCCCACCACGCTGTTGACCTCGTTATGGGGGCCCATGACGTTCAGGCCGTAGTTCATCTTGAGTTCGTTCCGGATGGGGCCGTTGACCAGGATCATGTTGGCCATGGAACTGGTCGAGTTGCCGAACGGGACCGACATGGAAACGGCCAGGATCAGGGGGAAGTGCGCCGGCTTGGCCCCGGCCATCACCGCGCAGACGGCCACCTTTTCCACCGTCATCGCCCGGGCGCCGCCGGGCCAGTTGATGACCTTCACGACCTCGTCCGCCTTGCGGCTGGTCCCCTTGAGCATGGCGGCCACCCGTTCCTCGGTAGGCAGGATGATCGGGTTGTAGTCGGTCCAGTCCATGTCCTTGAACAGCTGCTGCAGGTTGTCCTCGGTGTCCGCCTTGAGCAGCCGCGGTTCCGGGCGCGCCTCGGGGGGAGTGCCGGAGATTTGTTCCTTTTCGGTCAACGGCTTGGTCAGGGCGTCGACGATGGCCTGCATCATCGGTTTGCCGGAGACGAGGTCGTTCCGTTCGAAGATGTAGCTATGGTGCACCGACCGGGGCTGGCCGGCGACCGGGAACGGGAAACCCACGTAGCGGATCGGCATCCCGTTGGTATACTCGAAATCGTACCCCATCGCGTAGTCGACGACATTGGCGGCCGCGGCGGCGACGGTGGGGATGTTCATCTTTTCCAAGGTCCTGGCATGTTGGCTCACGGCCGACGTGCAGCCATCTCAACCCGATATGCCGATCAAGGCGGCGTTGCCGTTCTTGGCGATTTCCTTCCAGAGAGCGGGGTCATCCTGGGTGTACATGCCCGCCTTCCGCTTGATGACGATCTTGGTGCTGGGGATGTTCTGCGCGAACCAGGACTCGATTTCCTCGAACACGCTGTAGGCGGCGTCGGGGCCCCCCCAGCTGATGTCCACCAGGTAAATCGTCTTCCCCTCGAGCGTATCCAGGCGCGGGGAGAGCGGGATGCGATCGACCATCTTGTTCTCGATGGCCGGGTTGAGGACCGTGATCATCGGTGCGGGCGCGCCCTTGCCTTGCTGGGCGGTGAGCGGTGCCAGCCCGGCGCATGCCAGGGCCGCCGCAACCATTAAGGTGATGCCTGTCAAAAGTCGCTTTTTCTTCACGTTTTCCTTCCCTTCCGATACATGGCGATCGGCCACCCGGCGGGGGCCGCCGGGATCCATCTCTGCGATCGGGCCCCTTTTAACACAATATCCCCTTTTTGTATATGGGGAAACGGGCGTCCTGACGCGGTGCGCCCCGCTCCTTATTCCTTGGGGGCCAGCCGCAGCCGGACCACCTCTTCCGCCGCCGCCACCAGCTGCTCGAGCCCCTCGCGATGGAGTGCGCTGACGGCGACCCCCTCGTAGCGCCGAGCGAGGGCGGCGAGCTGCTCGGGGGGGACACGGTCGGCCTTGTTCAGGACGATGAGCTTCGGGATAGCCCCGAGTTCCAGTTCTCCGAGCACCCGGGCGACGGCCTCCATCTTGTTTTCCAGGTTCGGATCGGCCGCGTCCACGACGTGCAGCAGCAGGTCGGCGTCGGCCAGTTCTTCGAGGGTGGCGCGGAAGGCCGTCATGAGATCCGGGGGGAGATCGTGGATGAAGCCGACGGTGTCGGTGATGATGACTTCCCCCTGGCGCGGGAAGCGCAGCCGGCGGGAAGTGGGGTCCAGGGTGACGAACATCTGGTCAGCCACGTCGATGTTGCTCCTGGTCAGGGCGTTGAGGAGGGTGCTCTTTCCCGCGTTGGTGTACCCGATGATCGACAATACGGGGAGCCCATGGCGCATTCGGCGCTGGCGGCGGACCCCCCGCTGCCTGGAGAGTTTTTCGATCTCCTTTTCCAGGCGACGGATCCTGCTGCGGGCCCGGCGGCGCCCGATTTCGAGTACCGTCTCCCCGGGACCCCGACCACCGATGCCGCCGGTCAGGCGCGACAGCCCGGCGTCCTCCTCGGTCAGGCGGGGGAGAGAATACTTCAACTGCGCCAGTTCCACCTGCAGCTTCCCGTCGCGGCTGCGGGCCCGCTGGGCGAAGATGTCGAGGATCAACTGGGTGCGGTCCACCGCCTTGAGCCCCGTGGAGTCCTCGAACGCGCGCGCCTGGGCCGGCTTGAGGTCGATATCGAACAGGACCGTGTCGGCCCCGCGCCTCATGGCGGAAAGGGCGAGGGATTGAAGCCGCCCGCGGCCGACGACGGTGCGGGGGTGGATCTTCCCCCGGGCGAGTTGGATGGTCTCGGCGACGTCGGCTCCGGCGGCCTTGGCGAGTTCGGTGATTTCCGTCCTGGCGTTCTCCCCCGGCGCGGTGATCAGGAGCAGGGCGCGTTCGCGCGCCGGCTGGTCTGCGCGCGCCGCGGTCATCCGGGAGAATTCGCTCTCCAGGGCCCGGATCTCCTCCTCGGGATCGAAATCGAGACTGTGCACGTCGCGCGCCGAGATGGTGCGGAAGGGCTCGGCCGGGGCGGAGGCGTCGTCCTGGATCGGCAGGATGTGGGCGATTTCGATTCCTCCCGCGTTCCCGTCCTCCTCCACCTGGATGGCCGCGACCAGGTCCAGGCGGAGCAGGGCGAGGTCGGTCAGGTCATCCTGGGTGAGCCGCTCGCCGCGGAGGTGGGTATGAACCAGGCGCAGTCCCCGGAAGCGGCCGGTCCCTCCGCGCAGCCGGCCGATATCGGGGAGCTCCAGGCGTTGCGCGTTCCCCAGGATCACGCTGCGCACGGCGCCGTCGCGCGACAGCAGCACCCCCACCTGCCGGCCGAGTTCGGCCGAGATGGAGGCCAGGTGACGTGCCAGTTCCAGGGAAACGACCTGCCGGGGTGAGACCCGGCGCCGGAAGGTGCGTTCGAGCGCGCTTCGCTGGGATGGTTTCAAGCCCTGGGTATTGCCGTCTATGGACTGGATGGTGCCCCCCTTTTTGATTTGGAAACTTGAATTATAGCAACATTCTCCCGCCCGGGGGTGCGCGTGCGGTAATTTTCACGCTTTCCGACAAAATTCCGGCTCAAAAAGGGACCGGGGCATTAGATAGCGTGGGGGACAGACATGCTTTTTCGGGTGCGGTCGGGGGCCGTGGTGGGGATCACCGCCTATCCCATCTGGGTGGAGGTCGATTTCGAGTCGGGGAGAAAGCCGAAATTCAGGACCGTGGGTCTCCCCGACGCGGCGGTGCGGGAAAGTCACCAGAGGATCAAGGCGGCGCTGCGCAACTGTGGTTTTGCCATCCCCGCGAAAAACATCACCATCAACCTGGCGCCGGCAAACCTGAAGAAGGAGGGAGCGGCCTTCGATCTCCCCATGGCCGTGGGCATCCTGGGGGCCGCGGGCCTGGTGCACGCCCAGGATCCGGTGTCCTGCCTCTTCACAGGGGAGCTTTCGCTTGACGGCAGCGTGCGCCCGGTCCGCGGGGCGCTCCCGATGGCCTCGATGGCGCGCGAACAGGGGATCTCTTCC
This sequence comes from Acidobacteriota bacterium, assembly GCA_012719455.1. Lineage (GTDB taxonomy): Bacteria > Acidobacteriota > UBA6911 > UBA6911 > UBA6911 > UBA6911. The sequence continues at coordinate 1,245 of JAAYAJ010000064.1, read as the reverse complement.
CTGATCGTTCCCGAGGCCAACGCGTCCGAGGCCGCGATCGTGGAGGGGGTGCGGGCCTTTCCCGTCCGGAACCTGCTCGAGGTCGTGGCCCTGCTCAACGGGGAGCGGCCCTGGGTAGCCCACACAATCGACCGCGCCCGGCTGATGGCTCCCTCATCCTTCCAGGAGGCCGATTTCCGCGACATCCGGGGACAGTACCAAGCCAAGCGCGCCATGGAGGTGGCGGTGTCCGGCGGACACAATGTCCTGCTCGTAGGCCCCCCCGGTTCGGGGAAGACCATGCTGGCCCGCCGGTTACCGACCATCCTGCCGCCGATGAGCTTCGACGAGGCGATCGAGACCACCAAGATCCACTCGGTCGCCGGGCTGATTTCCGACCGGGGGGGATTGATCTCCCGCCGCCCCTTTCGTTCCCCCCACCACACGGTTTCGGCTGCCGGCCTCGTCGGGGGGGGAGCGGTCCCACGGCCGGGGGAAGTCAGCCTGGCCCACAACGGGGTGCTTTTCCTGGACGAACTGCCGGAATTTCCCCGCCAGGTGCTCGATCTCCTGCGGCAGCCGCTCGAAGACGGAGAGGTCTCCATCGCCCGGGCGGCGAGGTCGTTGACCTTCCCGGCCCGCTTCATGATGGCCGCGGCCATGAATCCCTGTCCCTGCGGGTACCGGGGCGACCGGCAACATGAATGCTCCTGCACCCCGCCGATGGTCCAGCGCTACCTCTGCCGCGTGTCCGGTCCCCTCTTCGACCGCATCGACCTGCATGTCCAGGTGGCGGCGGTCCCGTACCGGGAACTGGCCGGGGAGGGGGAGAGTGAAGATTCCCGTGCGGTGCGCGAACGCATCCTGGTGGCGCGGCGGATTCAACAGGAGCGGCTCGGGGGATACGGCATCACGTGCAATGCGCAGATGGCGCCGCGGCTTCTGCGCCGCTTCTGCCGGCTCGATTCAGGGGGAGAAAGACTGCTGGAGGATGCCGTTACGCGCCTGGGGCTGTCGGCCCGGGCCTATGACCGGATATTGCGGGTTTCCCGGACCCTGGCCGATCTCGAGGGGGACGGGACGATCCAGCCGCGCCACGTCGCCGAGGCGATCCAATACCGCACCCTCGACCGTAACATCGGATAAAAACCGGGACGTCCCACACGTTTACCTGTTTCCTCGGGCCCGGAAAAATGGATCACCCTGCCACGGGCCCGGAAAAGGAGGAGTGATGCCAAGATTCAAGCGGTTGGTGGTGCCGGGAAT
>JAAYAJ010000004.1 GCA_012719455.1 Acidobacteriota bacterium | reverse complement strand
GGTCGTCGCCCCCGACGGTTCGATTTCGCCCGTGCACACGACAAGCGGCGTCACCGGCTTCGAGTACCAGCCGCGCCCCTCCTCCCAGCTCTTCGCCTACTACAGCGGCGCCTACTTCAGCCGCAACATCGTCGCCGACGGCGAGGACACCATCGGCTTCGGCCACCCCGGCTCCCCCGACACGGCCAACCGCCAGATCCAGGAAGCCACCGGCGGCTACATCCACACCTTCTTCAAAAACCCGAACTACGGCACCCTCATCGTCCTCGGCCAGTACGCCTACGTGACCCGCGCCCCCTGGTACCGCGCCCCCTCGGACACTTCCGACCGGCACACGCACATGGTCTTTGGAGGAGTGCGCTTCACCCTCCCCTAGCCCGAGAATTGGGGGGCACCGCGCGCATGGGAGCTGCGCGCCGATAGCTGCGTTGCCCCTCCTCAACGATGCCACCGCATCGCCGGCCCCATTTAGGAAATTGCATAAAGCAACCCGTCCGTTTTTCTGCCTTCCCGCCCCTTCCTTTTGGGTATACCCTAACCAGGGGATCCTCCGGTCACGATCCCCGAGGTTATCGCGATGCTCCACGATTTCTCCCCCTCCGTCGACTTTCCCGGCGAGCCCGAGCCGGACGCCTGCTGCTTCGTTTATGCGGAATCCCGCCTGCTGGTCAAGACCACCGGCGCCGCTCCCGAAATCCCCTCTTTCTGCGAAGTCGCGTCCCAGGGGATCGACCTTTCGCACCCTCTTTTCCTCGGCCGCTGCCGCGGCCGCGCGTGCTATGCCGTCCCTTCCGCCACCCGCCGCGAAGCCATCCCCGGCGCCGAGTTTTGCGAACTGCGCACCCTCTTCTCCCGCCTCGCGGACCCCTGGTACGACATCGCGCTGCGCGGCCTTCACCTGGCCGGGTGGGACGGCGCCTGCCGCTTCTGTTCCCGCTGCGCCACCCCCCTGCAAGCCCGCACCGACATCCGCGCCAAGGAGTGCCCCGCCTGCGGGCGCCTCGAGTTCCCCCGCATCTCCCCCGCCGTCATCATGCTGGTGGAAAAGGACGACACCCTGCTGCTCGCCCGCTCCCCCCGCTTCAAGAGCGAGATGTGGAGCGTCCTGGCGGGCTTCGTCGAACCGGGCGAAAGCCTCGAGGACGCCGTCCGCCGCGAAGTCCAGGAGGAGACCGGCATCGCCGTCAAAGACATCGCCTACTTCGGCAGCCAGCCCTGGCCTTTCCCCGACAGCCTGATGATCGGCTTCACCGCCCGCTACGCCTCGGGCGAAATCAAGATCGACGGCGACGAAATCTGCGAAGCAGGCTGGTTCCGCGCCGACAACCTCCCCCCGATCCCCGGTCGCTTGAGCATCGCCCGCCGGCTCATCGACTCCTTCCTCAAAAAGCATCCCGCGGCGTCATCCTCATAGCCAAACAGCCCGGCGCCAGGCGCAATACAAATGTCACTCCCCCATCCATCTCCACTATCCGAGCCCTAAGGTTTTAAAATGCTCTTGACTCCCACAAAAAATAAGGGCTAGGATGTCAATAACTAATCATTCAGTTTTTGGACAGAAGGTTTTTGGGGTTGAAGGGCCCTAAAAGCGCGTGAGCCGTATTCAAAGCCTACTCCTCATCCTGGCTGGGGAGTCGGTAAAACTCTGTTCGACGAGGTGAAAATATCATGTCCAATACTAAATGGAGCATGAGAGCGATCCTCGCGATTGCGCTTTTGCCTTTGTTGTTTCTGTCTGTGAACGCGTTCGGACAGTCCGGCGCCTCCTTGAGCGGGACTGTAATGGATACTTCTCAGGCAGTGCTTCCCGGAGCGGGTATTACAGCGATCAATACCCAGACGGGAGTGGAAACAAAGACAACGGCCAATAACGTGGGGATTTACAGTTTTCCGAGCCTGCAGCCCGGCGTTTACAACATCGTGGCCGAGGCGGACGGGTTCCAGAAATCGACCAAGACGGACGTGAAGCTGGGCATGGCCGCCCAGATCCGTTTGAACTTCGAAATGGCAGTTGCCGGGACGGCCACGGAAGTGGAAGTGGCGACGACGGCCGAGAGCATGATCCTGGATGCGGGTTCCTCCACCGGGAACGTCATGCAGGAAGAACTGGTGAGCGAACTGCCGCTGGTCAGCAACGACGTCATGGACCTGCTCAACACGATGGGCGGGGTGGTGAAGGCGGAAGACCCGATTTTTGCGGCCCACTCGCAAACCTTCGCGGGCGTCAGCTCGGGCAACATCAACATCCAGCGCGACGGCGTGTCGGTCAACGAAGTGCGGTACACGTCGGGCATCGTCTCCCCGAACCGCATCAACCAGGAAATGGTGGGCGAGTTCAAGATGGTGCTGTCTCCGGTGGACGCGGAGATGGGGCGCGGCGCGGGGCAGGTGCAGATCATGACCAAGTCGGGCTCGAACGCCTTCCACGGTTCGGGCGTGTGGAACATCCAGAACACGGCCCTGGACGCGCGTGAATTCGAGGCCAAGAGGATGAACGAAACGCCCTCGTGGCGCAACCTGAACAACTACACGATCAGCGCCAGCGGCCCGATCATCAGGAACAGGACGTTCTTCTTCGCTTCCTGGGACCAGCAACTGGTCCGCTCGAAGTCGTGGCTGACGGTCAGCGCGCTCACCAATTGCGCCCGCAAGGGGATCTACCGGTACTATCCCGGGGTTGTGAGCATCAACGCCGCCGATAACACCAATTATGCCGCCAATCCGTATCCGCACGAACAGGCGGTGGTAAGTCTCACGGACGGGACGC
>JAAYAJ010000063.1 GCA_012719455.1 Acidobacteriota bacterium | reverse complement strand
TCCTTGTCCAAGTTGGTGCCGTACTTCTTGATCAGTTCCTTGGAGACCTCGGCCGGGACCGGAACGTACCGGCTGAACTCCATGGTGAACTCCGCCTTCCCCTGGCTCGAGGACCTGAGGTCGGTGGCATACCCGAACATTTCCGCAAGCGGCACGTCCGCGTCCACCCGGGCGAACCCCTCCGACTCGGTGGTCCCGATGATGATGCCGCGGCGCTGCATGATGGTGCGGACGAAGTTGCCCTGGAACTCGACCGGGCCCTCCACGCTCACCTTCATGAGCGGCTCCAGGACATGGGGCTGGGCGCGGGAGTAGAACTCCCGGAAAGCCCCCCGCGCCGCCGCCTGGAAGGCGTTGTCGGAAGAGTCGACCGAGTGGGCCGCCCCGTCGTTGACGACCACGCGCAATCCCGTCACCGGGAAACCGATCAGCCGCCCCTTCTTCAGCATGGAGCGGAAGCCCTTCTCCACCGAGGAGATGAACTCGCGCGGGATCGCCCCGCCGACGACCTCGTCGACGAACTCGAAATCGCCCGACTCCAGCGGCTCGAAATACCCCCCGATGCGCCCGTACTGCCCGGCGCCCCCCGTCTGCTTCTTGTGGGTGTAGTCGAAATCGACCCTCCGGCTGATCGCCTCGCGGTAGGCCACCTGCGGCGCCCCGGTCTCGACCTCGGCGCCGTACTCGCGCTTCATCCGTTCCACGTAGACGTCCAGGTGCAGCTCCCCCATCCCGGAGATGATCGTCTCCCCCGACTCCTCGTCCATGTGGGTCTTGAAGGTCGGGTCCTCCTTGGTGAAACGGTTGAGCGCTTTCGCCACGTTCCCCGCCATCTTCCGGTCCTTGGGGACGATGGTGAGGTGGATGACCGGATCGGGCACGTGCATCGAGGTCATAGCGTAGTTCACCTTGTCCGAGGTGAAGGTGTCGCCCGAGGCGCAGTCGATGCCGAACAGCGCCACGATATCCCCGCCGTGCGACTCCGTGATCTCCTCCATCTCGTTGGAGTGCATCCGTACCAGCCGGCCGACGCGCACATCCTTGCCGGTGCGGCGGTTGACGATGGTCTCCCCCCGCCTGAGCGTCCCCTGGTAGATCCGGATGTAGGTCAGCTGGCCGAAACGGGTCTCCTCGAGCTTGAAGGCCAGCGCCACCAGCGGGGAATCGGGATTGGAATCCAGGACCACCTTTTCCTCGTCCTTCGCCAGGTCGAGCGCCTCGTTGACCACCTCGGTGGGGTCGGGCAGGTACCTGGTGACGGCGTCGAGCAGCGGCTGGATGGCCGTGTTCTTGTAGGCCGACCCCATGAACACGGGGGTCAGCTGCAGGGAGAGCGTCCCCCGCCGCGCCGCGTCGTGAACCATCTCGGGGGTGACCTTCTCCTCCAGGACCGCCTCGAGCAGCTCGTCGGAAAACATCGAGAGCGCGTCGAGCATCTCCTGGCGCTTCTCCTCCGCCTGGTCCAACAGGGCCGCGGGGATCTCCTCGATCCGGCGCTCTTCGCCGCCGGGACCGTCGAAGTAATGGGCCTTCATGTCGACCAGGTCCACGACCCCCTCGAATTTGGCCTCGAGCCCGATCGGGATCTGCATCATGACGGCGTTGTGCTTGAGCTTCTCGCGCAGGTGCTCGACCACGCGGAAGGGGTTGGCCCCCGACCGGTCCAGCTTGTTGATGAAGGCCAGGCGCGGCACGGCGTAGCGCCGCATCTGCCGGTCGACCGTCAGCGACTGCGACTGCACCCCCGCCACCCCGCAGAGCACGAGCACGGCCCCGTCGAGCACCCTGAGGCTGCGCTCCACCTCGATGGTGAAATCGACGTGCCCGGGGGTGTCGATGAGGTTGATGAAATGCCCCGCCCACTCGCAGTAGGTGGCGGCCGAGGCGATGGTGATCCCGCGCTCGCGCTCGAGGTCCATCGAATCCATCACCGCGCCGACCCCGTCCTTCCCCTTCACGTCGTGCATCACGCGGATGCGCTGGGTATAAAAAAGAATACGTTCCGTCAGAGTGGTCTTGCCGGAATCGATGTGTGCGCTGATCCCGATGTTTCTTACGCGTCTCAAGTCCCTGATCACGTTCTTAACCTCTTTCGTCATTATTGCAAATTGAGCAGCAAATAGTACCAGATATGTCAAGCGCGCGCCGGGTCGATCCCGGGGAGATCTCCACCAGGTAGAACGTCGAAGGCCAGGGGGACGGAATCATCGAATGCGATCGTTTCCACCGCACCCGGGAAACAGCGGAAGGTGCCAGGAGGGGTGGTGTGCAGAATGAAAACCGGGGCTTCCGCGCACTGTTTTCGCCAGGAACGGCGGCTGCCCAGGAAGATAAAACGGGCGTTCCCCGGCCGGGCGCCCGGCCAGGGAATAATGAGCCCGCTTAGGGCCGAAGGCTCAGCCCTTTTTCGCAGGCGCCGGCTTGGCCGCCTTTTTGGATGTCGCCTTGGCTGCCTTTTTGGATGCAGGTTTCGCCGCCTTCTTGGGTGCAGCCTTGGC
>JAAYAJ010000062.1 GCA_012719455.1 Acidobacteriota bacterium | reverse complement strand
TCCGGGTCCGGGGCCTGCCGCAACAGTTCCAGCCGCTTCAATTCCTCGGCAAACAGGTGACTCGTCATTCCCTTCATTCCCGCCCACCATCCTCGAGCCGGGCCACGATGCGGGCCATGCTCGTCAGCTTCGGGATCTCCTCCGGCTCGAACGAAACCCCGGTCTCCTCCTCCACCGTCAGGATGATCTCGATGTGTTTCATGGAGTCCCAGTTCTTTTCACTCTGCATGGAGCAATCCTCCCCGGGGGCGATCTCCCTTCCGAGGAGGGTCGACAATATTTCCGCAACCTTTTCCCGCATATTCCGCTCTCCGGATGTCATGAACGGGGCCGGCCGGCCCCCGTGATGACCCCGACGATCCGCTCGAGGTCCGTAAGCCGGAGCTGGGCCCCGGAGGGGAGGCAGAGCCCCCGCTCGAAGATGCGCTCCCCGGCGCCGGTGCCGCGGAAACGGCAATCCCGGTAGGCGGGCTGCAGGTGCATCGGCTTCCACACCGGCCGCGATTCGATGTTCTCCCGTTCAAGCGCCAGCCTGATCCCCTCCCGGTCCACGCCGAACCGGTCGGCATCGACCAGGATGGCGGTGAGCCAGCAGTTCGATTTCCCGTAGGGGGCCTCCGGCATGAACTCGATTCCCGGAAGCCCCCCGAGCGCTTCGCGGTAATACCGGTTCACCTCCCGCTTCTTACGGACCTTCTCCTCGAGCCGCTCCAGCTGTCCCCGCCCGATGGCGGCCAGGATGTTGCTCAACCGGTAGTTGTAGCCCACCTCCACGTGCTGGTAGTGGACCACAGGCTCGCGCGCCTGCGTGGCCAGGTACCGCGCCCTGGCCACTAACGACGCCTCGTTGGAGACCAGCATCCCCCCGCCCGAGGTGGTGATGATCTTGTTCCCGTTGAAGGAGAGCACGCCCATGGCGCCGAAGCCCCCCGCGGGGGTGCCCCCCATTTCCGCCCCCAGCGCCTCGGCCGCGTCCTCCACCACCGGGATGCCGTACCGCGCCGCGATCGCAAGGATCGCGGTGTAATCGGCGCACTGCCCGTAGAGGTCGACGGGCAGGATCGCCCGGGGCATGGACCGCCCCGCACGCTCCCGTGCGCTCAGTTCCTCCTCGAGCAGCCCGGGATCCATGTTCCAGGTCGAGGGGTCGGCGTCGATCAGCACGGGGTGCGCGCCGCAGTACTTCACCGCGTTGACCGTGGCCGCGAAGGTCAGATCGGAGCAGATCACCTCGTCCCCGGGGCCGACCCCGAGGACCAGCAAGGCCAGGTGCAGCCCGGCGGTGCCGCTCGAGAGCGCCACGGCGTGCCCCACGTCCAGTTTCCGGCACATTTCCTGTTCAAAGAGCTCGACCTCGGGCCCCATGGTGGTGATCCAGTTCGAATCGAAGGCCGCGAGCATCCGCTCCTTCTCCCGCCCGTCCAGGTTGGGGGGTGACAGGTAGATGCGCCGGTTTCCAGGAGTCTGGCTCATAAGCTGCTCTCAACATAGTATGAAAGGGGAAAAAATACTGTGCGCGTGATCACACTCCATCATCCCGGCGGCTCCATCGGGGAGCGACTGGACCCCATGAACTCCGGCATGGTCGCAAACCCCTCCTGGTGGATCCCGTCCCGCCTGACGGTCTTCCAGAGCGTCGACAACAGGATCCTCGCGTCCAGGGCGAGCGATCGGTGATCCACGTACCAGACGTCGAGACGCAGCCGCTCCTCCCAGCCGATGGCGTTGCGGCCATTGACCTGCGCCCACCCCGTCAGTCCCGGCTTCACCTCGTGCCGGCGCGCCTGCTCCGCCGAATAGCGCGGCAGGTACTTCACGAGCAGCGGCCGCGGCCCCACCCAGCTCATCTCCCCCCTGAGGATGTTCCAGAGTTCCGGCAGCTCGTCCAGGCTCGTGCTGCGCAAAAACCGCCCGAACCGCGTCAGCCGCTCCCGGTCGGGCAGGAGCCCGCCGTCGGGCTTCCGGGCGTCGGTCATGGTCCGGAACTTGTAGATATGAAATATCCTTCCATCGAGCCCCGGCCTCGCCTGACAGTAAAACACCGGGCGCCCCAGCGATACCCGGCTCACCATCATCAGCGCCAGAAACACCGGCGCCAGGATCACCAGGGCGAATAGGGCCAGGATCAGGTCCAGCATCCGTTTCATTCCGTACCTTCTCCTAAAGGCTCTATGCCCCTCAGATTCCAATGGCGCGCATAATGTCTTGGTTGATTTTATGCACGTCGAACCGTTCAACCGCGATTTCCCGGCCGCGGCGCCCCATGGCCGCGATTTCCGCCCGATTCTGTATGAAGTATTCCATAGCCCCGGCGAGCGCTGCGCTGTCCTCCGCGGGGACCAGCAAGCCGTTGACGCCCCCGGTTACGGTCTCCCGGCACCCTGGTACGTCCGTGGTGATCACGGGCCTCGCCATGGCCATAGCCTCGAGCACCGTCCGCGGAATCCCCTCCCGGTAGGATGGCAGTACATACACCGCAGAGGCTGCTATCGCCCCGCGCACATCGGGCATTTCACCCCAGTACTCCAAGGCTCCGCCGTTGATCCATCGCTGCAATTCATCCCGGGTAATGGCGGAGGGATTGTCTTCATCGAAGCCCCCCACGATACGAAAGGATACATTTTCGTATTTATTTTTCAAGATCCGAGCCGCCTCGGCGTACTCCCGGATTCCCTTGGAACGGATCAATCTGGCGATCATCAGGAAAGAGAGGGAGTCCGGAATCGGCTGCGGCCGGAACCTGTCCACATCGACGCCCGATCCGTTGATCAGTACGGCCTGTCGCGCATCCACGAGCCCCCGCTCCAAGAAAAGCCGCAGGTCATCCGGATTCTGAAAAAAGACCCGGTAATTATGCTTGAGGCTGGCATGGTAGAGTCTTTCCACAATTCTGTGCACCATGCGCGCCTTCCGATCGTGCCGACCGTAAGCGTACCCCAACCCGGTGATCATGGAGCAGATTCTGGGAATTCCGGCGCACCTCCCCGCAATCGAGCCGTAAATAACGGGTTTTATCGTGTACGAGATCAGGACATCGGGGCGCGTCCTCCGAAAGAACTCCCGCAACCGGATCAGTGTGCGGATATCCTCCCAAGGATTCAGTCCCGTTCTCTGAAGCGGCATATCCTGAAATTTTGCCCCTAAAGCCTGCAGTCGGTCCACAACATCCCGCGACGCCACGGGCGCGCACCCAGTCACTTCGTGCCCGCGCCGGACGGCTTCGGAAATCATGGCCCCCCGAAAATTGATGAGGGACCCCGCCAGGCTTCCAAATACGACAATATTCATGATACCCAGTCTCTGATCATGACCGGTCACGGCTTCCGGAGGCCGAGTACAGAATATCGAGTACAAGAGGAGCCACCGCATCCAAATGGTACCGTTCTTCGACCATTCTGCGACCCGCGCGCCCCATTTCCCGGCATCGCCCAGAGTCCCGGTAGAGATCGTTGAGCGCCTCGATCCATTCCTCTTTGGTGTCCGCGAGATACCCGTTCAACCCGTGGCTCACCACCCGGTTGTTCTCACCCACCGGGGAAGCGACCACCGGCTTCCAGCAGGCCATGTACTGAATCAGCTTGAAGGCACATTTTCCCATCGACCAGGGATTGCGCTTCAACGGCATGATCCCGACGTGGATCGCGGACAACCATTTCACTTCGTTTTCCCTGCTCCAGGGAACCCATTCCACTGATGGAACCCTTAGAGGGATGGGATTCCCTCCAATCACCAGAACCCGTGCGTTGCGAGTGGAGCAGAACTCCTCGAGCGCATCCTCCACGCTCTTGAGATACTGAACTGTGGCCTGAGACCCGATCCATCCGATGAGGAAGGGATGCGCGGCGATCATGGGGGGCTCCGTGTCTGGATAGAGGGAGAGATCGATGACCGTGGGAACAAGAAAGGAATTCGGGTTGTATCGCCGGGCGTAATCCAAGATATAACGACTCCCTGCCGTAACCGCCTTTGCTCCGGCCATCACGCTGGATATCTTGTCGGCCAGCATCGTTCGAATGAAACGATTGTGGTGCTGATCGTATCGATGGTACACGGCATCATCGTAATCCACCGTGTAGCGGGCGTTTTTCAAAAAAATGCCCGATTCGATCCCTCCAGGGAGATAGGGGAATACCTCTTTCTCCACGGAAATCAAATCAAAGGCGCCGCGGGAAACCATCCGGCGGATTCTGCGCCAGTAGGCCGCCGGAAGCATTGCAAGGAATCCTGGCGTGCCTCCGAACCGCTTGCTCACGTATCCCTGCCCGAAAAACGATTGAACCGTGCAATCCACGCCGTGATTCCTGAGCCAGGGCAGAAATTGCAGCGTCCGATAACGGGAACTGGCGCCATCGGATCCGTAGCGCGTCAGAAAGAGCACTTTGAGGTTTGGCTGCATGCAGGGAACGGGCTTCATGGCCTATCGACCGTCCCCTTCCCCGTTCCCCGACGGATTCCCATGGCCCGCCCCAGGAAATATTTCCAGAGTTCCAGGTAACCCCGCACGGCATCCCTGATCGTCGCCGGCGCCCCCTGGACGAGCGCCCCACCTATCCGCGCAATCGGCTCCCAGAAAAGGCTGACGAGAACGACAACCATCGCCGCAGACTTGTCGAAATGCTTCCGCACATACAGGATGCGGCTTCTCACCGAACAAAAGAGCCTGTGTCCCTTCGCTCCTTCGGTGGTTCCCTGTCCCCGGTGATAGGCCTGTGCCTCGGCGATGAAGTGACTGATCCACCCTTCCTTCCGTGCTCGAAGCGAAAAATCGACTTCCTCGTAATAGACGAAAAAACGTTCGTCAAACCCCCCCAAGTGCTCGAAGAGCGGTCGGCGGACAAGGAAAAAAGCTCCAATGACCTGGTCCACCGGAGCCGAATTCAGATGGTCCCATTCGGTCATCAACGTATCGGGGAACCATCCGGGGAACAGGCAGTGGAGACCAGAAGACTTACCCATGAGCATCCGGAGCGACGGGAACCGCGAGCAGGACCGGCTCACCCCGAGCCCGGAATTCAACAATTGAATGCCGCAGATCCCCACCCTTTCGTTCTCGGGAGCTTCCATAAAAGCTACCGGAACCACGAGAGAACGCGGCCCAAGTCTGGTGTCGGGATTCAGGAAAAGGAGGTAGTCCGCCTGGCTTCCCAACGCACCCTGGTTGCACGCCGCGGCGAATCCCCGGTTGCTGTCGTTGATAAACAGGTCATGCGGCAGATCGCATCCATCAAGACACGCCAGCGAGCCATCGCTGGAATTATTATCGACAACGATAACGCGCTCCAGCACTATACCGTCCAGAGCATGTGGACGAATGGAATCCAGACACTCGCGCAGCTGTTCCCCGGCGTTCCAATTAACGATGATGATCCGCAAACTGGGTCCTTGGTTCATGATCCCTGGCTGTTATCCCTGCATGTCCACCCGAATAGTGTCCGACGTTACCCCGTCCGCCCTCCTCCGCTGTGCGCCCGACCCCGGTGTTCCCGCGAAACCCTTGCCCATTCTGTCCCAAAAGCTGCAGCATACGGCAATGATGCATTGCGTGGCAAATAGGACGCCCATCCACATCCATACCCCGGAGGCGCCGAACCGGTTGCCGCTAAGACTCTGTACGATGGCCGTCCCCAGCATGGCGTTGACGAATGCCTTGATCACACCCGGCCTGTCATGCAGCGATAAATAGAGGTATGACAGCGCCAAGCCGAGGAGAAAGGGATAAACGAACACCCCAATCCATCCGTACTCCAGGAAAAGGGAGTCGAGATAGGTGTAGATATTGGTAAAAAACGGGATTGTCGTCATGGGCCGGATATAGTCCGGCTTTGTGATGTTTTCAGGGTTGATGGCATGGAGGGCTCGCGCAACCACGCCGAAGGTAAGGTGACCGCCTCCTGATACCCCCCGAATCGCTGCTTTTTCGACAGGTGCAACATGGTCGGATTCGATCTTTGGTTTGTTGATCCATGCCGCCTCGGGCAATGGCGGCGGCACCGGTAATCCCCGGACGAACCGCTCCGGGTGGGCATCGAAAGCCGCAGAGAGAACGATGCGCCGTTGGCCGATTACGGCTTCGGCTTTGCCGTAATGAACCATCCCGGGGGTCAGGAGTCCAATCCCGGTGTGGCGATGTTCCGTGTTATACCAGGAAAAGAAATCCTGGCAAAAGGCCCGGGCATCCTGGATGGAACCAAAGCGATCCGGAAAGCCCGGGCGATACTTGAGGGTTTTAAACTGAGACTCGGAAAACGGGTTATCATCGGAAACATGCGGCCGGCTGTGAGTTTTCGTGATGCCCAGATCCGATAACAGCAAGGCCACGGGTTTGGATTTCATCGATGCCCCGCGGTCGGCATGAACCGTCAACTGGCCGGCCTGGATGGTTTGCTTCTCACAGGTCTCGGCAATGAGGCGCTTGGCCAGCGCACTGCTTTCCTGGTGGGCAATCATCCAACCAACCACGTACCGGCTGAAAATGTCCAGGATTACATATAGATAGAAATAGGCCCACTTTGCCGGTCCGAGTAGTTTCGTTATGTCACAAGACCAGACCTGATTGGGTGCAGTCGCCAAAAGCTCTGGCGCTTTATAGTGAGGATGACGAACCTGGTCGCGGCGTTCGCGGACCTCGCCAGCCTCTTCCAAAACGCGGTACATGGTCCGAATGGAACAATGGTAAGTGCCTTCATCCAGCAACGTGGCATAGACCTCGGTCGGTGCTTTATCCAAGAACCTGTTGGAATGCAGCACATCCAGGATTCCCTGTCGTTCGGCGACACTGAGAGCCCGTGGCGGTGCGGGGCGGGAAGAAGCCTGGTCGTCTCTGGCGCCAAGCCGGCGGTAGTACGTCGGCCTGGCAATATCCAGCGATTTGAAGGCAGCCGCAGCCCCCACGTCCCTGGACAATTCCTGACAGGCGATCATTCGTCGTCCTCGCTCTGCTCGATCAGGGGAACCGTCAGACCCAGTACATCGCAGAGTTTTTTTTGGACATCGATGATGATCTCGGCCTGCCGAAGCCGTTGTTGCAGGCGTCGGTTTTCCAGCTCCAACCGGTGGACTTCTCTGGCCAGCGGGTTCTTCGGAGCAGGCTTCTTGCCCCGCCTGCGCGATTCCAGACCGGCGAGCTCACCCGATTCCCGCTGCTTTCGCCAGGTGGTCAGATGGGATGAATACAGGCCCTCACGCCTCAGAAGACCGGCAACCGCGCCTGAGCCACCCTTTTCCGCCTCGTCCAAAATACGTCGTTTGTATGCCGCGGAGAACTGCCTGCGTCGGGCTTTCGAATCGACCTCCGGGTCGACAATGCCAGCAACCGGTGCCATTGCTGGGATGGATGCCCCTCCGTTTCGGAAAGTCTCGCTACGCTCGCCTTCCCTCAACTCCGGAGAATCCATCCCAATCTCCTTCTTAATCTCTGCTATTCCCATCTCAAATATTCTCCCTACCCTCTACATTAACCCGAAAAATTCATGAAGAGATAAAACAAAAAGCCCCTTCGTGCGTATAACTACTTGACGCCAATCAAGTTGCATACGGCAAAAGAGGCTTTTTGATGACTCAATCTACCACACAGCCTGTA
>JAAYAJ010000061.1 GCA_012719455.1 Acidobacteriota bacterium | reverse complement strand
GTTCACGTGTTACTCACCCGTTTGCCACTTTACTCGTGGAGCAAGCCCCACTTTCTCGTTCGACTTGCATGTGTTAGGCACGCCGCCAGCGTTGATTCTGAGCCAGGATCAAACTCTCCAATTATAAATCGAAGAGTCCCGAATTTCGAAAAATCCGGGATGCTGGTTTACTACATGTTATGGAATGGATGTTTCGGACACGCACTATCTAGTTTTCAAAGATCTAGGCTTCCATCAATCATAGTATTCAAAACCCGGCTTGTCAACCGCAACCGATGTTTTACTTAACCTATGATTGACGAAGGATTCACCCAGTCATCATAATACAGGCTGAATGAATCCAGGCTCTCGACTTCAATCTCTCGTCGTCGCGAAGCGTGGTGCATGGTAGCTGCAACCGTTTCGCTTGTCAAGAGAATGAAGAAAAATCTTTTTCAAATAAAAACTCAATCTAAATATCTCAACGACTGAGGCTGCAGATAATACCCGCCGCCTCCATGCTTGTAAAGACCAAAATGAGGATTTTTTGCACTTTTAATGTTTTTTTGTGAAGCAGGAGGCGGGCGATGACCGTAAGAGCATCTAAATCAGCTATATATTCCAAATACTTTATCGGGACACTGCCAGCCTGTCGAGCATCAGGGCAATGGCGCGCCAATACACCTGGTGCTCTTCGGCCAGGATCCGCGCGGACAAGGTTTCCTCGGTATCGCCGTCACGCACCTCGACCGCCCGCTGCATCAGAATGGGCCCGGTATCGATGCCCGCGTCCGCCAGGTGCACCGTGCATCCCGAGACCTTCACGCCGTATTCGAGCGCCTGGCGCTGCGCGTGGAGCCCGGGAAAGGAGGGGAGCAGGGAGGGGTGGATATTCAGGATACGCCCGGGATAGGCATCGAGGAGGATCGGGGTGACAATGCGCATGAAACCCGCCAGGCAGACAAGCGCGGGATCAAAAGGGGCAAGGGTCCGCCCGAGCAGCCGGTCGTATTCCTCCCGTTCGATCCCGCGCGCCGGCAGGCAGACGGCTTCCAGGCCGAATTCCCGGGCGCGCTCCAGGCCGCCCGCGTCGGCACGGTCGCTGATCACGCAGCAGATTTCGGCGTCCAGGTCCCCGCGCCCGATCGCCTCGTGGATGGCCACGAAGTTCGACCCCCGGCCGGAGATAAGTATCGCGATCCGTCTCTGTCCCATCCGCCTCCTTTCACAGCCGCAAGGGCTCCGGCTACTCCCCTTCCTCTTCCCCGCCGAACAGGCTTTTCTGTTTTTCCTCGACCACCACCGCGGTGGGATAGCGGTCGGTGAAACAGGCCGAACAGTACTGTTTCCGGTCGTCGACGGACCGGAACACCGACTCGAGGCTCAGGTAGCCCAGGCTATCGGCGCCGATGAACCTGCAAATCTCCTCCACCGATTTCATCGAGGCGATCAGTTCGTGCCGGGTGGGGATATCGATACCGTAATAACAGGGGGCGATGACAGGGGGGGAGGTGATCCGCATGTGTATTTCGCTCGCCCCCGCGGCGCGGACGATCTGCACGATCTTCCGGCTGGTGGTCCCCCTGACGATGGAGTCGTCAATAAGAATGACGCGCTTTCCCCGGAGGATCTCCCGCACCGGGTTGAGCTTCACCTTCACCCCGAAATTGCGGATCGACCGCCGGGGCTCGATGAAGGTGCGGCCAATATAATGGTTGCGGATCAGACCGAACTCCAGCGGGATGCCGCTGGCACGCGCATACCCGATCGAGGCCGACACCCCGGAATCGGGGATCGGCACCACCACATCGGCGTCCACCGGGTGCTCGAGGGCCAGGTACCTCCCCATCTCCTTCCGGCTGGCGTTGACCGTCCGGCCGAAGACGACGCTGTCCGGACGGCCGAAATAGATATGCTCGAAAACACAAAAGGCGGGCTTCCCCTTCGGCAGCGGCATCTCGGATTCCAGGCTTTTCTCCTCGATCCTCACCACTTCCCCGGGCGCCAGGTCCCGGACATGCTCCGCGTCGATCAGGTCGAAGGCGCAGGTTTCCGAAGCCACGACGTAGGATCCGTCCACAAGCCCCAGGCAGAGGGGCCGGAAGCCTTGCGGGTCCCGGGCCGCCAGGAGGTACTCCGGCGTGAGCAGCGCCAGGGAGTAGGCCCCCTGGACCATTCTGAGCGCTTCCACGAACGCTTCCGGAAGGGTACGTCGGCGCGACCGGGACATCAGGTGCAGGATGACCTCGCTGTCACTGGTAGAGTGAAAAATGGCGCCGTCCCGCTCGAGTTCCTTGCGCAACTGCGGGGCGTTGGTCAGGTTGCCGTTGTGAGCGAGCGCGATCTGTCCGCGCCAGCAATCGATCAGAATCGGCTGTGTGTTCCAGACGGAGCTTTCCCCGGCGGTGGAATAGCGCACGTGCCCCAGCGCCGATTCCCCGGGGAGCCGCCCCAGCCGGTTTTCGTTGAACACGTCCGCCACGTATCCCATCCCCTTTTCCATGTGGAGCTTGCGGCGGTCGGAGACGGCGATCCCGGCGGAGTCCTGCCCCCGGTGCTGCAGGGCGTACAGGCCCAGGTAGGCGATCCGCGCGGCCTCCGGGTGGGCCACGATGCCGAAAACGCCGCATTCCTCTCCCAGTTTGTTCCAGGCTTCCATTTGAAAGGACCAAGGCAAATAGGTAACGTCCTCGCCACGGTCCCGCCGGGCCAACTTCCCGGCGGGGAATCCGGCATTCCGCCAGTATTATACACAATCCTTTTCACGGCGCCGGGGGAAAACCTGGAAGAGCGGGCGGGGTGCGCCGCATCTTTGGCTTCGCCTTCGGCGGGCCTTGATATACCATAAGGGGTGGCCCCGATACCGGACGGCGCGACGCGGAGTCGGTTCCCAGCGCCAGGATGGCGTGATGCGCGGATGCGCGACGCGGCACCACCTTTCATAGATACGAATCGGGAACAGGCACAGAAGAAAGGATATTAGCTCATGGCTGACATGGATGGGAGCAACGAGACCAAGGACTTTTACCTGGATATTCCCGCCCGGAACACCCCCTTCTTCCTCAAGGGTTCGGGCGCCCTCGACTGGGGGATGCAGAACCGCTTCGCCAGGATCTTCAACGCCGCTTCGGGCCGGACCGTGATGCTGGCTATCGATCACGGGTATTTCCAGGGACCGACGACGGGGCTGGAGAGGGTGGACGTCAACATCATCCCCCTGCTCCCCTACGCGGACGCTCTCATGCTGACCCGCGGCATCCTCCGCACGACCATCCCGCCCACCTTCGCCCGGGGGACCGTGCTGCGCGCGAGCGGCGGCCCCAGCATCCTCAAGGAGCTCTCCAACGAACAGATCGCCCTGGACATCGAGGACGCGCTCCGGCTCAACGCCGCGGCCATGGCGGTGCAGGTTTTCGTCGGCGGGGAGTACGAATCCCAGTCGATCCACAACCTGACGCGCCTCGTCGACCTCGGCGCCCGCCACGGCGTCCCGGTACTCGGAGTCACCGCGGTTGGAAAAAACATGACGCGCGACGCCCGGTATTTCCGCCTCGCCTGCAGGATATGCGCAGAACTGGGAGCACACTTCATCAAGACGTATTACGTGTCGGAAGGGTTTGAGACCATCACCGCTTCCTGCCCGGTCCCCGTCATCATGGCCGGCGGGAAAAAACTTCCCGAATCGGAAGCCCTGGAAATGGCCTACCGTGCCGTCAGCGAGGGGGCCGCGGGCGTCGACATGGGGAGGAATATCTTCCAGTCGGAAGCCCCCGCCGCCATGATCCAGGCGGTGAGAAAAGTGGTCCACGAAAACGCCAAGCCCCGGGAGGCTTTCGAACTGTTCCAGGATCTGAAAAACCGGCGCGCGTAGCCGGTGCGGGCGGGAGCCCGGCGCACCCCGGGGGGAGCGTCGGGGAAAGCGGCAAGGAGACGAGGATAGCATGATCAACCGCTGGTCGGACGACAAGGCCTCTCAATTCATCGAACAACATCGCAAGAAATATGGCGAGGACCTGGCCGTCGGCCTCTACGTGGCCTCCCTGATCGGTGCGGAAACCCGCCTGGTGCTGCATGGCGGCGGCAACTCCTCCGTGAAAACGGTCCGGACCAACCTCCTGGGAGAAACCGTCCGGACCCTGTTCGTCAAGGCCTCGGGTTACGACATGGCCGCCATCGAACCGGACGGCTATACCGGGCTGGAGCTGGACTACGTGGAAAGACTCCGGTCCCTGGACCACCTGTCTGACGGGGACATGGTCAATGCCTTCCGCACCCATTGCCTGGACGCCCGGGCGGCCACCCCGTCCATCGAAACCCTCGTCCACGCATTCGTCCCCAGCAAATTCGTCGACCACACCCACCCCGATTCCATCCTGGCGCTCACGAACCAGGCGGAGGGGGAAAAACACCTGCGCGCCGCGCTGGGCGACGGAGTTTCCATCCTCCCTTACACCCACCCCGGGTTCCCCCTTGCCAAGGCGGTAGCCGCGGAACTGGAGCGGAATCCCGGGACCCGCGCGATTGTCCTGATGCGGCACGGGCTGCTCACCTGGGGCGATACCGCCAGGGAATCGTATGAAGCCACCATCGCCCTGGCCTCCCGGGCCGAAAAGTACGTGGAAGAACACGCCCGGAAACCGGTGAGCGCTCAAACCTCCACTCCCCTTCCCCTGGCGGAGCAGCGCCTGTCCGCCCTCGCAAGCGTGATCCGGGGCCTGTTGGCGCGGCCTTCCGGAAACCCCGACCGCCCCTGGAACCGTGTCATCCTGCGCCCGCTGATCAACAGGAAAATCCTGGATCTCGTCGATTCGGTGTACGCGCGGGAATTCGCCGCGACCCCGCCCCTGACCGCGGATCATCTCATCCGGACAAAACCCTCCTACCTTTGGATCGCTCCCCCGCCGTACGAGGATCCCGCGGCGTTAAGGGAAAAGGTGGCCCGGGGACTCCGGGAATACGCCGCCGCCTACGAGGCTTATATCGCCAAGTTCTCGCGCAACCGGCCGGAGGGGGTGGAGGCGGTCGATTCCATGCCCCGGGTAATTCTCCTTCCCGGCCTCGGAGTGATCGCGGCCGGAGAGAGCGCCGCCTCCGCCGACATCGCCAGGGACATCGCCGAGCACACGCTCGAGGTCAAGGCCCAGATAGCGGCCATGGGCGAATACCGGGGCATGGAGGATCGGGACCTTTTTGAAATGGAATTCCGTGCGATCCAGCGCCGGAAACTCCACGCGTGCCCGCCGCTCTCCCTGGCCGGGAGCGTGGCGCTGGTGACCGGCGCCGCGGGCGCCATCGGGGCCGGCATCACCCAGGAACTGCTGGAACAGGGATGCCACGTCGCCGTCACCGACCTGGAGGGGGACCCGTTGCGCCAGTTCACGGAGGAGATGCGCTCCCTGTACGGGGAGCGCGTCATGGGAATCGCGCTCGACGTCACCGACTCCCAATCGGTCGCGGAAGCCTACGGCTCCGTCGTCCGCACCTGGGGCGGCATCGACCTGGTGGTACAGAACGCCGGCATCGCCCATGTCTCCTCGATCGAGGACATGGACATGGAGACCTTCCGGAAGACCGAGAGGATCAACATCGAGGGGACGCTCCTCATACTGGCCGAATCGGCGCGCCTGTTCAGGCGGCAGAACACCGGCGGAGACATCGTCATGGTCTCCACCAAGAACGTCTTCGCGCCGGGGGCCAACTTCGGCGCCTATAGCGCGACCAAGGCCGCCGCACACCAACTGGCCCGCATCGCAAGCCAGGAATTCGCGCCGATGGACGTGCGTGTGAACATGGTCGCGCCCGACGCGGTGTTCTCGCATGGAGCCCGGAAGTCGGGGTTGTGGATGGAGGTCGGCCCCGAAAGGATGAGCGCACGCGGGCTGAGCCCCGAAGGGCTGGAAGAATACTACCGGAACCGGAACCTGCTCAAGGCGAAGATCACGGCGCGGCACGTGGGCCGGGCCGTCCTCTACTTCGCGACGCGCCAGACCCCTACGACGGGCTGCACCCTCCCGGTCGACGGCGGACTTCCGGACGCCACGCCACGGTAAGCGGCGCCACTCAACGGCAAGTGGCGCCATGCCGCGTTAAAGCTACAACAGGCGGGGCCCCGGGCAAGACCGCCGGACAGGAAAAGGAACGATGATCGGTCAATTGAGAGGAACGCTGCTGGCCAAGAGGCCGAACCAGCTCCTGGTCGACGTGGGGGGGGTCGGTTACGAGGTGACCATCCCCCTGACGAGCTTCTACGAGCTCCCGGACGAGGGGAACGAGGTCACGCTCAAGATTCACACCCACGTGCGGGAGGATGCCATCCTCCTTTTCGGCTTCCGGTCGCGGCGCGAAAAGGACTTCTTCCTGAAGCTGATAGCCACGAGGGGCATCGGCCCCAAGCTCGCGATCACCATCCTTTCGGGAGCCCGGGTGGAGGAACTGGCCGCGGCCGTGGCGGAGGAGAACGTCGGGCGCCTCACTTCCATCCCGGGCGTGGGCCGAAAGACGGCCGAGAGGATGATCCTCGAACTCCGGAGCCAGATGACGCCCTTCATCCTGCCGGAACAAGCGGAGGCGGCCCGGCAGGAGACGGCCGGCGGGGCCCTGGAGGAGGACATCGTCTCGGCGCTGACCAACCTGGGATATCCCCGGACGGCGGCGGAAAAGGCCTTGTCCCTGACACTGCGCGACCCCGAATGCGGGCGGGCGTTCGAGGATATCCTGCGCAACACGCTCCGGCGGCTGGCCGGTTGATTCGGATCTAGCTTATGACAGGACACCCTTTCTCACACGCACTGTTGAACCCGACCCCGGATTCGGACGAGAAAACCTACGAGCAGAGCCTGCGTCCCCAGACGCTGGCCCAGTACATCGGCCAGCAGAAGGTCAAGGACAATATCGAGATCAGCATCCAGGCCGCGCTGAAGCGCCAGGAAGCGCTGGACCACGTCCTGCTTTACGGCCCCCCGGGGCTGGGAAAAACCACCCTGGCGACCATCATCGCCGGCGAATTGAATGTCAACGTCCGCACAACCAGCGGGCCGGTGATCGAGAAACGGGGGGACCTGGCCGCCATCCTCACCAACCTGCAAGCCAACGACGTGCTGTTCATCGACGAGATCCACCGCCTGCACCCCTCCATCGAGGAACTCCTCTACCCCGCCATGGAGGACTTTTACATTGACATCGTGATCGGCGAGGGGCCGGGGGCGCGCAGCATCAAGATGCCCCTCCCCCGCTTCACCCTCGTGGGCGCCACCACGCGCGCGGGCCTCTTGACAGCCCCCCTGCGGGGCCGCTTCGGCATCATCCACCGCCTGGAGTTCTACGACCACGCGGACCTGTGCACCATCGTCGAGCAATCGGCCCTGATGCTGGGAGTCCCGGTCGACCACGAAGGCGCCCTGGAAATCGCCTCCCGGAGCCGGGGGACTCCGCGCATCGCCAACCGCCTGCTCCGGCGCGTGCGCGATTTCGCCGAGGTGAAGGGGGACGGGCGGATCACCCGTCCCCTGGCCATGCGGGCGATGGAAATGATGGATGTCGACACCTACGGCTTCGACGAAATCGACCGCAAGCTGATGCTGACAATCTTGGAAAAGTACAATGGCGGCCCGGTGGGGGTGGGATCACTGTCCGCCGCCATCAACGAGGACGAGGACGCCATCGAAGACATCTACGAGCCGTACCTCATCCAGATCGGGTTCCTCGACCGCACGCCGCGGGGGAGGATGGCCACCCGAAAGGCCTACGAGCATTTCCAGGTCACCCTGCCGGGAAATCAGAAGAACCTGTTTTAGCAGGGCCCCACCGCCCGCGCCGGGATGAAGGGGATTGATCTTGACCTGTGGGATGTGGTATCGAACCTCGCCTGTGAACCAGGCGCTATGATAACCCGGGGAGGGCTCACGGGCGCTTCCTGAAAGGAGACATGATATGACAGCAAAGCTCATCAAGGGAACGGAGATCCGCGAGGAGATCCTGAAGGAAATCGAACAGGAAGTCAAAGACATCAAGGCGAAACACGGCAAGGTCCCCGGCCTGGTCACCATCCTGGTGGGAAGCAACCCGGCCTCCGTCTCTTACGTCACCCTGAAAATCCAGACGGCGGAGAGGCTGGGCTTTCACGAGATCCAGGACAACCAGCCCGAGACCATCTCCGAAGCCGACCTGCTGGCCCTCATTGAAAAGTACAACCGGGATGAATCGATCAACGGGATCCTGGTCCAGCTCCCCCTGCCCAAGCACATCGACGAGAAGAAGGTGATCAACGCCATCGACCCCGACAAGGACGTGGACGGTTTCCACCCCGTGAACGTGGGGCGCCTCATGATCGGCGGCTCGGAACTGAAGTTCCCCCCCTGCACCCCGGCGGGGATCCAGGAGATGATCATGCGCGCCGGAATTGAAACCAAGGGCGCGGAAGTCGTCGTCGTCGGACGGTCCAACATCGTCGGCAAGCCGATCGCCAACCTGATGCTCCAGAAGGGACCGGGCGCCAATTCCACGGTGACCATCGCCCACACCGCCACCCGCGACCTGGCCTCCCACTGCAAGCGGGCCGATATCCTGATCGTGGCCGCGGGCGTCCCGGGCCTGGTGAAGCCCGAATGGATCAAGCCGGGCGCATGCGTCATTGACGTGGGCGTCAATCGCGTGGGCGAAAAGAAGAGCGAAAAGACGGGCAAGATGGTCGCCATCCTCAGGGGCGACGTGGACTTCGATGCCGCCAAGGAAATCGCCGGATTCATCACCCCGGTCCCGGGCGGAGTCGGCCCCATGACCATCACGATGCTGATGAAGAACACGCTGAAATCGCTGAAATTCAAGCTGGGAATCGCCTGACCCCGCACAGGGGCCTTGACCCTAAGGGGGCCGGAGACACCCGGCCCCCTTTTTGTTTTTCCCCGGCGCCGCGCGATCGATAGTATACTGGGCCGCATGGCAGAACCCGGGGAATCCCAGAACCTGGCCCGCCGGTTGCAGGCCGCGATCGAGACCGTCGTGCGCGGCAAGACGGATGCCGTCCGGCTCGCCCTCGTCTGTCTCCTGGCCGAGGGGCACCTCCTCATCGAGGACGTCCCCGGGGTTGGGAAAACCACTCTGGCACATTCGCTCGCCCGGGCGATGGAATGCACCTTCCGCAGGATCCAGTTCACGAGCGACCTGCTCCCCTCGGACATCATAGGCGTCTCGATCTTCGACCGGGAGGAGCGCGACTTCATCTTCCGCCGGGGGCCGCTGTTCGCCAACATAGTGCTCGCGGACGAAATCAACCGTACGACCCCCAAGACCCAGAGCGCCCTGCTCGAAGCCATGGGCGAAGGGCGCGTGAGCGTCGACAACCAGACCCACCCCCTGCCGGAGCCGTTCATGGTGATCGCCACGCAGAACCCGATCGAATTCCACGGCACCTACCCCCTGCCTGAATCGCAGCTCGACCGCTTCCTGCTCCGGATCCGGATGGGCTACCCGGACGCGGGCGCCGAAAAGGAAATCCTCCGCCTCGACCACCAGGCCCCGTCCGGTGTCCTGCCCGGGCCCGTGATGACGGTCGAAGACCTCCTGCGCTGCCGGGAAGCGGTCCGCCGCGTCCGCGTCGACGAGGTGCTGCTCGACTACATCCTGGCCATCGTGGGGGCCACGCGGCGGTCGGAGTCCCTGCTCACGGGCGTGAGTCCCCGGGGGTCGCTCGCGCTGCTGGGCGCCGCCCGTGCGGCGGCCTTTCTCGAGCGGCGCGACTACTGCACGCCGGACGACATCAAGCGGTTGGCGCTGCCGGTGCTGGCCCATCGCGTGGTGGTCGGCTCCGGCTATTCCTCTCCCCACAAAAGGAGCCGGGAGGCTGAGACCATCCTTGCGGAAATACTCGAGAGCATCGACATCCCGCTCTAACGGGACGCGGGAGGCGGCAGGCGGGGATCGAAAAACCTTCCCCATTTCCTTCTCCATCACCCCCGCGGGCGCCCTGTACCTCCTCCTCCTGCTGCCGTTTTCCCTGGCGGCGATCCGCACCGGAAACAACCTGCTCGTCATCGTCCTGGCCACCATGCTCGCGGTCGTCCCGGTTTCAGGCTTCGTATCCCGCGGCTCGCTCAAACGGCTGTCGCTTTCACTCGAAGTGCCGGAGCACGTCCATGCCGGCGAACGGGTGATCCTCCGGATCACCGTGGTCAACGGCAAGCGGCTGGCTCCCTCCTTCTTCCTCCGGGTGGAGGGACCGGGGGGGCGCACCGAAGGTCCGCAAACCGGGCGCCTCCGCACCCCCTTCCCCCGGTTCCGGAAACGGAAAGCGCCGGAGGCCGCCCCCGCGCGCAGCATCCTGGACCGGGAGGTCTATTTCCCGATCGTGCCGCCCGGAGAAAGCCGCACCGCGCTGCTCCCCCGCTCTTTTCCACGCCGGGGGCGTTACACCCTCGAGGGATTCCGGGTCTCCTCCCGGTTCCCTTTCGGGTTCTTCGAACGGGGGGAGCTGGTGCGGGCGGAGGGGGAAGTCGTCGTCTACCCTTCCCCGCGGGCGGTATCCCCCTTCTTCCGTCTCCTCCCCTTCCTCCCGGGAGCGCTGGAGAGCGCCCGCCCGGGTCCGGGAGAGAGCCTCCTGGCCATCCGCCGCCACCGGGAGGGGGAAAGCGCCAGGATCATCGACTGGAAAGCCACCGCCAAAACGCTCCGGCTCATGGCGCGCGAGCATGCGCGCGATGAAGACAGCAGGTTCTGCCTGATCCTGGACACGCGCACCCGTGCGCCGGGCGACCCCGACGAGGATTTTGAAAGAGCGGTGTCGATGGCGGCCGGGATCGCCACCCATTTCATCGGGGAGGGGGCCGCAATCGCCTTTCTCGCCCCCCGGGCCTACCTGCCCCCGGGCGGGGATGCGCGGCACCTCGACCGGATTCTCAGGACGCTGGCCGTGATCCATCGCGAAGAAGCACCCCCAACAGACACCCCCCTGTGGGATCCCCGGGCGTTTCGCGCCGCCGCCGGGCCCATGGAGTTGCGCGCGATCTTTTCCGACAAGAACTACAAGATCATCCTGACCCCCCACCCCAGGGAGGCATTCCCGGCGGCCCTCCGGCGTTCGGCGCACGTGATCCCGTTCGAAGAACTATGAACCTTTCCCGCTCGCTCAAGTACGCCTCCTACAGCCTGGTCGGTTCGGGTTTCGGCGCGCTGGCCTCGACCGGGGCGCTCCACCCCGCCGCCGTCGCGCTCCTTGCGGGGATCTTCGCGCTCAGCTGGTGGGTGCATCCGCGCACCTGCCGCCGGCAGGGATCAGCCCGGATCGCAGCCGTCCTCGTTCCGCTCGGCATCGGGTGCGCGGCAATCGGCTACGCCTGGCTCTCGCGCTCCCGTCCGGAGGCGCTCCTCTACCTGCTGCCGCTCGCCGCGGCGGCGAGCCTCCTCTTCCGCAGGCGCGAGGGGGACTACGGTGTTGCCGCGCTCCTCGGCGGCGCCCAGTTGCTGGCCGCCGCCGCCCTGACGGGGGACCTCGTCTTTCTCCTCTGGTTCCTCCCCTTCCTGGTCTCCGCCCTCGCCTTCCTGATCCTTGCCGAAATGCGCCGCGGCCGACTCCGGAGCCAGCGCCGGGATCCCGGCGAGCCCGCCTTTGCGCCGGGGGGCGCCGTCAGCGAAACGGCGCTCCCCGCCGGCGCCTTTTCCACCGCCCTCCTCGGGATTGCGTTCCTGGTCCTGGGAACGGCCGTCCCCCTGTTCTTCCTGCTGCCGCGGGCCACCCCCGGGTTTTACCGGGAGCCGGCGCTCCCGGCCCGGTTCGTCACCGGCTTTTCGGACCGGGTGGAACTCGGCCGGGACGGCACGCTGGAGCCGTCGGACACAGTGGTGATGCGGGTAAAAACCAACCCTGCGGACGGGGTTCGGGAGCCGCGCTGGAGAGGACTGGCATTCGACCGCTTCGACGGCAGGTCCTGGACCCGCAGCGACGCGGAACTCCAGCCCGTCCCCGTCCAGGGCCGCTTTTACAAGCTGGAGACCACGGCGCTGGGAACCCGTTGGATCGAACAGACCTACTTCCTGGAATCGCCCGACACGCCCGTGGCTTTCACCCTGAGCCGGGCGTTGGCGGTCGGCCGCGAAGCGGGCGCCCTGGGGCGCGACGCGACCGGCAACCTGGTCACGCGCCGGCTCCGCGGCGCCGGGCTCAGCTATACGGTCATCTCCGACTCCTTGCCTTTGGACCCTGCGGCGATGTCGGACCGGTTCCCGATCCCGGAGGAGATCGTGCGGAAATACCTGCAGCTGCCCAACCTGGACCCCCGGATCGCGCGCCGGGCGCGGGAGGTGACACGCACCGCTACGGATCGCTACGCGCGGGGGCGCGCCCTGGAGGAGCACCTGCGTTCGCAATACACCTATTCCCTCGAACTGGAAGGGATGGCCGGCCCCGACCCCCTGGCAGCTTTCCTGTTCACCGCGCGCGCGGGACACTGCGAATATTTCGCCTCGGCCCTGGCCGTCATGATGCGCCTCGAGGGGATTCCCTCCCGCCTCGTCAACGGGTACCGCGCCGGGGATTACAACCGCATCGGGGACCACTGGACCGTCCGGCAGCGGCACGCGCACAGCTGGGTGGAAGCCTGGTTCCCCCCCTACGGCTGGATCGAATTCGACCCCACCCCCGCGCCCCCGCCCACCCCCCGTCCATCGCTCGCCGACCTCCGGGATGCGGTCGGACTCTGGTGGAGGGAGGGGGTCGTCCACTACGATTCCCCGCGACAGCGCCGCATCGCCGGCCGGGCGGCGGAGTATCTGCGAGACCTCTGGAACGGGGAGGGCACGGCCGGGCGCTCCGCCCGCGACCGGTGGGGCGCTGCGGTCCAGAACCTCCGGGCCGCCGCCTCCCACCCCCCGTGGCACTGGACGCTCTGGCTGGCGCTCCCCGCCCTGCTGGCGGCGCGCCCGGTTCGCACCGCGCTCCGCGCCGCTGCGGTCCGCCTCCGGCGCCGGAACCTCCACCCGGCCACCGCCGCCTACCTGGAGGTCCAGGACATGATGAATGCGCACGGGTTCGAACGCCGGCCCGGACAGACGCCCCTGGAGTTCGCCCGGAGCCTTGGGACCCACCCTGCCGCCGCTCCCCTCCTCGAGCTGACAGGCCGCTACAACGCCGCACGCTTCGGAAATCCCGAGGCTCCGGCGGCCGAACCGGGGGTCCTCCTCCGTTCCCTGCGCGACGCCCTCAAAAAAAACCGGCGTTCCCCGGATTAAAACCGTGCGCCCGTGCGTTCGTCCGCCCGGATCGAACGGGTGTTCGAGCGCACCCGCCCGGCGGCCGCGGGCGCAACGGCCCGTTCCACGGTCAACCGAGGGCCGGCGCGCATTCCCAATATTCTTGAACCCGTCCGGCGGGCGGCTTACACTTTCACCTCCCGGAGATCGAACATTGGCCAAAATCGGTTTTATCAGCTTGGGGTGCCCCAAGAACCTCGTCGACAGCGAGGTCATGATCGGCCTGCTCGAGCGCGAAGGGCACACGATCACCCCGGACACTCACGAAGCCGAAATCATCATCATCAACACCTGCAGCTTCATCGCGGACGCCAAGCGCGAATCGATCGATGCGGTTCTGGCCGCCGGCGAGCTGAAACAATCCGGGCGTCTCCGGCGCCTGATCGTCACCGGGTGCCTCCCCGAACGGTACGCGCGGGAGATCCACGGGGAGTTGCCTGAAATCGACGCCATCCTGGGGGTCAACCAGATCGAACAGATCGCACACGCGGTCGCCGGGAAACCGGTGCCTCCGCCCGACTCCTTCGGCCGGCGCGACGCCGACCTCTACCTGTACGACCACACGACCCCCCGGACGCTCGCCGGCCCGCGCCACGCCGCCTACATGAAGGTATCCGAGGGGTGCGACCACCGTTGCGCCTTCTGCGTCATCCCCAAGATCCGCGGACGCTTCCGCAGCCGCAACCTGGAATCGCTCGTTCGGGAGGCCGAACAGCTCGCCGCGCGCGGGGTACGGGAGATCACCCTGGTGTCGCAGGACACCACCGCCTACGGTTCGGACCTGGGGATGAAGGACGGGCTGGCCCGCCTCCTGGAGGCGCTCTCCCGGGTCGAAGCCCTCGGCTGGATCCGTTTTCTCTACATCCACCCCGGCCGTGTGAGCAAGGGGCTGATCGAGGCCGTCGCCTCCAGCCCGAAGATCTGCCGATACATCGACATGCCGCTGCAGCACGCGAGCGCCGAAGTGCTCCGGGCGATGCGGCGCGGCGGGGACCGTGCGAGCTTCGCCCGCATCATCGAGCGGCTGCGCGAGGGGATCCCGGGCGTCACCCTGCGCACGACCATGATCGTCGGTTTCCCCGGGGAAACCCGGGCCGACTTCCTCGAACTGAAACACTTCTGCCGAGATATGGAGTTCGACCGCCTGGGAGTCTTCACATATTCGGAAGAAGAAGATACGATAGCCTGTGGCCTCGAGCCGAAGGTGTCCCGGAGGACGGCCGAGCGCCGGCGCCGGATCCTGATGGAACAACAGGCGGAGATCGTCCGGAGGAAAAACCGGGAACTGGTCGGCCGGCTTGCGCAGGTGCTGGTCGAGGGCCCGTCGGAGGAAAGTGAGCTGCTGCTGGAGGGAAGGCTCCAGTCCCAGGCGCCGGGGATCGACGGCGTCTGCCTGATCAACGATTCCGAGGTGGGGGAGGTCCGCCCGGGCCAGTTCCGGACGCTGCGGATCACCCGCGCCCTGGAACACGATCTGCTGGGCACCATCGTCTCCTAGAT
>JAAYAJ010000060.1 GCA_012719455.1 Acidobacteriota bacterium | reverse complement strand
CGCGCGGGCATGTGGCCGATCTGCCAGGGGCCGTCCATCTCGTTGCCGATGCACCAGTAGCGGACGTTGTGCGGCCGTTCGATCCCGTGCGCGCGCCGCAGCTCGCTCCACTTCGTTCCCTTTTCCTGGTTACAGTACTCGACCAGGGCGGCGGCCATCTCCGGGGTGCCGGTCCCCAGGTTCAGCCCCATGATCGGCTCGGTCCCGACCAGGCGGCACCACTCCATGAACTCGTCGGTCCCGAACTGGTTGGTCTCGATCGTGTTCCAGGCGCGGTCGAGGACCACCGGCCGCTTGTCGCGCGGCCCGACTCCGTCGAGCCAGTTGTAGCCGGAGACGAAGTTCCCCCCCGGGTAGCGGACGGCCGGCACCCGCATGTTCTTGATCTCTTCCAGGACGTCGCGGCGGTAGCCGCGCGCGTCCGCAAGCGGGGAGCCCGGCTCGTAGACGCCGCCGTAGACCGCCCGGCCCAGGTGCTCGATGAAGGAGCCGAACAGCCGGCGGTCCAGCGGCGCGATCTTCTGCACCGGGTCGATGTAGATCCGGGCTCCGGCGCCCGGGGGCTGAGCGGCCGTGGCGGCGGCGCGGCCCGCGGGGAGGCGCCCGGCGGCCAGCGCGGCGCCGGCCAGGGAAGCGCTTTTGAGAAAGGTGCGTCGGGATTTTCGTAACATGCCCTTGATCCTCCGGTTGGGCTGATTCTAGCACAAGGCGTTAGACCTTTAGAACTCCTGTGGTACACTTTGCGGTTGCCGGAAGCGAACCATGGGTTTTCAACCGCAGTTGAAAGCAGGCTTGGGCGCCGGCAGCATTCCCGAGCGGGCCCGCCCCCCGCAAGCCATCTTTTAATGAGACTGGGAGAAACCAGGAGAGGATTGCAGAGCATTCATGTCGACGACCGCGTACCCGCAGCTGAATGAACGGAAGCTCCCGCCCGGATTTTCGATGGCGGGGCTGACCTTCGTCCTGGCCGCCCTGTCCTGGATGGGGCCCTTTTCCATCGACACCTACCTGCCGTCGATCCCCGCGATCGGCGAAAGCCTCGGCGCCCCGACGGCGGCCGTGCAGCAGACAATGACGGCCTTTCTCTTCTTTTTCGCCCTCATGTCGCTGTGGCACGGCGCCATCAGCGACGCCTACGGCCGCAGGCGCCTGACCCTCCTCTCGCTCGCCATCTTCCTGGCCGCCTCGGTCGGCTGCGCCCTGTCCACCAGCGTCCAGATGCTGATGTTCTTCCGCGCGCTGCAGGGGACCACGGTGGGGGCGGGGATGATCATCGGGCGCGCGGTGGTGCGCGACCTCTTCGACGGGGCGGCGGCGCAGCGGCTGATGTCCCACGTCGCGACGATTTTCACCATCGCCCCGGTGTTGGGCCCGGTACTGGGGGGGTGGTTCCAGGTGTGGTTCGGCTGGCGCTCGATCTTCGTCTTCATGGCGGGGATGGCGGCCTTTCTCCTCCTGAGCTGCTGGAAGTTCCTCCCCGAGACGCTCCCGGCCGCCAGGCGCCAGCGCCTCAACGCGGGTTACCTCGCCCGCTCCTACTGGAAGGTGATGACCCAGCCGGCCTTCCTGATGGCGAGCGCCTCGCTCTCCCTGGTCAACGCCGGCTTTTTCATCTACATCATGGGCGCCCCGGTCTTCCTGATGACGCACCTGGGGCTCAAGGAGACGCAGTTTCTCTATCTCTTTTTGCCGATGGCGGTCGGGATGGTGATCGGCGCCTGGATCTCCGGGCGCTGCGCGGGGCACCTGTCGGGGGAGAAGACGATCATGGTTGGCTACGTCGTGATGATCGTGGGGGCGCTCGCCAACCTCGCGCTCAACCTCGCCCTCCCCCCGATGATCCCCTGGAGCCTCGTGCCCCTTTTCGTCTACGTGACGGGGATGTCGATCGCGATGCCGAGCCTGACCCTGATCACCCTCGACCTCTTCCCCAGCCAGCGGGGGCTGGCCGCCTCCTGCCAGGGGTTTCTGTCGCTCGCGGGGAACTCGGCCGTCTCCGCCTTCGTGGCGCTGGTCTGGGGCACGACCCTGTCGCTCGCCCTCACCATGGTGACGATGCTGGCGCTGGGAATGGTGACGATCGTTCTCTACGCCCGGTTCATGAAGCGGGCGCCGCAGGCGGAATAGGACTGAGCGCGGCCATGACCGCCTGGGCGAAATCCCCCAGCCGGGTGCGCACCGTGGCGGCGGCGGCGCGGTCGCACGCCGTCTCCTGCAGGTTGACGATGACGAGCTGCGCCCCGGCCGCGACCGCCATCATCGGCAGCTCGGCCGCCGGGTAGACCAGAAGCGAGGAGCCCATCACCAGCATCAGGTCGCAGCGCTCCACCGCCGCGACCGCTCCCTGCCAGGCCTCGGGCGGGAGCAGCTCCTCGAACAGGACAATGTCGGTCTTGACGAGGGCCGCGCACGAGGCGCAGGTCGGTATTTCGATCGTCCCCTTTTCGATTTCCGCGAAAAATGGGGCCATGTCGTGGCGGGCGCCGCAGGCGGTGCAGCGGCCGGTGCGCCAGGTCCCGTGCAGCTCGTAGACCTTGGAGGAGCCCGCCGCCGTGTGCAGCCCGTCGATGTTCTGGGTGACGACGGCCTCCATCTTCCCCATCTCCTCCAGGCGCACCAGGAGGCGGTGGGCGGCGGTCGGTTCGGCGCGGGCCATGGTGGAGACCAGGTCGAGGGTGGCGCGGTAGAAGGCGGCCGGGTTGCGGTGGAAACTGGAGGCCGAGAGCCACTCCATGGCGTCGGAGGTGGAGTAGATCCCCTGGGGGCTCCGGAAGTCGGGAATCCCCGCCTCGGTGCTGATCCCCGCCCCGGAAAAGGCGACGATGCGGCCGGCGGAGCGGATCAGGCTGATGGCTCTTTCGGTCGGATTGCTCATGTGTGCCATTATGGCACCCCGGGGGGCGATCCGCTATACTTTTCGGGACGGTTCCTTTGCCCGGGCCCCCCGGGCGGAAAGACAAGCACGAATGGGTACGAAGAAACATCCCGGCACGAGGATCCTGGTCGTCGACGATGAACCCGCCATGCGGGAGGTGCTCGAGCTGCGCCTGGCCGGGTGGGGGTTCGAGGTGCGCACGGCACCCGACGGGGCGCAGGCGAAGGAAGCGGCCGAATCGTTCCAGCCCGACATCGTCATCTCCGACGTCGTCATGCCCCGGATGACGGGGATGGAGCTGCTCGAGAGCCTGCGGGCCGGCGACCCCGACCGCCCCGTCATCCTGGTTACGGCGCAGGCGACGGTCGACCTGGCGGTGGAGGCGATGAAGCGGGGGGCGCGCGACTTCATCACCAAGCCGATCGACTACCCCAAGCTGCGCGCGATCCTCGCCAGGGCGGAGGAGGAAGTGGCCGAGCGGCGCGAATCGCGCCGGCTCGAGGCGGAACTCGAGCGCGGGGCGGGCTTCGGCGATTTCGTCGGCGGCGGCCGGGCGATGCGCGAGGTGTACGCCCTGATCGAGACGGTGGCCTCGAGCGACGCGGGGGTGATCATCAGCGGGGAGAGCGGGACCGGCAAGGAGCTGGCGGCCCGGACCATCCACCGGCTGAGCAAGCGCGCCGAAGGCCCCTTCGTCGCCGTCAACTCGAGCGCCATCCCCGAAAACCTGATGGAGAGCGAGATGTTCGGCCACGAGCGGGGGGCCTTCACCGGGGCCGCCAGCATGCACGCCGGCTGCTTCGAGCGCGCCCACCGCGGCACCCTCCTGCTCGACGAGATCGCCGAAATGCCGCTCGCGCTCCAGCCGAAGCTCCTGCGGGTGCTCGAGGACCAGAAGGTGCGGCGCGTCGGCGGCGGCGCGGAGTTTTCCGTGGACGTGCGCGTGCTGGCCGCCACCAACCGGGAGCCGCGCGAGGCGGTGGCGGGCGGGAAGCTGCGCGAGGACCTCTTCTACCGCCTGAACGTCTTCACCATCACCCTCCCCCCTTTGCGCGAGCGCCGGGAGGACATCGCGCTCCTGGCCCAGGCCTTCATCACCCGGTTCAACCGGAAGCACAACGCCCGGGTCGAGGCGTGCAAGGGGGAGACGCTGGAGCTGCTCCGCGCCTACGCCTGGCCCGGCAACGTGCGCGAGCTCAAGAACACCATGGAGCGCGCCGTCATCCTGGCGCGGGGGCCCTGGATCGAGCCCTCGCACCTCCCCCCCTACCTGCTGGGACCGGCCGGGAGAACTCCGGGGCTCGCCCCGGCCCCCGGGATCACCGCCGCGGAGGCGGAGAAGGAGCTGATCCTCGGCACCCTGCGGCTGACGGGAAACAACAAGGCCGAAGCCGCCCGCCGGCTGGGGCTCGACGTCAAGACGATCCGCAACAAGCTCAAGGCATACGGCATCAAGTGACCCGACCGGCCACCGACCCATGAAGATCACGACGCGCATCAGCCTGGGATACGTCCTGCTCTTTCTCCTTCTCGCCATCCTGGTGGGGTACCAGGTGATCACCATCGGCCGGATGCAGGCGATCAACCGGACCCTTTCCGGCATCAGCTTCCGCAACGCGCTGGTGTCGCTGCAGGCGCTGCGCGACCTGGACCTGGTCGAGGAGTACGCGCGCAAGTCCTTCGCCCTGGCCGACCCCGACTACCTCGGGCCGCTCCGGGAGTACCGGAACGAATTCGAACGCGACCTGGCCGAACTGAAGGGGCAGGCGGGTTCGGAGCGGGGGGAGATCGCGCGCCTGGCGGCGGGGTGGAAGGAGTTCAGCCACAACCTCGACCTGCACCTCGCGCACCCGGCGGCGGCCGCCTTCCCCGAGACGCTGCAGGCGGAACTGGAACTGCTGAAGACGGAGGCGCACTCGGTATACCTGGCCAACCTCGACGCCATGCGCGACAAGGTCGGGCAGTCGCGCGCCATGGGGGAGACGGCGACCCTCGTGCTCTGGGTCTCCACCCTGGTCGTCCTCGTCATCGGCGCCCTGGTCTCGTTCCTGATCTACCGCTCGATCTCCCGGCCGCTCGGACACCTGACCGAGGGGACGCGGGCCATCGCCGAGGGGAAATTCTTCTACCGGCTCGACACCTCGCGCAACGACGAGTTTTCCCACCTGGCGCGCGACTTCAACACCATGACCCGCCGGCTGGACGAACTCGACCGGCTCAAGAAAGATTTCGTGTCGCACGTGTCGCACGAGCTGAAGTCCCCGCTCGCCTCCATGCTCGAGACGGTCCAGGTCCTGCTCGAGGAGATCCCCGGCCCGGTGAACGACCGGCAGCGGCGGCTGCTCGACCTGTGCCGGCAGGGGGGGGTGCGGCTGATGGCGATGATCGGCGACCTGCTGGACATGTCGCGGATCGAGGCGGGGGTGATGGAATACCGGCTCGAGCCGCGGGAACTGGCCCCGCTCCTCGACCGGGCGGTCGCCGAAATGGAGATGCAGGCCCGGGAGCGGCGCATCGCCATCGAGCTCTCCCGCCCCGCGGAGGCGCTCGAGGCGGAGTGCGACGGCGACCGCCTGATCCAGGTGCTCGTCAACCTCCTCGCCAACGCCATCCGCTTCGCGCCCGACGATTCCATCATCCGGGTGGAACTCGAGGCGGCCCGGGAAGTCCCCCCGGGAGTCCCCGCCGCGCGCGCGCGGGAGCTGCGGAGCGACCGCTACGCCCTGATCTCGGTCGCCGACTCCGGCCCCGGCATCCCCGCGGCCGACCGGGAAAAGGTGTTCGAAAAGTTCCACCAGGCAAAAAAAGGGGGGAAAATCGCGGGCGAGGGGGTAGGATTGGGGCTGGCGATCAGCCGAACCCTGGTCGAAGCCCATCGCGGCGCCATCTGGGTGGAGGACAACCCCGGGGGGGGCGCCCGGTTCCGCGTCCTGCTCCCGGCAGGCCGCCCGGCCTGATACGCCACCGGTAACCTTATGAGCCCGTTCATCCGTCGAAGCCTGTGCCGCCTCCTGCTCCCCGGGCTCCTGCTGTCACTCCCCGCCTGCCACAAAAAGGCTCCCGCGCCGGTTACGCCGGCCGCGGCGCCGGTAGCGGCCCCGGCCGCCCCCCCGGCGCCCAAGGCCATCATCCCCGAGCCCCCCGCACCCGCCCCGGATGATCCGCCTGCGCCCGAACCGCCGGCGACGACCGAGCCGACGCTCCTGGAAGTGGGGATGGCGCAGTTCCAGGCGGGGGACTATGCCATGGCCTCCCAGTCGCTGGAGGACTTTCTCCGCCAGCACCCGGATGCGCCCGGCCGGGAGCCCGCGCTCTTCTTCCTCGGCCTCTCCCGCACCCTGGCGCAGGACACCAGCCGCAACCGCGTGCAGGCGGAAGCGGCGCTGAAGCGCCTGGCGGCCGAGTTCCCCCAGAGCGTCTACCGCCGCCCGGCGGAGTACCTGCTCCGGCTCCAGGCCCGGATCGACCGGCTGGCGGCGGAGGCGAAGGAGCGGGAGGAGCGGATACGCCAACTGGAGAAGGAGCTGGAGCGGCTGAAGGAGATCGACCTCCAGCGCGCGCCGGGGCGGATCGGCCTTCCCCGGTGACACGGCGGGGGTATAATCGCCTGATGAACAAGGATATCAAAATGTCGCTGGCCGACGCCCTCGACGTGGGGGCGGGCGCGGTGGTGTCGCTGGTGGGGGGCGGGGGGAAAACCACCTCCATGTTCCGCCTGGCCGGGGAACTAGCGGCGCGGGGGCTCCGGGTGGTGACCACGACCAGCACCCACATCAGCCGGGAGCAGGTGGAGCTCTCCCCCGCCGTCGTTTCCACCGGATGCCTGTCGCGGCTGGGCCCGCTGCTCGACCGGCACGGGCAGTGCCTGGTGGTCGGGGCTCCCGACGACCGGGACCGGGTGTTCGGGTCGCCGCCGGAGGAGATCGCGCTGCTGGCCGCCCGCGCCGATGTCGATGTCGTCGTCATCGAGGCGGACGGGAGCCGCTCCCTCCCCTTCAAGGCGCCGGCGGAGCACGAGCCGGTGGTACACCCCCTGACGACGCTCCTGGTCGCGGTCGCGGGGATCGACATCCTGGGAGCGCCGCTCGACGAGGAGCACGTGCACCGGGCGCGCCGGGCGGCCGCGCTGGCGGGGGTGCCCGAAGGGGTCCCCGTCACCGCGGAGATCGTGGCCCGGGTACTGGCCCACCCGCTGGGGGGCGCCAAGGGGCGGCCCGACGGCGCCCGGTTCGTTCCCCTCGTCAACCGCGCGGACGACGCCGCGGCCGCCGCGCGCGGCCGGGAGATCCTGGCGCTCCTCGTGCAGCACCCTGGGGTGGACCGCGCTCTCCTCTGTTCGCTGCTGCAGCCGGACCCCGTCATCGAACGGCGCGAAAAAGTGAAATAACGGGGGCCGGGCCGAAACATGGGACCCGGGACCGATCGGAAGGACGATGGAAAAGAGAAACTCCGTTTTCGAGTGTCAGGAATGCGGCTACGCCTCCCCAAAATGGCTGGGGCGCTGCCCCGACTGCGGCGGCTGGAACTCCCTGGTGGAGGAGCGGCGCGAGCGCGGGCGCCCGGGCGGAAAGCGCACGGCGCGGCCGGCGCGCCTCGGCGACATCTCCACCGAAGCGATCCCCCGCATCGACACCCGCAACCCGGAGTTCAACCGCACCCTCGGGGGGGGGATCGTCCCCGGGTCGCTCATCCTGCTCGGGGGGGAGCCGGGGGTGGGCAAGTCCACCCTCCTCCTGCAGATCGCCCGCAGCCTCGAGGGGATGAGCGTGCTCTACGCCTCGGGCGAGGAGTCGATGCAGCAGATCCGGCTCCGGGCCGACCGGCTCGGGGAGCCTCCCGCCGGCGCCGGGGAGCTCTACCTCCTGGCGGACTCGAGCCTCGAGGGGATCCTCGCGGCCGTGGAAGAGGTCAAGCCCGGGGCCCTGGTCGTCGACTCGGTGCAGACGGCGTGCTCGGAATCGCTCGAATCGGCGCCGGGGAGCATGAGCCAGGTGCGCCACGTCGCCGTGACCCTGCTCAACCTCGCCAAGCGCACCCACCTCCCGGTCTTCCTCATCGGCCACGTCACCAAGGACGGGGCGATCGCGGGACCGAAGGCGCTCGAGCACATCGTCGACGTGGTCCTCTACTTCGAGGGGGAGGGGAAGCGCAACCACCGCATCATCCGGGCGGTGAAGAACCGCTTCGGGGCGGCCAACGAGGTCGGCATCTTCGAGATGACCTCGCGCGGGCTGCTCCCGGCGGCCAACCCCTCCGGCCTCTTCCTCCCCGACCGGGAGCTGTCGGCCGGCAGCTCGGTCGTGTGCGCCCTGGAGGGGACGAGGCCGCTCCTGGTCGAAATCCAGGCGCTGGTGGTCGCCACGCAGTACAGCAATGCGCGCCGCGTCGCCGACGGCGTCAACTACAACCGGATCTCGGTGCTGGTGGCGATGCTCGAAAAGCGGCTGGGGGTGCAGATGACCGGGAGCGACATCTACGTCAGCACCGCCGGCGGGATCGAGGTGAACGATCCCGGGGCCGACTTGGGCCTCTTCGCCGCCATCTTCGGCAGCCTGCGCAACCGCCCGATCGCCTCCCGCACCGTGTTCGTGGGGGAGCTGAGCCTGTCAGGGGACGTGCGCCCCGTCCCGCAGGCGCACCTGCGGGTGCGCGAGGCGGCGGCCATGGGCTTTTCCCGCGTCATCCTCCCCGCAGGGAACCTCCCCCTGGTGGACCCGGTCGGCGGCATCGAGCTCGAACCGATCGACACCGTGGCGGAACTCACCGAACTGATCTTCCCCTGAGGCGGTCCAGGAAATAGGGTGACTGCGCCGCCGATTCCTGCTAAATTGTTTGTATGTCAGCCGTAGTCCATTTATGGCCCATCATTCTCTTTTTTATTGATATTGTTCGGTTTATACCAAAGGAGTCCTTCAATGGATCTCTGGATCATCAGAATCATTCTATTTGCCGCCATCCTGATAAGCGGTTTTCTCGTGCGTCCCTTCGGCCCCAACCTGGTACTGACATTAGTTTTCGGCGTTGTTTTCGGGCTGTTCATCCTCTTTGTTGAGTGTCGCATCCGGGCGCTTTCGCTGAAAACCGTCCTGGGAGGGGCGGTCGGCGCGCTCCTGGGCATCATCGGCGCCAGCCTCGTCAGCCCCGTCATCGGGCGGATGAACTTCGTCCACCCCGAAATCGAAACCTTCGTGCAGATCCTCGTCCTCATCCTGATGACCTACCTCGGGATGCTCTCGGGAACCAGCAAGGGGGAGTTCATCGACCTCGCCTCGCTCGGGGGGATCTTCACCGAGAACGCCCTGCGCAAATCGTGCAAGGTCCTTGATACCAGCGTCATCATCGACGGCCGCATCGCCGACATCTGCGAGACCGGCTTTCTGGAGGGGACGCTGGTCGCCCCCCATTTCGTGCTGCGCGAGCTGCAGCAGATCGCCGACAGCGCCGACAGCGCCAAGCGCAACCGGGGCCGGCGCGGCCTGGACGTGCTCGAAAAGATCAAGTCGGTCCCCGGGGTGTCGGTGCAGATCGTCGAAAAGGACTTCCCCGAGGTCAAGGAAGTGGACCTCAAGTTGATCGAGCTGGCCAAGGAAATGGGCGCCAAGATCGTCACCAACGACTTCAACCTCAACAAGGTGTCGCAGCTGCGGGGGGTCGAAGTCCTGAACATCAACGAGCTGGCCAACGCGCTCAAGCCCGTCGTCCTCCCCGGCGAGACGATGAAGGTGTTCATCCTCAAGGAGGGGAAGGAATACAACCAGGGGGTGGCCTACCTCGACGACGGCACGATGGTGGTGGTCGACAACGCCCGGCGCATGATCGGCAGGACCATCTCCACCCAAGTCACCTCGGTGCTGCAGACGACGGCGGGGAAGATGATCTTCGGCCGCTTCCCCGATGATTCGGAACCGGGCTCCCGGCAGGAGCGCCGTTCCTACGACCGGGGCGGGATGTCCGCGCGCTTCGGCAACGGCGAAGAGGAGAAGGAACGCCTGAAGGAACGGTAGCCGCCCGTATGGGAAACAATCGCACTCTCAGCCGGCTCCGGGTCGCGGCGGTGGTCGCGGCCGGCGGGACCGGCACGCGCATGAACGCCGGGATCCCCAAGCAGTTCCTGGAAATCGCCGGCCGGCCGATCCTGTGCCACACCGTGGAGCGCCTGGCCGAACTCGAGCAGGTGCGGGAGATCGTCGTCGCCCTCCCCCCGGAGCACATCGCGCGGGCGGAGGCCCTCGTCGGCGCCCGCGCGCGCTGCGTCGCGGGCGGGGCGTCGCGCCAGGACTCGGTCCTGAACGCCGTCCGGGCGCTCCCCGCGGAGATCGACGTCATCCTGGTGCACGACGCGGTGCGCCCGCTCTGCCCCGGGGACGTGATGCTGCGGGTGCTCGAAACCGCCTGGACAAAGGGGGCCGCGATCCCGGGCCTGCCCGCCACCGACACCATCGGGCGCGTTTCCCGCCGCGGGCGGCTGCTCCAGACGCCGCCGCGGGCGGAACTGTACGCGATCCAGACACCGCAGGGGTTTCACGCCGCGCTTTTGCGGCGGGCGCTCGAAGCCGCTGATGCGGAAGGGTTCCAGGGAACCGACGAGTCCTCGGTGGTGCGCCGGGCGGGGCACGCGGTATGGGTGGTCCCCGGTTCCCCCGACAACCTGAAGATCACTCGCCCGCTCGACCTGGAACTCGCCGCGCGGCTGATGGGAAAGGAAACTGGGAACATGAACGCAACGCAGGTGCGCATCGGCCAGGGGATCGACTACCACCGCCTGGCGGCCGGGCGCAGGCTGGTCTTGGGGGGGGTGGAGATCCCGTTCGAGCGGGGGCTCGAGGGGCACTCGGACGCCGACGTGCTGCTGCACGCCGTCTGCGACGCCCTGCTGGGCGCCGCCGCGATGGGGGACATCGGCCGCCTCTTCCCCGACACCGACCCCGCCTGGCGCGGCCGCGCGAGCCTCCACTTCCTGGAGGAGGTGGCCCGGCGCCTCGCCGCGGCGGGGTGGCGCGCGCTGAACGTCGACGCCACCCTGGTCCTGGAGCGGCCGAAGATCGCGCCGCACGCTCCCCGGATGCGGCGCAACATCGCCGCGGCCCTGGGCCTGGACGAGGGGGCCGTCAGCGTCAAGGCGACCACGAGCGAGGGAATGAACGCCGAGGGGAGGGGGGAAGGGGTGTCCGCACAGGCCGTCGCCCTCATCGCCCGCACCCCCGCACCTGTCAAGGAAAAGGACCATGAACCCTGATCATCCGATACGGGTGCGCTTCGCGCCCAGCCCCACCGGCTTTTTGCACGTGGGGAACGTGCGCACGGCGCTGTTCAACTGGCTCCTGGCCGGCCGGCACGGGGGGACCTTCCTCCTCCGTGTCGAGGACACCGACGCCGAGCGCAGCGAGCCGCGCTACGAGCGGCAGCTGGTGGAGGACCTCGCCTGGCTCGGCCTCGACTGGAGCGAGGGGATCGACCGGGGGGGGGAGTACGGCCCCTACCGGCAGACCGACCGCTACGACCTCTACCGGCGGTACGCCGCGCGCCTCCTCGCGGAGGACCGGGCCTACCGCTGCTTCTGCTCCGCGGAGGAACTGGAGGAGGCGCGCCGGCTGCAGCTCGAGCGGCGGGAGACCCCCCGCTACGGAGGCAAATGCCGCCACATCCCCCCGGACGAGGTCCGGGAGCGGGTCGATAGGGGGGATCCCTATACCCTGCGCCTCCGGGTGCGTCCCGGGATCGTGGGCTTCGACGACCTGGTCTTCGGCCGGATCGAGATCGAGACCGTGCAGGTGAGCGACCCCGTGCTCGTGCGCAGCGACGGGAGCCCGACCTACAACTTCTGCTGCGTCGTCGACGACCTGCTGATGCGGATCTCCCACGTGGTGCGCGGCGACGGCCACCTGTCGAACACCCACCGCCAGGTCCTGATCTACGAGGCGCTCGCGGCGGAGCCGCCGCGCTTCGCCCACCTGTCGACCATCCTCGGCCCCGACGGGCAGAAGCTGAGCAAGCGCCACGGCGCGACTTCCATCGAGGAATTCCGGCGGCGGGGCTACCTCCCCGAAGCCCTGATCAACTACCTGGCGCTGCTCGGGTGGTCCCCGCCGGTCGACGGCCAGGAGATCCTCGCGCCCGCTGAAATCCGGGAGCAGTTCGACCTCGCGCGGGTGCAGAAAAGCCCGGCCATCTTCGACCCGGCCAAGCTCGACTGGATGAACCGCACCTGGATCAACCGGACCCCGGGAGCTGACCTCCTCCCCCGCGCCCGCCCCTTTTTCACGGCGGCCGGCCTCCTCCCCGCCGAACCCTCCCCCGCCATCGACGCCTGGGCCGGCAGGGTGATCGACCTGGTCAAGACGCACGTGGACCATCTCGACCAGCTCCCGGAGGAAGCGGGCGTCCTCTACGGCCCCGACCCGGCCGGGATCGACCCGGACGCCCGCGCCGCCCTCTCGACCCCCGAAGGGCGGGAGGTGGCCCTCGATTTCGTCCGGCGCCTGGAGGAAGAGGGGGCGCTCGGCGCCGACAGTTACCGGCGGATCGTGGGGGAGGTCAAAGCGGCCACCGGGCGGAAGGGGCGGCACCTCTACCACCCCATCCGGGCGGCCCTGACCGGGCGCGGCTCGGGACCCGACCTCGAAACCCTGGTCCCGCTCTGCGACGAGGGGGCGCGCCTGCCGCTCCCGCGCCCGGTCCCACCCCCGGCCGCGCGTGCGCGCCGCATCCTCGAAGCGGTCTGAGGCGCCATGGCCCTGATCTACGGCATCCACGCGGTGACGGAAGCGCTGCGGGCCCACCCCGAACGGATCGAGCGGATCACCGTCGAGCGCGGCGGGCGCAACCCCCGCGTCCAGGAGATCGTCCGGAAAGCAGGGGAGTGCCGCGTGCGCCTCTCCTTCGAGCCGCGGGAGTGGATGGACCGCCGGTGCGGCGGGGAGCGCCACCAGGGGGTGCTCGCCGTCACCGCGGAAATCGACACCCTCGAAGTCGAGGAGGTCCTGGCCGCGGCCCGGACGCCGGGCCTGGTGGTGGTGCTCGACGGGATCGAAGACCCCCACAACCTCGGCGCCGTCCTGCGCTCGGCCGAGGCGGCGGGCGCCGACGGCGTGTTCGTACCGCGCCGCCGCTCCGCCGCCCTCGGGGCCGCGGCGGTCAAGGCGAGCGCCGGGGCCGCCGCCCATGTCCGGGTCGGACGGGTGCCCAATGTCTCCCGCCTCCTCGAGAGCCTGAAGGACGCGGGTTACTGGAGCGTGGGGCTCGACGCGGCTGCGCCCGAACCGCTGTGGAAGATCGACCTGACCGTCCCGGTCGCCCTGGTGCTGGGCAGCGAAGGGACGGGGCTGCACCGGCTGGTGCGGCAGAAGTGCGACCTGCTGGCCTCGCTCCCGATCACCGGGCGGGTGGGCTCCTACAACGTGAGCGTGGCCGCCGGGATCTCCCTGTACGAGGTACAGCGCCAGCGGGCCCAAAAATTGAAGGGAACCGCCTCCGCTGCCGAAAAGCAGGAATGCCCGGTCTGATTGGACTTTCGGGGTTGCTCCTATGGCCGTGATAGAAATCGAAAACCTGACCAAGGACTTCGCCGTCGGCTTCTGGCGCAAGCGGCCGGTGCGCGTGCTCGACGACCTCACGCTCGAGGTGCGCGCGGGGGAGATCTTCGGCTTTCTCGGGCCGAACGGGGCGGGCAAGAGCACCACCCTGAAGCTCCTGATGCGCCTCCTCTTCCCGACTTCGGGCTCGGCCCGCATCCTGGGGCGCCCCGCGGGGGACCCGGCAATGCACCAGCGCATCGGCTACCTGCCCGAAAACCCCTACTTCTACGACTACCTGACCCCCCGGGAGCTTCTCGCCTTCATGGGCCGCCTGTTCGGCATGGGCGGCCCCTCCCTTGCCCGCAAAGTCGACGGACTCGTCCGGCAGGTCGGGCTCGGGGAGTCGGCCGACGTGCAGTTGCGCAAATTCTCCAAGGGGATGGTCCAGCGCCTGGGGATCGCCCAGGCCCTCATCAACGATCCCGAGGTGGTGTTTCTCGACGAACCGATGTCGGGACTCGACCCCCTCGGGCGCATGGAGGTGCGCCGGATCGTGACCGGGCTGAGGGAGCGGGGGGTGACCGTGTTTTTAAGCTCCCACATCCTGCCGGACGTCGAGGCGATCTGCGACCGGGTGGCGATCCTGAACCGGGGCCGGCTCCAGGAGGCCGGGACGCTCGAGGATATCCTCCGGGCGCGGATCGCCGGGCACGAACTCATCCTCTCCGGCTGGACCGACGCCACCCTGGAACTGCTCCGCCCATGGTGCTCCGAAGTGCGCCCCATGGGGGAGCGGCTGCACCTGCGGGCGGACGACCGCGAAAACCTGGAGGCGGTGCTCCGCTTCGTCTTCGCCCACGGGCTGGAGCTCGTGTCGGTCAACCCGATCCGCCCCTCGCTCGAAGAGTATTTTCAGACCCTGGTGGTCGGAAGCTAGAGGCCCCGTCATGAACCGCATCCTGGCCATCGCCCAAAACACCTTCCGCGAAACGGTGCGCGACAAGATCCTGTACAACCTGATCCTCTTCGCCCTGGTCATGATCGCGAGCTCGCTCGCCCTGGGACAGCTCACCCTGGGCAACGAGGACAAGGTGATCCTCGACCTGGGCCTGGGCGCCATCTCGATATTCGGGCTCCTGATCGCCATCTTCATCGGGATCGGCCTGGTTTACAAGGAACTGGAAAAGCGAACCGTCTACGCGTTGCTGGCCAAGCCGGTGCGCCGCCACGAGCTGATCCTGGGGAAATATCTCGGGCTCCTCCTGACGCTCGCGGTCAACGTGGCGGTGATGACGGTGGGGCTCGCCCTGGCCCTGGCCTACACGGGGCGGGCGCCGGCCGGCGCCTATCTCCGCCTCCTGCCGGCCGTGGGCCTCATCTTCCTCGCGCTCGCCCTGGCCACCGCGCTCGCGCTCCTCTTTTCGACCTTCTCGACCCCGGCGCTTTCAGCCCTCTTCACCTTCTTCATCTGGGTCATCGGGCATTTCAACGCCGACCTCGCCCGCGTCGGCAAAGGGTCGGCCGTCGGCGAGGCGCTCGGCCGCACCCTCTACTACGTCATCCCCAATTTCAGCAATTTCAACCTGATCGACGGCCGCGCGGTGCTGCAGACGGCGGGCTACGCCCGCCCCATCGAGGGGTGGGCGGTGGCGGGGGCCGGCGCTTACGCCGTCATCTACATCGCCCTCCTCCTCGCCATTGCGATCGTCATCTTCTCCCGGCGGGACTTCAAATGAAAAGCGGGAGGGGACCGAAAACGAAGCCCGTACTCCGCTCCATCGCCGTCATCCTGGTCGCTGCGGCCCTGATCCGGCCGGTGCAGGACTTCATCGACGCCCGCGCCGAGCGGGGGGAGCAGCCCGACCTCCTCTTCTTCAACTCCCCTTCCCTCGTCCAAAAGATGGCCCTCGGCTTCGAGCCGCTCCTGGCCGACTTCTACTGGATGCGCACGATCCAGTAC
The DNA here is from genome assembly GCA_012719455.1 of Acidobacteriota bacterium. Taxonomy (GTDB): domain Bacteria; phylum Acidobacteriota; class UBA6911; order UBA6911; family UBA6911; genus UBA6911. The sequence continues at coordinate 54,607 of JAAYAJ010000060.1, read as the reverse complement.
TACGGCCGGCGCGACGAGACGGGGAAGCGGCGGCAGAGCTTCGACAATCTCTACACCCTGCTCGACATCACGACCACCCTCGACCCGGGCCTGCAGGACGCCTACCACGCCGGGAGCTGCTTCCTCTCAGAACCCCCGCCGATCGGGGCCGGCCGCCCGGACCTCGCCCTCAAGCTGCTGGAAAAGGGGGAGCGGGCACACCCCCTGGAGTGGCGCCTGGTCTACGAACGGGGCTTCGTCCATTACCTCTACCGGAAGGACTACGCGGCCGCGGGGAAGATTTGGCTCGAGGCGGACCGGATCCCCGGGTCGCCCAGGTGGCTCGGGGGGCTGGCGGCCATGGCATTGTCAAAGGGGGGGGCCGAGGAGATCGCCATCGCCCTCTGGCGGCGCCAGTACCAGGAGGCGACCAACGAGGCGGTGCGCGACAACGCCCGCGACCACCTTCACTCGCTCCTGGTCAAGCGGGACCTGGCCGCGCTCCGGGAGCAGATCGAACGCCACCGCGCCGAGACCGGATCCTTCCCCCCGGCGCTCGCAACGCCCCGGGACCCGATGGGGACCCCCTACACCTACGACCCCCGCTCCGGCCGGGTGGACCTTGACCCGGCGAGCACCGTCCGCCTCGTCGACACCCCCTGACCGATCGTTTTTGTTTATTATCCTGAAATCTATAGTCGATGCTGTTTCCACGATTCAAACAGCAGTATTCCACCAAGGAGATTCCGCCGTGGGTAAGAAACTGAGCGCCGAGTTCCTCGGCACGTTCTGGCTTGTACTCGGCGGCGGAAGCGCGGTCCTGGCGGGGGTCGCCTACCGCGGGATTTTCGAGGAAAAGGCCTGACCCATACCCTCATTCCGGCAAATGATTGAACAGAATGACACCCCCATTTTGTCGAACAGTTCGACAAAATGGGGGGATGGATCCTATTCCGCCAGCGTCACGCGGTCGCGCCCGGCGTTCTTGCTGTGGTAGAGGGCCTTGTCGGCCGCCTCCACGAGTTCCTGGGCGGTGCGGCCGTGGTCGGGGAAGACGGCCACCCCCATCGACGCCGTGACGCGCCCCAGGGGGATGCCGCGGTAGTGGACGTCCAGGCGCTGGATCGCCTCCTTGAAGAACTCGGCCCGCTGCCGGGTGACGGCGCTGTTCCCCTCGGGCAGGATCAGGGTGAACTCCTCCCCCCCGTAGCGGCAGGCGATGTCCTCGCCACGGATGTTGCTGCGCAGCAGCTTCCCCAGCTCCTTCAGCAGCAGGTCCCCCGCCTCGTGCCCGAAGGTGTCGTTGAAATACTTGAAGTGGTCGAGGTCCATCATGATCATCCCCAGCGGTCGCTGGTTCCGGGCCGCCCGGCGCATTTCCAGCTCGAGCGACTCCTCCATGAACCTCCGGTTGAAGAGCCCCGTCAGCGGGTCGCGGATCGACTGGCTGCGCAGCGTCTCGTGCAGGCGCAGGTTCGACAGCGCCATGGCAATGTGCTCGGACATGGTCACGGCCAACCGCTGCCTGCTCTCGGTCATCTTCATGCTGTCGGGATGCATCAGGTGGAGCATCCCGAGCGCCTCGCTCTGCGCCATCATCGGGATGCACATGTAGCCGGCAGGGGCGGGGTGGTGCACGTGGCGGCAGACCAGGCCGGAGCCCGCGTGCTCGACCCAGTGGGTCCGGCCCCGCCGCAGCGCCCAGCACTCCGCGGGGGGGAAGGAGGACTCCGCCAGGCTCGGGTCTCCCCAGACCGCCTTGGCCTCCACCGAGTCGCGGGCGGGGGAGATGATGTAGAGCGCTCCCACCTTCGCCGGAAAGATCTGCTGCGCCACCCGGACGATGGCGCCATAGGCTTCCTCCGTCGTCAGGCAGGCGCGCAGGATGTCCCCCATCTCGTTGAGCATGGCCATCTCGCGCGTCCGCTGTTCCAGCTCGCCCACCCAGGCCTCGAGTTTCTGGTTCGCCTCGTGCAGCTGGGCCTCGGCCCGCTTGCGCGCGGTGACGTCGCGCGCGATCCCCTGCACGGCCACGGCCTTCCCCTCGCGGAAGAGGGGGCGGGTGCTGACCTCCAGGATGATGCGGCCGCCGTCCTTGGCCGAAATCTCCAGTTCGTAATTCAGGGGGATCTCCCCCGCCACCTGCGGGTCGGTCAAAGTCTCCACCAAGTGGGCGAATTCGGGCGTCAGCAGGTCGCTGATATTCATTTCGAGCGCTTCCGGGCGGGTGTACCCGGCGATCCGCTCGATCGCCCGGTTGATCGATCGGATCCTCCCCTCGAAGTCGTGAGTGTAGATGATGTCGCTGGCGTTTTCGAACATCTCCCGGTAGAGCCCCTCGCGCTCTTTCTTTTCCCCGTTCCCGGCGCGGCGGAAATACTCCGCGGGGTTATGGAAGATCTCGAGCAGGAGCGGCTCCTGGTTCACCAGGGGGAGGAAATGGGCCCGCACCGCCGGATGGCTTTCGCTCCCGATTTCCGGGTGCGCCTCCATCCACATGTGCGCCCCCCGGGCCGAGGAGAGCAGCAGCATCAGGGGGAGGTACCAGGAGTCCCCCAGCAGGTCCTTCAACCCGGCCGTGGCGCGTTCCGCTCCGGGGATCCCCAGGAAGAGGGCCAGGGCGAGGGTGGACACCCCCTCCTCGAACCCGGGGGTGTCCCCGGGCCAGGCGCAAAGCGGGTGCTCCAGGCCGGCCAGCGCCGACAGCGCGCGCTCGATCTCCCCGGTGTCGGGCTCCGGAAGTTCCAGCAATTCCCTCACCGCGCGCGCGCTGACGCCCAGTTCGCGCAGAGAACAGGCATGGGTCACGACGAAATAGGGGGAAGCGGTCGCGCGCGCCAGGCGCAGCAGGAGCTTCTCCCTGAACAGCTCCGGCAGGGGGCTGTCGCACACACCCGCCCGGTACCGGCGCCAGAGGTCTTCGAGGATGTCGGGGAACCCGAGGGCGGGGATGAAGCAGGGGGGGAGGAAACCGACCCGCTCCTCGATCTCGGCGCGGATCCGGGCCGCTTCTCCGCCGGGGGCGGTCGCGGGAACCGGGGGCTCGGGCTCGAGCCCGAAATCTATTTCCGGCTCGAGGCGCTTCAGCTCCTCGAGTTTCCCCCAGAGGGCCTCCAGTTCGCCATCCGTGCGGCCTTCCTGTTCCATTACGCGATGAACCCGAGTGAATAGCATACTCCCGTGACGCGGCGACGCATCCACGGTATTCTGCTTCAGGGGCGAGGGGGAGCGCTGTTTACCTGAAAGGGCAATTTTGTACCAACTCGAGGCAAAGGCCAAGTAAAAAATGCGCCGGATGCTGAAACCGGGTCAGCTGGCGACCACCACCGCGTCCCCCCCGCCCGCGCGCGCCCGGCCGACGGCCGCTTCCGCCGAGCGCAGCAGGGACTCCGCGGTCTGCCCGTGGTCGGGATAGATCGCCATCCCGATCGACACGGTGATCTTTTCCCCCTCCCGCACACCGGGGTACTGCAAGTCCATCCCCCGCACCAGGTCCCGCAGCGTCTCCGCGCGGCGCCGGCCGACCTTGCGCCCGCTCTGGGGGAGGAGCATGACGAAGACGTGACCGCTGAAGCGGCAGGCGATGTCCCCTTTCCGGACCTTGGACTGCAGCAGCACGCCGGTCCGGCACAGGAGGGAGTCCCCGGCGTCGAGGCCCAATTCATCGTTGATCTCCTGGAACCGGTCGATCGAGGCCATGATCACCACCAGCGTCCCCTGGGTGCGCGCCATGCGCCGCAGTTCCAGTTCGAGCGATTCCTCCATGAAGCTGCGGTTGAAGAGCCCGGTCAGGGGGTCGCGGATCGACTGGTTGCGCAGGGTCTCGTGCAGGCGCAGGTTCGACAGCGCCATGGCGACGCGCTCCCCCATGGCGGCGGCGAGCCGCTGCTTCGACTCCGTCAGCGGGCTCCCGTTGTCGTGGCTCAGGTACAGCACCCCCACCGCCTCGCTCTGGGCCATCATCGGGACGCAGAGGTAGCCGCACGGGGGAGGGGTCCCCAGGTGCTTGCACAGCAGGCCGACCCCGGTGTCCTCCACCCAGTGCACCCGCCCCCGGCGCAGGGCCCAGCATTCATCCGGGGTGAAGGTGGTCTCCAGCCGCGCGCTATCCCCCCACATGGCGACCGATTCCACGATGTTGCGCAGCGGGCCCAGCACGTAGAGCGCCCCCGCCGCCTCCGGGAAGATCTCCTGCGCGATGCGCACGACCACCTCGTAGACCTCCTCGGAGGTGAGGCAGGCGCGCAGGATGTCCCCCATCTCGCCGAGCAGGGTCATCTCGCGGGTGCGCTGCTCCAGGTCCCGGACCCAGGCCTCGAGCTTGCGGTTGGCTTCGCCGAGCGCCTCCTGGGCCCGCTTGCGTTCGCTGATGTCCCGGGCGATCCCCTGGATCCCGTAGGGCCGCCCCTCGCGGAAGACGAGGCGGTGGCTCACCTCGAGGGTGAGGCGGGCGCCCCCCTTGGTGAGCACGTCGAGTTCGGCCGTCATCGGAACCGCGTCGGCGATCTGGCGGTCGATCATCCGGCGGGCGGCGGCCCGGCACTCGGGGGCCACCAGCTGGCTGAAGCGCATCTGCAGGGCTTCGTCCCGCGAATAACCCAAAACCCGCTCCGCCGCCTTGTTGATCGAGGTGATTTTGCCCGAGAGGTCGTGGGTGTAGACCACGTCGTAGGCGTTTTCGAACAGCTCCCGGTAGCGCTCCTCGCTCACGCGCCGGGCCTCCTCGGCCAGCGCCCGCTCGGTCACGTCGCGCACGATGGCCAGCCCGCCGATCACCCCCTCCTCCCCGGGGCTCTGGATGGGGCCGTAGTACCCCTCGAACCAGATGCTCCCGCCCCCCGGAACGGTGTAGCACTTCTCCTTCGAAACGCTCTTCCGCCCCTTGAGCGCCGCGGCGATATGCTCATCCTCCCCCAGCTCCTTCAGGAAGGGGCAGGCCAGGAACGCGGGGCGGCCCAGGACCTCCTGCGCGGCGAGGCCGAACATCCTTTCCATCGCGGGGTTCCAGACTATCAGGAAGCCGTCGCGGTCGAAGGCGACGATACCGTCGACGCTGCTGTTGACGAGCCATTCCAGGAGCCGCTTTTCCGTCTCGAGCACCCCGGAAGCGTACTTGCGGTCGCTCGCGTCCTCCACCACGAGCAGGCATCCCCCGGGCCCCGCCGCGGCGGAGGGGGAGACGGTGAGCCGGGCCCAGAAGTTCTCCCCCCCTTTGGTCACCAGCGGCCCCTCGGCCTTCATCGTCCGGGCCACCCCGCCGGCCACCTGGGCGATGAGCCTCGACACGAGACCCGGCTCCCCGCCGAGCCGCTCGACGGGGAGGGCGCGGAGTTCCCCTTCGTCATAGCCGCACATGAGACAAAGCGCCCGGTTGCACCCGGCCAGGCGGCCGGCGGCGTCCACCAGGGCCATCCCGAACGGGGCATCCTCCAGGATTTCGGCGGGGAGGGGGGTGGCGGAGCTGGGGGCCTCGGCGGAGCGGGCGGACGGGCGGAGAGTGAGGCTGTGCAGATGCGCGATCTCCTCGCGCAAAGACTCCAGCTCCTCGGCCAAGTCGCTCTTCGGCGTGTCTTTTGGATCCATCTTTTCTCTTGCCCCGCGCGGGACCGGGTACCAGGGACTCAAATGTTTTTATATGAACGGCTTATGATTCCCGGCACTGCAATTTGGTTATCGTTGGGTGGAAGCGGAATCTTTAGACAAATCGCGACCCCGGGGTTCCCCGTTTGTCATCTTCTCTCCGTCTGTATATATTAGGTGCCATGAAGTACGAAGGAATGATCTACCGGCCTCCGAGCGAAGCCGACAGCTTGATCCTGCAGGTGGCGGTGGGGTGCTCCTACAACCAGTGCACCTTCTGCCACTCCTTCCGGGAAAAGACCTTCCGGGTCAAGACCTTCGAGGAGATCCGGGAGGACATCGAGGAAGCCTCCACCTTCGGCCCGATCCGGCGCGTGTTCCTGGCCGACGGCAACGCGCTGGTGATGACGCAGCCGGAGCTGGTGCGGGTGCTCGGCTGCCTGAAGGAGAAGATCCGCGGACTCGAGCGGGTGGGGACCTACGCCAACGCCCTGGACATCCTGAAAAAGGAACCGGCGGAACTGGAGGAACTCCGTTCCCTGGGGCTCGGCATCATCTACCTGGGGGTGGAGTCGGGCAACCCGGAGGTGCTCCGGCGCATCCGGAAAAACGCCACTGCGGAGCAAATGGTCCGGGCGGGGAGGCGGGTGAAGGAAGCGGGGATCCTGCTCTCGGTCACGGTGCTGCTCGGAATCGGCGGAGTCGAGCTGAGCCTCGAGCACGCCCGGGACACCGGCCGGATCCTGACGGAGATGGATCCCGATTTCGTCGGCGCCCTCTCCCTCATGGTCGTACCCGGCACCCCGATCGAGGCGGACCTCCGGAGCGGCCGCCTGGTCCTCCCCTCCCCCTTCGGCCTCATCCGGGAGCTGGGGATGATGGTGGCCCACTCTGACCTCACCCGCTGCTTCTTCGCCTCCAACCACGCCTCCAACTACCTGCCGCTCAGGATCCGCCTGCCCCAGGAGAAGGAGCGCGCGCTCGACCTCATCCGGGAAGTGCTGGAACGGAAGGACCCGGAGATGCTGCGCCCCGAATTCATGCGGGCGCTGTAGCTCGCGGGGCCGGCCGGGCCTATGGTATACTCCAAGCGATTCGGATCGCCGTTTCGGAGGGTTATGGGCGCAAGGGTAAAATTCTGGATCGGGGGCCTCGTCATCGTCGCAGCCCTGGGCTGGCTCGCGTTCGTCGCTTTCGAGGAGAGCAAGGCCTACTACATCACCGTGGACGAGTTCACCTCCAGGGGCGGGGATACCGAGGGGAAGCGGTTCAAGCTCGCCGGGGACGTCGTCGCGGGGTCGATCGACCGGAGCCGGCCGCAGCTGGAATTCGTCATCGCGAGCCCGCAGTCGAGCATCCGTGTCCGCTACGCCGGCCGCGACATCATCCCCGACACCTTCCGGGAGGGATCGAAGGCCCTGGTGGAAGGAACCGTCGCACCCGACGGCGTCTTCGAAGCCTCGCGGATCGAGGCGAAGTGCGCTTCGAAATACGAAGCGGAGTACGACGGGCGAACCTCCTGACTTCAGGGACTCCATGGCCGACTTCGGAACTTTCTCCCTTCTCCTGGCCCTTTGCCTCTCGCTCTACGCCATCATTGCCTCGCTGACCGGAGTCTCCCTGGGCAAGCGGCGGGTGACGGCGAGCGGGGAGCGGGCGGCCCTGGCCGCCACGGCCGCCGCGATCCTGGCCCTCGGCGCTCTCCTCTACCTCATGCTGGCGGACGATTTCGCCACCGCCCACGTGGCCAACAACAGCAGCCGGACGCTCCCGCTCCTGTACAAGATCTCGGCCATCTGGGGGGGACATGACGGGTCGATGCTGCTGTGGGTGTTTTTCACCGCCCTTCTCTCCGGCCTTGCCATTGTTCAGAACCGCCGCCGCTGCCGGGACATGATGCCCTGGGTCGTGGTCGTGCTGATGGTCAACCTCGCCTTCTTCCTGGCCCTCAACCTCTTTTTGTCCAACCCGTTCAACCAGCTGGTCCGGATCACGCCCGACGGCGCGACGGCCCCCTTCGTCCCCGCCGACGGGCAGGGACTCAACCCGCTCCTGCAGTACTGGGCCATGGTCATCCACCCCCCGATCCTCTACCTGGGTTTCATCGGCTTCGTGGTCCCCTTCGCCTTCACCATCGCCGCCCTGGTCACCCGGCAACAGGGCAACGACTGGGTGCGTATCGTCCGGCGCTGGACCCTGGGGACCTGGCTCCTGCTGGGGATCGGGATCATCCTCGGCGGCAAGTGGGCCTACGTCGTGCTCGGCTGGGGGGGATACTGGGGGTGGGACCCGGTGGAGAACGCCTCGTTGGTGCCGTGGCTGGTAGGTACGGCGCTCCTGCACTCCATCATCGTGCAGGAGCGGCGCGGGATGCTGAAGACTTGGAACGTGGTCCTGGTGACCCTCACCTACCTCCTGGGGATCTTCGGGACCTTTCTCACCCGCAGCGGGCTCGTCAATTCGGTGCACGCGTTCGCCGACTCGAACCTGGGGCGCTTCTTCCTCTACTACATGGCCTTCGTGCTCGCCGGCGCCCTGCTGCTCGTGGCCGACCGGCAGTCGTTCCTCGCGAGCAAGCGGCGGCTCGACTCCATGCTGTCGCGCGAAAGCGCCTTCCTGTTCAACAACCTCGTGCTGGTAGCCGCCGCTTTCGCCGTGTTCTGGGGCACCCTCTTCCCCGCCCTGTCGGAATGGCTCCGGGGGACCAAGATCTCGGTCGGTCCCCTCTTCTTCGACCGGATCAACATCCCGATCGGCCTCCTCCTCCTCGCCCTGACCGGGATCGGCCCGCTGCTGGCCTGGCACAAGACCTCGCCCGCCGCGCTGCGCCGGTCGTTTCGGTGGCCCGGCGTCGTCGCCCTCCTGGCCCTGGCCGCGCTCCTTGCCGGGGGGATGAGGAATTTCACCGTGACCGTCTGCCTCACCCTGTGCGCCTTCGTCCTGGCGACCATCGTCCAGGAGTTCGCCGCGGGGGCCGCGGTCCGGATGCGGCACCGCGGGGAGCCGCCGCCGGCCGCGCTCGCCCGTCTCGTGGGGCGCAACCCGCGCCGCTACGGGGGCTACATCGTCCACCTAGGCGTGGTAATCATGTTCGTGGGATTTGTGGGCAACGCCTTCAACCGCGAGGCCACGCTCCGCCTCGAGACGGGGGAGACGGGGCGGGTGGGCGCCTACACCCTCCGGCTGGTCGATTTCCTCGAGGGGCGCAAGGCCAACTACGCGTACGGCCGCACCCTGCTCGAGGTCACCCGCGACGACAAGCCGCTCTGCACCCTGGCCCCGGAGAAACGCATCTTCAATTCCGGGGGGCAGACGACCACGACCGTGGGCCTTCACAGCACCCCGAAGGAGGACCTCTACGTGGTCTTCACCGGCATCGCCGGGAACGCGTGCGAGATCAAGGCGCACGTGAACCCGCTGGTGTTCTGGCTCTGGTTCGGGTCCGGGATCCTGGTCCTGGGGACCCTAATGACGTTGATACCCGGCAGCCGGCCGCGGGAGGCCCGGAGCTGACGGGGGCCGGCAAACAGGGAGTTGCAATGCTCTGGATCGTATACGCGGTGGCCGTCGTCGTCGCGGGCGGGTTCGTCCTCTCCCCCCTCTTCCGGGAACAGGCGCCCGCGCCAGGGACCGACCCCGGGGGAGAGACGGAGCGGGAGCGCCTGCGCGAACGCAAGACGGCATGCTACCGCAACATCAAGGACTTGGAATTCCAGTTCCAGATGGGGCGGCTGCCCGAAACCGATTACGTAGAGCTCCGGGCGGAACACCGGGCCGAGGCGGCCGCCATCCTCGCCGAACTGGATCGGCTCCAGGCCCCGAACGGCGCGCGGGGAGCCGGGCCGGCCGGTAAAAAAGGGCGGGACGCCGCCCGCTGCCCCGCCTGCGGCGCCGCGGCGCTCCCGGGGAAAAAATTCTGCGCGGACTGCGGAAAGCGGCTTTAAAACCATGAAAACGGTGCGCCTGATCCTGATCCTGATTCTCTCCGCGGCCGGGGCCTGGGCCCAGGACCGCGGCGTGGTCGAAGGGCGGCTGGTCAACCGGACCGACCCCGCGCTCCTCCCCTCCGGCGCCCCCCTCGAAATCCTCGAACTGGAAGGGGGGATGCGGCCGATCCGCACCGCCGTCGCCGACGCGACGGGGGCGTTCCGCGTCGAGGGACTCCCGCAGTCGGCGCGGCTGATGCTGCGCGCCTCCTGGCGGGGGGTCAACTACCACAGCCCGCTCGGATTTGACGCCGACGGGGCGGCGCGGGTGGAAATCGATGTCTACGAGACCACCGATTCCGACGCCGGCATCGAGGTGGAAAAGGTCCAGATGGCGTTCGAACTTGCGGGGGACCGGATCCGGGCGCTCGAAACCTGGACCCTCAATAACCGGACCCATCCCCCCAGGATCTACGCCGACCCCGCGGGCACCTTCCGGATCTCCAAGGCGCCGGGGCTCCTCGAGCCGCCGCGGATGCACGTGACGGCGCCCGGGTCCACCATGCCGCTGGTGCAACCGGCGCTCGAAAGCGCCGACGGGGCTGGCTACTACATCCTCTACCCCCTGCGCCCCGGCCTGACCGTCGTCGAGGCGGAGCAGGCGCTCCCCTACGCCGACCGCAGGTACACCTTTGTCAAGAAGTTCCACCGGGCCGTCGAGTCGCTCCAGATCGGCGTCATCCCCGGAGACATGCTGCTGGAGGGGGCGGGAATCCGGCGGGTGGAGTCGCCCGGCGGCATGGCCGTGTACTCCGTCCCCGCGGCGGCGGCGGGGACGGAGGCGGCCTGGACCTTCTCCGGCGGGACCGCCGCGTCCGCACCCGCTCGGGACGGTACGGCGGAAGATGGGGACCGGGTCGCGGCCCGCCCTACGACGGTGGGGCGATACGCCCTCGTCATCGGCCCCCTGCTGCTTCTGGCCTTCATCCTGCCGCTCTGGTACGCGTGCAACCGGCCCCCCTCCTGGGGGCGCCGGATGAAGAAGTAACGCCATGATCGAAGTCCGGGGACTAGCCAAATATTACGGCAGGCAGGGCGCGTTGCACGGCCTCGACCTCGCGATCGCCCCGGGGGACTTCATCGCCCTGTTCGGCAGAAACGGCGCCGGCAAGAGCACCTTCCTGCGGATCCTGGCGGGGCTCGCGCGCCCCTCCGCCGGCTCCTGCCGGATCGCGCCGGCGCCCGGCGGCCGGGACAGCGCCGCCCGGACCCGGGGGCGGATCGGCTATCTCTCGCATCACACCTCGCTCTACCCCGACCTGACCGCCCTGGAGAACCTGCGCTTCTCGGCCCGGATGATGGGGGTGCGGGGGGACGACGGCTTTCTCGCCGGGCGGATCGGCGCCGTGGGGCTCGCCGGGCGGGAGCGCGAGCCGGTGCGCGCCTACTCCCGGGGGATGCAGCAGCGGCTGGCCATTGCGCGCGCGTTCCTGCACGATCCCGACCTCCTCCTGCTCGACGAGCCCTTCACCGGCCTCGACCAGGCCGGCGCCGATTTTCTCGAAAGGTACCTCCTCGAGGCGCGCGCCGCGGGCAGGACGTGCGTCATGGCGCTGCACGACGCGGAAACCGGCTACCGCCTGGCCAACCGGCTGGTGGTGATCGACCGGGGGAAGGCCGCGCTCGACGCCCGCCCGGCCGCGCTCCCGCTCGACGCCTTCCGCGCGCGCTACGCGGCCATCCTCTCGGCGCCCGCCGGCGGAGGTGCCCGATGACCAGGCTCTGGGCCGTCTTCCGCAAGGACCTCGCGATCGAGCTGCGGACCAAGGACGCGCTCAACACCATGCTCTTTTTCGGGGTGGTGGTCCTCGTCGTCTTCCACTTCGCCCTCCGCTCGGGCGACGTCGACCCGCGGGCGGCCGCGCCCGGGGTCCTCTGGGTCGCCTTCGCCTTCGCGGGGACGCTGGGGCTCAACCGGATGTTCGCCGTGGAGAAGGAAAACGGCTGCCTGGAAGGGCTGATGATGATGCCGGCGGACCGGGGGGTGCTCTACCTGGGAAAGATGCTGGCCGGGACCGTCTTCATGCTCGCGGCCGAAGCCGTCATCTTCGTCGCGAGCCTCGTGTTCTTCAATCTCACCGTCTGGGGCGAACTCCCCTGGCTCGGGCTGGTGTTTCTCCTCGGGACGCTGGGGTTCACCGCCGTCGGGACGCTCCTGGCGGCCATCGCCGTGAACACCCGGATGCGGGAGGTGCTGCTCCCCGTGATCCTCTTCCCCGTGATCCTGCCGGTGCTGATCCACGCGGTGGAGGCGACGGCCCTCATCCTGGGCGGGGCCGGGCCGGGCGAACTGAAGCTGCCGGTCGCGGTCCTGGCGGCGTTCACGGTCGTGTTCGGCACGATCGCCTTTCTGCTCTTCGAGCATGTACTGGAGGACTAGGATGAACAAGCGGACGACGGCCCGCCTGGACATGGTCTTGTGGGGGGTCCTGGGGCTCGCGATGATCGCGGCGCTCTACCTCGCCTTCGTCGACGCCCCCAGGGAGCGGACCATGGGGGACCTGCAGCGCATCTTTTACTTTCACGTGGCCGCCGCCATCACAGGGATGACGGCCTTCGGGGTCAATTTCGCCGCCGGGGTCGCCTACGTGGCCCGCAGGGACCGGAAGTGGGACCGCCTGGCGCTGGCCGCCGCCGAGACCGGGGTGGTCTTTTTCGCCATCGTCCTCATCACCGGCCCGATCTGGGCCAAGCCGGTCTGGATGGTGTGGTGGACCTGGTCGCCGCGCCTGACCCTGTCCCTCGTCCTCTGCCTCCTCTACATCGCCTACCTGTTGATCCGGAGGTACATCGAGGACCCCGACCGGCGGGCGATGATCGCGGCCGTGTTCGGCATCGTGGCTTTCGTCGACGCCCCGCTGGTCTGGTTTTCCATCCGCTGGTGGCGCGACATCCACCCCGCGCCGATGCTCGAGAGCGGGGGGATCGACCCGGCCATGCGCCCCGCCTTCTGGGCCTGCGTGGCCTCCTTCGAGCTGCTGCTGGTCTACCTGCTGCGGCGGCGCTGCGCCCTGGAGTCGATGCGGGAGGAAATGGAGCGGCTCGAGCGCCTGGCGGGATAAATCTTTAAGGAGTGTGCCCCATGAACACCATGGCTTACCTGTTCACGGCCAACGCCGTCATCTGGATCGTGCTCGCCCTCTTCCTCCTCCGGATCCACGCCGGGGAGCGGAAGCTGCGGGAGGAAATCGACCGCCTGCGCAGGCAGATCGACAGGACCTAGTCCGCGGCGAGTTGGGCGACCCGTTCCCCCTTCCTGGCGGCAAACACAAGCAAGACACGGGTGCGGACTGTCAAGAAATCGGTCCCCCGCTGATATAATGGGGAGCGATGACAGACCCGGCGACAAAGGAGGCGCCCGACGTGAACACAGCTTCCCCCGACACCGAATGGGCCGGAATCTTCCGGCGGCGGCGCGACCGGATCCGGGCCCGGACCGGAGGCGGCCTGATCCTCTGGCCGGGGCACTCGCTCCAGCCGCGCAACTACGCCGGCAACGCCTACCCTTTCCGGCAGAATTCCCACTTTCTCTATGTCACCGGGCTGGCGGAACCGGACCTCTTCCTCCTCTCGCTGCCGGAGGCGGGGCACGACATCCTGTTCGGCGACGAGGCGAGCCTCGACGACATCGTCTGGACCGGCCCGCGCCCCACGCTCAAGGAAATGGCCGCCGCCGCCGGAATCGACGATGTCCGCCCGACGAAGAATCTCCGGGGGATGCTCGACGGGGCGCGCAAAGAGGGAACGCCGGTTCACTACCTCCCCCCCTACCAGCACTCCTCGGTCTACGCCCTTGCGCGCCTCCTCGACATCCCGATGGAGGAGGTGGGAGGGCGCGCCTCCTCCATCCTGATGGAACAGGCGGCGCTCGAGCGCAGCGTCAAGGGGGAGGAGGAAGTGGCCGAAATCGAGGAGGCGCTCGGCATCACCGCCCGGATGCACCGCGCGGCGATGGCGGCCGCCCGCCCCGGGATGCGGGAGAGCGAGCTGGCGGGCCTGATCCAGGGGATCGCGCTCGCCGAAGACCGCGCGCAGGCCTTCGACCCGATCGTGACGGTGCGCGGGGAGGTGCTGCACAACCACTCCTACCGGAACGTCCTCGCCGCGGGGGAGCTGGTGCTCAACGATTCCGGGGCGGAATCCCCGCTGGGCTACGCTTCGGACATCACCCGCACCTTCCCGGTCTCCGGGCGCTTCTCGCCGCTCCAGGCCGACCTCTACCGCGCCGTGCTGCGGACGCAGCTGGGCGCCATCGCCATGATCCGCCCCGGCATCTCCTACCGCGAAGTCCACCTCGGCGCCTGCCTCGTCCTGGCCGGCGCCCTCCGCGACCTGGGGCTGATGAAGGGGGACCCCGCGGCCGCGGTCGAGGCCGGGGCCCACGCCCTCTTCCTGCCGCACGGGATCGGCCACATGCTCGGGCTCGACGTGCACGACATGGAAGACCTCGGGGACATCGTCGGACATGGGAAGGCGAAGCGCCCGGGGCAGTTCGGACTCAACTACCTGAGGCTCAGCCGCCCGCTCGAGGCGGGGTTCGTGCTGACGGTGGAGCCGGGCGTCTACTTCATCCCCGCCCTCATCGAGCGCTGGCGCTCCGAGGGGCTCCACCGGGAATTCCTCGACTACGACCGGATCGCCGCCCTGGTCGGCTTCGGCGGGATCCGCATCGAGGACGACGTCCTGGTCACCCCCGAAGGCGCCCGCGTCCTGGGCCCCCCGATCCCGAAGACGGTCGCGGAAGTGGAGGAGGCGTGCGCCCGGTAGGAGTGTGCGGGCCTGCCGGGGCGCCGCTAGCGGTTGGGGATCCCCATCGCCGCGCGCACCTCGGCGACGAGCGGCCGGGCGATTTTGCGCGCCTTCTCCGCGCCGCGGCGCAGGACCTCGTCGATATACTCCGGCTGGCTGTCGAGTTCGCGCCGGCGCGCGCGCATCGGCTCGAACAGGCGCATGTAGAGGTCGAAGATCGCCTGCTTCACCTCGCGGTAGCCGAGCCCCCCGCTCGTGAAGCGGTCGCGCCAGTACGCCTTTTCCTCCTCCGTGCAGAAGAGTTTCAGGACCGCGTAGAGCATGCTCTTGTCCGGGTCCTTCGGCTCCTTGAGGGAGGCCGAGTCGGTGACGATGGAGAAGATCTGCTGGCGCACCTCCTCCTCCGGGGCGAACAGTTCGATGGTGTTGTGGTAGGACTTTGACATCTTGCGGCCGTCGCACCCCGGGACCACCGCCACGCTCTCCGGGATGTAGGCCTCGGGGACGGTGAGCAGCTCCCCGTAGAGACGGTTGAAATACCCGGCGATGTCGCGCGTCACCTCGATGTGCTGGCGCTGGTCCTGGCCGACGGGGACGCAATCGGCGCGCACGATGAGGATGTCGGCCGCCTGCAGGACCGGGTAGGCGAACAGGCCGTGGTCGGAGGAGAGCCCCTGCGCGATCTTGTCCTTGTAGGCGTGGCAGCGCTCGAGCAGCCCCATCGGCGTCACCGTGGTCAGCAGCCACTGCAGTTCGCACACCTCGGGCAGGTCGCTCTGCACGTAGATGGCCGCCAGCTCCGGGTCCAGCCCCAGGGCGATGTAGTCGGCCGCGGTGCTGTGGGTCAGCTCGAGCAGCCGCCCCGGCTCGTGCAGCGAGGTCAGCGCGTGGTAGTTCGCCAGGAAGTAGTAGCAATCGTGCCCTTCCCGGATGAGCTGGATGAACTGCTGCACCGCCCCGAAATAATTGCCGAGATGGAGGTTTCCCGAGGGCTGGATGCCCGAGACAATGATCTTCTTCTTCGTCGCGTCGGTCATGGCGTTTTTCGTGTTTCCTTTGTAAATGTCGTGCGCAAGCGGAAATAGTCTCACTCCGGGCATTCTTTTTCAACGCCGACTTTGCCCCCGCGGCCCGCGCGCGCGAAGATACTGGAACCGCAAGGCGCCGGGATCGTACCCCCCTTCGTTGACTCGGTGGTGCATTATGCCTATACTTTTTCAAGGGAACGAACCGCCTGGAGGGTAAAGAATGCGCTTTTCAAGAATCATCGCCGCTTGGGCCATCCTCGGCCTGGGATGGGGCCTCTGCATCACCGGGGCGGCCCAGGACAGTTCCAGGAAAAGGGAGCGGAGCCAGACTGCGCGCTACAAGGAGTGGCTCGACAAGGACGTGGTCTACATCATCTCCGAGGAGGAGAAGCAGTTCTTCAAGGACCTGAAGAACGACGAGGAGCGGGAGAGCTTCATCGAGCAGTTCTGGCAGCGGCGCAACCCCGACCCGCGTTCCCCCTACAATGCCTTCAAGGAAGAGCACTACCGGCGCATCGCCTACGCCAACCAGCACTACACCTCCGGCATCCCCGGATGGCGCACCGACCGCGGGCGCGTCTACATCCTCTGGGGCCCCCCCGACCAGACCGAATCGCGCCCGACCGGCGGCATCTACTACCGGAACCACCTGGAGGGTGGGGGGTCGACTTCCGTCTTCCCCTTTGAACGGTGGTGGTACCGCCACATCGACGGAGTCGGCGACGACATCGAGCTGGAGTTCGTCGACAGCTCCAACAGCGGCGAGTACCGCCTGGCGATGAGCCCGGACGAGAAGGATGCCCTGATCAACGTCCCCGGCGCCGGGCTGACCCTGGCGGAGGAGATGGGGATGGCCGACAAGAGGGACCGCGCCTACTTCAACCCGAGCGTGTGGTACGACCACACCAATCCGCAGGCCGCGGGGCGCCGCACCAAGGACGGGCCGTTCGACCGGATGGAGCGGTTCTTCGCCGTGCAGCGCCCGCCCAAGATCAAGTTCGAGGACCTCAAGAGCGTGGTCACCACCAACGTCACCTTCAGCAACCTGGCCTACGACCTGAAGACCGACTACATCAAGCTCTCCGAAGACAAGGTCATGGTCCCGATCACGGTGGAGCTGAGCAACCGGGACCTCGAATTCAAGAAGGACAAGGACTTCAACCGGGCGCACGTCAACGTCTACGGCATCGTGACCGGGCTCACCAACCGCATCCACGCGGAATGGGAGGACGAGATCGCGCGCGATTTCATCGACCTCTACTTCGACACGGGGAAGGACAAGCGCTCGGCCTACCAGCGCATCATCGCCCTGCCGCCGGGACAGCGCTACAAGCTCGACTTGGTGCTCAAGGACGTCAACAGCAAGAAGGTGGGGGCCATGAGTATCGGGTTGAACGTGCCCAAGTACGACTCCCCCGGGCTGCAGTCGAGCACCATCATCCTCGCCAACACCATCGGCCCCGCGCCGATGAACGCCACCCAGCTCGACCAGTACGTCATCGGGGACATGCGGGTGGTCCCCAACGTCACCGCCGAATACATCCCGGGGCAGAACCTGGTCCCCTACATGCAGATCTACAACATGGAGGTCGACCAGACCAGCGACAAGCCCTCGCTCGACATCAAGTTCGTCATCAAGAAGGACGGCAAGGTGGTGGAGGAGACCGAGGACACGGCCGCCAATTCCGAGCAGTTCTACTACGGGCAGCGGGTGGTGCTGGTCGGCCGGATCCCCCTGAAGGGGGTCTCCCCGGGGAAGTACACCCTGGAAATCCAGGCGGTGGACAAGATCTCCGGCAACTCGCTGACGACATCAACGGACTTCAAGGTCAAGAACCCCCCGGCCGTGCCGACGCAAGCTTCCAACCCGGACTGATCCCGGCCGCCATGCAGGAGGGAAAGGGATGAAGGTTCTCGTCGTCGGCGCGCGCGGGATGCTGGGCATGGAGCTCGTGGAGGCCTTCGGCCCGCACCATGACGTGGCGGGACTGGACCTGCCCGACCTGGACATCACCGACGAGGCTTCGTGCCTCGAGCTGGTGCGGGCGGCCGCCCCGGACCTCGTCGTCAACGCCGCCGCCTTCACCCTCGTCGACGAGTGCGAAAACCGCCCGGAGGACGCTTTCCGCGTCAACGGGTACGGGGCGGGACACCTGGCCCGGGCCGCCGCCGCCGCGGGCGCCCTCCTGGTCCACTACAGCACCGACTACGTCTTCTCCGGGAGAGCGGCACGCGCCTATGTCGAGGAGGACGCCCCGGACCCCGAAAGCGTCTACGGCCGCTCCAAGCTGCTGGGGGAAACGCTGGTCCGCAAGCATGCCCCGGAGCACCTGGTCCTGCGCATCTCCTGGCTCTTCGGCCCCCACGGGAAGAATTTCATCCGCACCATCCTGGGCGCCGCCCGCCGGGGGGAGGCGTTGCGGGTGGTGGACGACCAGACGGGGAGCCCGACCTACGCCCGGGACGCGGCGGCGCTGACGGTGACCCTGGTGCGGTCGGGCTGCCGGGGGGTCTACCACGCCACCAACGGCGGCTCCTGCAGCTGGTACGAGCTGGCCCGCCGCTCGCTCGAGTGGGCCGGGATAACGGGGGTGAGCCTCGCGCCCGTCCCCACGTCCGCATTCCCGCGCCCGGCGCCGCGCCCGGCCAACTCCACCCTGGACAACGCGCGGCTGCGGCGCGAGGGCTTCACGCCGTTGCGCCCCTGGCAGGAAGCGGCGCGCGAATACATAGAAAATTACCTGAATCAATAGAACTTAATCCTTCCTGTAGTATACTTTCCCCGCAAAGACCGGTTTCGTTCACTCGGTTTTCGATGCGGCGGGGTCATGGCGGAGAAGCAAGCGGGCGAAAAGACGATCGCCTCCAACAAGAAGGCGTATTACCAATACTTCATCCTGGACAAGCTGGAGGCCGGCATCTCCCTGCTGGGGACGGAGGTCAAGGCGATCCGCGAAGGGCGGCTCAACCTCAAGGACAGCTACGCCCTGGTCAGAAACGGCGAGGTCTGGCTCCATAACTGCCACATCAGCCCCTACTCCCACGGCAACCGCGAAAACCACGAGCCGACGCGCCCCCGCAAGCTCCTGCTGCACCGGCAGGAGATCCGCAAACTGATCGGGAAGACGCAGGAGAAAGGGCTGACCCTGACCCCCCTGCGCGTCTATTTCAAGCGCGGGAAGATCAAGGTCGAACTCGGCGTCGCGCGCGGGAAAAAGCTGGTGGACAAGAGGGAATCGGAGCGGAAGAAAGAGGCGGACCGCGAAGCGGCCGCCGCCATCAAGTATCGGCGCTGAACAGGGGGAACTGCATATGCGGATAGAGTACCGGCCCGGCAACTATTCCGACATCGCCTGCGACCTGCTGGCATACCCGGTTTTTGAAGAGGAGGCGGAGGACTTCGCCCCCCTGGAGCCGCTGGACCGGAAGGTCCGCGGGGCGGTCCGGAAGGCTCTGGAATCGGGGGCGTTCAAACCGGAACCGTACCGGACCTGCGTCCTCTTCCCCGGAACGGGGCTGCGGGCGGCCCGGCTGCTGCTGGTGGGGGCGGGGAAAAAGGCCCGCTTCAATCCCGCCGTGCTGCGCAACGTCGCCGGCACCGCGGTACGCTCGGCCCGGGCGGCCGCGTGCCGCACGATGACCTTCATCTGCCGCGGGGAGCACCCGGCGGGGCTCGGGGCCCGGGTCGCGGCCGAGGGGGCCGTCTACGCCGATTACGACGCGGGCCTGTACAAGACGCAAGCGCCCGGGCGGCGGGAGCTGGAACTCCTGCACCTGGCGCCCGGGGCGGCCCCGGGCGCCGAAGGGGAGGGGGCGGAAGGGGTCCGGCGCGGCATCATCACGGGGGAGGCCACCAACCTCGCCCGCACCCTGGCCAACGAGCCGGCCAACATCCTGACCCCCGAGTGCCTGGTCGAGCGCGCCCGGGCCATCCCGGGTCTCGCCGTGCACGCCCTGGAGCGGGAAGAGATGGAAAAAATGGGGATGCACGCGCTCCTGGCCGTCAGCCGCGGCAGCGCCGAGCCCCCCCGGCTCATCCTCCTCGAAATCCCCGGGGAAAAGGGGAAGCGGCCGCGCCGCGGTCCGCTGCACGCGCTGGTCGGGAAGGGGGTCACCTTCGACAGCGGGGGGATCTCGCTCAAACCCGGGGACAAGATGGAGGAGATGAAGGGGGACATGGCCGGGGGGGCGGCCGTTCTGGGGGCCATGGCCGCCCTGGCGCAGCTCAAGCCGCGCGTCCCGGTGATCGGGTTGATCCCGGCGGTCGAAAACCTTCCCGGCGGGCGGGCCACCCGGCCGGGGGACGTGGTCCGTTCCTACCTCGGCAAGACGGTGGAAATCATCAACACCGACGCCGAGGGGCGCCTCATCCTGGCCGACGCGCTGGCCTACGCCCGGACCCTCGGAGCCGCCCGCCTCCTCGATATCGCCACCCTGACCGGGGCCTGCATGGTGGCCCTCGGGAAGGTCAACGCCGGGATGATGGGGACCGACCAGAAGACCATGGACCTGCTGCGGCGCAATTGCCCCCTTACCGGGGAGGGGCTCTGGCAGCTCCCCATGGACGACGCTTACCGCCATGCGCTCCGGAGCGAGATCGCCGACGTGAAGAACATCGGCGAGCGCTGGGGCGGGGCGATCTCGGCGGCCAAATTCCTGGAGGAGTTCGTCGAGGACACCCCCTGGGTCCACCTCGACATCGCCGGGATGGACCTGGAGACCGACGGGCGCCCCTTCGCCTGCAAGGGGGCGACCGGGTTCGGGGTGCGGACCCTCGTCAACTGGCTGGAATAGGCCGCCGCCGGGCGCGGGCGGCCGCCAAGCGCAGGGCCCAGCGGATGGCCGAGTTCATGCTATCGTGGCGCGCCGTCCCCTTCCCCGCAAGGTCGTAGGCGGTGCCGTGGTCGACCGAGGTGCGCACGAAGGGGAGCCCCAGCGTCACGTTGACCGTCTCCCCGAAGCCGATGAGCTTGATCGGTCCGAGTCCCTGGTCGTGGTACATCGCCAGCACCGCGTCGAACTCACCGCTCCAGGCGCGCCAGAAGAGGGTGTCGGCCGGGAGCGGCCCCTCGATGGCGGCGGAGGGAAAATCCGCGCGCGCCCGCTCGATCGCGGGCCTGATTACGCTTTCTTCTTCCATCCCCATGATCCCCCCCTCCCCCGCGTGCGGGTTGAGCCCCGCGACCGCGATCCGCCGGCAGGGGAGCCCGAGGCGCGGAAACTCGGTCAGGATGATGCGCAGCTTGCCATGGACGATGTCGGGCGAGAGGGTGTCGACGACCGTGCGCAACGGGGAGTGGATGGTGGCCAGGACCACCCGGAGCCGCTCGGTCAGGAAGGCCATCGCGGTCTCGGGCGCACCGGCGAGGTGGGCCAGGAATTCGGTGTGCCCCGGGAAGGCGTAACCCGCCTCCTGGAAGTACCGCTTGTTCAGGGGGGCGGTGACCATGGCGTCGAGCCGCCCGCGCAAACAGGCGGCGGCGCATTCCATGACGTTGCGCGCCGCGGCGGCCCCGCTCGCCCTCGACCCCGTTCCGGCGACGACGTCCGCCACGGGAAGGTCCACGACCGCCCGCTCCGGCAGGGGGAGGGAACCCTGGAGCGCTTCGGGGGGAATCGTCTCGAAGGGGAAGGGGAGCCCGAGCTCCCGCGCGCGCTCCCCGAGCAGGTCGCGGCCGCCGAAGAGCACCAGGCGGCACTTCCCCACGAACTCCCCCTCCAGGGCCGCCCGGAGAGAGATCTCCGGCCCGATCCCCGCGGGGTCTCCAGTGGTGATGCCGATGCTGGGTAGGGAGGGTTTGTGCTCGGACAAGGCGGTTTCCTGTCTCCCGGACTACTCCTCGTCTCCTTGATTCATATCGACCTGGTCCGGTTCCTGGTCTTCGTTCTGTTTGTGGATGTACTTGATCACGTGCTTCATGATGAGGAGGTTGGGTCCGTCGTCGCGATGCACCTTGATGCAGTTGCGGTCGTACCACTCGATGACGCCCAGGATCTCCTCGCCGTCGATGAGGACGACGACCATCGGAGTTTTGGCCGCCATCTGCTTTATGTAGTAATAGTTCTCGGCGTTGGTCACCTCCGGCGGAACGCGTTTGCGAGGGGCCGAACCGTAACGCGGCATCTGGTCCTTGATTTCGGACAAACTGGGACGAATGAGCTTCCTGTTAACCATGTACCCTCCGGTGGGGTTGCGCTAGCGCGACTTGGAGATACTCCGCGAGCCGCAGCGGGCTGCCTGTGTCCGTACGCGGTCGATTAGTCGGATTAAGCGGAATTGTAGTCCGTCACTGTCTCTTTGACAAGAGAAAATCAATCCGCTAAATTTAGCATATAATGAGTTTAGAAATATCTTATCCGCCCGGGGGCCGCATGCGGAAGGCGCTCCTGGTCCTGTCGCTGCTCCTGGTGGCGTCCGCCGTCCCGGTGCGAGCCGAGGCTGGGGCGCAGCAGATCCGCCGGCCGGAGCTGATCCGGGACACCGGCGTGGCCGAAGGAGTGGAGGAAGAGGCCGCAGAGGAGCAGGCGCCGGAGCCGGACCCCGTCCGGGCGGAAAAAACCCTCGGCATCGGCAACTACTATTTCAAACAGAAGAACTACGCGGCCGCCATCGAGCGCTACCTCGAGGCGCTCCGGTACCAGCAGGACTCCCTTCGGGCCTGGGACGCCCTCGCCCGGGCCTACGAAAAGAGCGGGCAGCGCTCCCGGGCGATCGACGCCCTCAAGACGCTGATCGAAAAGGACCCGGACGCCCGCAGGGTCGCGGAGTACCGACGGAAGCTCCAGCGGCTGGAGCGGCCGTAGGCGCGTTCAGCGCCGGGCGACCTGGATAAAGAGCGCTTCGAGCGCGATCTGCCGGTTCACGTTGCTCCTCAGGTCCCCCTGGAGCTTGCGCACCCCCTCGATGGCCCGCACCAGGACACGGCGCGGCACCGACCGGGCCAGCGGGCCGATCCGGTCGCCGAGGCCCAGCCGCCCCACCCGCCCCGGGTCGATCTTCGCGTAGTAGACATCTTCGAGCAGGAGGGAGACCGTATCGAGAAAGAACCGGAACTCCTGCTTGTCTTTGGCCACCGCGGCGGCCGTGGCGCTGGCCGCGCGGAAGGCCCCCTTCCCGAGCAGGAGCGAAACGAAATCGAACGCCGGCTCCAGGATCCCGCCATAGGCCGCGACGTCGAAATCGAGGGCGGCCGCCAGGCTCCCCCCGCCGAGGAGGGCCGCCAGGCGCGCCTCCGCCGCCGGCCTTCCCTCGACCTCGACCAGGCGCCGCTCGATCAGCCCGGCCGGGATCTCCCCGAAATGGAGCAACCGGCAGCGCGAGCGGGTGGTGTCGAGCAGCGCGTGGGGGTTGGAAGTCACGAGAATGAGCAGGGTACGGCTCTGGGGTTCCTCCAGGGTCTTGAGCAGGCTGTTCTGGGCCTCGATCGACATCCGGTCGGCCGGGTCGAGGATCATGACCCGGTAGCGCGCCTCGATCGGCTGGAAGGCGACCTCCCCGATCAGGTCCCGGACCTGTTCGATGCTGATCACGCTCTTCCCCTCTTTCGGCTCGACCAGGTGCAGGTCGGGATGGCGCATCGCCATGATCTTGCAGCTCGGGCAGCCGCCGCAGGGGCGGTCCGCCCGCCTTTCACAATGGAGGCGGCGCGAGAGGATGGCGGCCCCGATCCTTTTGCAGGGGGAACAGCGGCCGCAGGCCTCGTCCCGCTCCGGGGCGAGGCAATTGACGAAGCGGGCGAGCATGAGCGCCAGGGTGCATTTGCCGACCCCGGGGGGGCCGGCGAAGATCATGCCGTGCGGCAACCGGTCGCGGGCGATCGCGCGGCGCAGGATGTCGACCGCCCGGGCGTTGCCGATGAAGCTGCCGAAGTCCGGCGCCGTTTTCGGCAGGGGGGAGGGGCCGCTCACGGCAACCACCGGTCGAGCAGGTCCCGGACCCGCGCGGAGACTTCGTCCGGACTCCCGGCGGCGTCCACGACCTCGATCCGGCCGGGAAAGCGCCGGGCCAGATCGAGGTAGGCGGCGCGCACCCTGCGGTGGAAGGAGATTTCCTCGGCCTCGAACCGCCCTTCGGCCGCCGCCGCCGGGTCGCAGCTGTTGCGTGCGCGCGCCCGGCCGAGCCCCGTTTCCGGATCGAGGTCGAGCAGGATCGTCCGGTCCGGCTCGACCACCCCCAGCAGCCGGGCCACCCGCTCGATGTCGTCCAGGGGAATCCCGCGCGCGGCACCCTGGTAGGCGCGTGTGGCGTCATGGTAGCGGTCGCACAGCACCACCCGGCCGCGCTCGAGGGCGGGCCCGATCACCTCCTTCAGGTGCTGGTGCCGGTCGGCGAGGTAGAGGAGGAGTTCCGACCAGGGCTCCCGCCGGCCGCCCCCGGGACTGAGCAGGACCCGGCGCAGCGCCCGGCCGAACTCGGTCCCCCCGGGCTCGCGCGTCAGCAGGCAGGGGACGCCCCGCTTCTCGAGACGGGCGGCCGCCCGCCCGATCTGCAGGCTCTTGCCGGAACCTTCGATCCCTTCGAATGTAATAAACATCGGAATCCTTGCCAGGGAGGCCGAAGCCTTCTAGAATGCATCAGGGTAACAAAGCACGACCCTCAACTCAAACCGAATGTTCCGCCCCGGCGTGGAGGCGCATGAACCAGATTGCGCGCAACCTGCAGTCCATCCGCGAGGAGATCCGCGTGGCGGCGGAAGGGTGTGGGCGCTCCCCCGGCGACATCCTCCTCCTGGCGGTGAGCAAGACCTTCCCCCCGGAGGCGGTCGCGGCGGCGGCGGCGGCGGGGCAGACGCTGTTCGGCGAAAGCCGCGTCCAGGAGGCCGAGGGGAAGATCCCCCTCTCCGGCCCCGGGCTCGAGTGGCACCTCATCGGCCACCTGCAATCAAACAAGGCGCGCCGGGCGGCGAAACTGTTCGACGTCATCCATTCGGTGGACAGCGTGAAACTGGCCGCGCGCCTCGACCAGGCCGCCGGGGAGGCGGACCGGACCCTGTCGGTCCTGCTCCAGGCGGACCTTGCGGGGGAGGCGACCAAGTTCGGCGCCTCCCCGGAGGAGATCCGCGCGCTTTTGGCGGCGGCTCCAGGTTTCCGGAACCTCCGCGTCGACGGGCTGATGACGATCCCCCCCTTCTTCGACGACCCCGCCCGCTCGCGCCCCTATTTCGAGCGCCTGCGCCGGCTGCTGGAAACGCTCGAGGCGGAGCGGCCCGGCTGCCTGGGGCGGCGCCACCTTTCGATGGGGATGAGCCACGATTTCGCCGAGGCGATCCGGGAGGGGGCCACCATCGTCCGGATCGGCGGCGCCATCTTCGGGGCGCGCACATGACCGGAGATCTCGACCTCCGGGAGACCGCGCAGGGGATCGAAGTGCGGGTCCACGTCCAGCCGCGGGCGCGGCGGATGGAGATCGCCGGGACCCACGACCGCGCCCTCAAGCTGAAGGTGGCCGCCCCGCCGGTCGACGACGCCGCCAACCGGGCCGTGGTCGAGTTCCTGGCTTCGGTCCTGGGGATCGCCAAGTCCTCCATCACCATCGCGGCCGGGGCGAAATCACGGAACAAGACCCTCGCCATCCGCGGCCTGTCCCCCGCGCAATTCCTCGCCCGCCTCGGGGCGCCCTGAATCTCCCGCCGCTGTGCAAAACCTGTGGAAACGGGTGCGGATGATTCCCCGTTAACGCTCTATCACAAGGATTTAGAAAATATGCACAGGGTGAGCGCCGGCTGTGGAAATCGTGCCCGCCGTGCGATCGGCAGGCGGGGGGAACGATCACCTCTCGGCGCCGAGGCGGATGACGACGACGGTGATGTTGTCCGGCCCCCCGGCCTCGTTGGCCGCCCGCACCAGGCGCCGGCAGATCTCCTCCGGGGAGGCGTCCGGCCCGGCGAGGATCCCCCCGACTTCCCCGTCGCCGAGCACGTCGGTGAGCCCGTCGGAGCAGAGGAGGTAGAGGTCCCCTTCCCGGCAAACGTCGGAGCGGAGGTCCACCTCGACGTCGGCGTGGGTGCCGATGGCGCGGGTGACGAGGCGTTTGTGCGAATGGCGGGCAATCTCGTCCTTGGAGAGGATCCCGCTTTCGTACAGCTGCCAGACCAGGGAGTGGTCGCGCGTCAGCTGTTCGAGAACCCCCTCCCGCAGGAGGTAGGCGCGCGAATCCCCCACCTGGGCCACGTGGTAACGGGGGCCGTCGAACATGAGCGCCGTCAGGGTGGTGCCCATCCCCCGGTATTCGTCCCGCGCCCGCTGCGTTTCGTAGACCCGGGCGTTGGCCTGCCGCACGGCCGCGCGGAGCCGCGCCCCCGCCTCCCCGGCGCCGCCGGTGCGGACGACCTCCTCGACGACCGAGGCCGCGATCCGGCTGGCGACCTCGCCGGCGGCGTGTCCCCCCATCCCGTCGGCCACCAGGAAAAGACGATTCGAGGTGTCGGCAACGAAAGAGTCCTCGTTGGAGGACCGTACCCGGCCCTGGTCGCTCAGCACCCCGAATTCGATCCGCAAGCAGTCACCCCGGCGTCCGCGGGGAGCCCGGGCCCCCCGCCCGTGCGGCGCCCGGTCCCGCGCTGTCATCATAACCCGCTTTCGGCCCCGGCGACACCGAAACCATGGGGCGAAATCGAACCTTCCCCCGGCCCGGGCGCCCCGACGGCTTGGTTCCTATGTTATGATAGGCGCCAACCGGAGGCACGATGCCCTTATGATTCCACGACACAAAAAACCGTACCCGATTGTTTTCCTTCTCCTCCTGCTCGGCTGCGGCTCCATCCCCGCCCTGGCCGGCGTTTCGCGCGCCCTCCAGCAGGAGATCCGGGGACGCTACGAGAACCGGGCGATGGTGCTGAAAGTCCCCCTGTACGGCGAGCGGCAGACGGTGCGCGTCACCAGCCAGGGCCAGCGCGTCGAGCCTGGATCCGGGTCCCCGCGCTTCAGGGTGGGGGACCAGCTGCGCATTCTCGATATCGGCTTCCCGGGGGACCAGATCCGGCTCCGCCTGAGCCCCATCACCTCTCCCGGAACGTTCGAGCTCCTGTTCCAGTTCGACGATGGACTGCAGGACGACGCCCCGATCCGGGCGGCGTTCGACCGGGCCGTCGCGGCCGTCCTCACCGAGGGGCTCCGGTACACCGAGATCGACGATGCCAAGCGCCAGGTCGTGGCCGGCCATTTCGAGCGGTCGGTCGGCGAGCTGGCCGACGCCGCGGCGATCAGCCGCGACGAGGCGCTCGAGCAGATCGCCCCCCTCCTGCCCGCCTACCAGCAGGTGAAGCGGGAGGTTTCTTCCCTTGAAAGCCGGCTCCAGAAGGTCTCCAGCCAACTCTCCTCCGCCCAGGCGGAAAACCGGGCGCTGGCGGCAAAAGTCAAAAGCGCCGAGGAGGAATCGGCCCGCCTGAAGAGCTCCAACGCGGCGCTGGAGGAACGGATGCGCAGCTCCTCCTCCCAGATCTCGCGCCTGGGGGAAGAACTGCGCGCGGCCCAGGGGACGGCCCACGGGTACCAGAAGGAACTGGCGGACATCCAGCGCTCGCTCAACCTGAAGGTGGAGGCGGGCAAGGACCTCTCCCGGCAGATCGCGGACCTGGGCCAGGCCCTGCGCGGGCTGCAGGGTGAGAAGAACGTCCTCACGGCCAAGGTCGCCGCGCTGGAAAAGGAGGTCGCGTCCCGCCTGGCGGACGCCGCCCGCCTCGAGGGGGAGAACGCCGATCTCAAGCGGGACAAGGCCGGGCTGCAGGATACCATCCGCACCCTGACCTCCAAGGAGGATTCGCTCGCCCGGCAGTACCTGGAACTCAAAAACGAGAAGGAGAAGCTGGAGCTGTTCGCCGGGGGCGTCCGCGCCCTGCAAACACGGCTGGTGGAGGAGAAGGAGGAGGGGGGCTTCCGCGTGGGGAGCGCGCGGGTGCTCATCGACAACCTCGTCATCGGCTTCCTCGAGTGGAGGATCCCTTCCTCGGTCCCGCACGGCCGGCAGGGGGAGGCGGAGGCCGCGTTCACCGCCGAATCGATCGACTACGTGCGCGCCACGCCGGAGGAAAAGCGCGTGCTGCGTTCGCTTGGCGATCCGCTCCGGGTGCGCATCGAACTCGCCCCGGCGACCGACGCCGTCCGGGCGCAGGCCGGCCCCGGGGAAGCGGTGAAGGAAATCCGGGAGCGGGAGCGCTCGCTGTGGACCTGGACGCTCGAGAGCGGCCGGGATGGTCGGCTCCGCTTCTCGGTCAGCCTGATCGACCAGAACGGCGCCG
Source organism: Acidobacteriota bacterium (assembly GCA_012719455.1). Taxonomy (GTDB): domain Bacteria; phylum Acidobacteriota; class UBA6911; order UBA6911; family UBA6911; genus UBA6911. Next base: position 27,049 of record JAAYAJ010000060.1, on the reverse strand, counting down.
CGCTCCCGCTCCTGGAGCGCGAACCGGCGCTGGCGGCCCCGGGCGCGGTGCGCCGCGTGCGCGAAGCCCTGCGGCCGATCCCCCTGGGCGTCGGCGCGGTTCTGGGCTTCCTCCTGTGCGGCATCGTCGGCGTGTTCCGGCGTCCGCGGCGGCGTGCGCCGGGCGCGCCCCCGCCCGCACCCCGGGCCCACGCCCCCAGGAAGGAGCTGTGACTCACTCCACCTTGCCGCCGACGATGATGCGGCGGGTGGAGGAGATCCAGGCACGGATCCGCTCCGGGTCGCCGGCGTCGAGGAAACGGAAATTGTATTTCTTGTTGTTGCGCGTCCGGACCGACATCTGGTCCCCCTCGATGGCGAAGTGGCGCATGTCGCGGTAGGACTCGTAGAAACTATGGTCGGTCTCCGTCGTCCGGAACTCCATCCCCTCTTCCGAAAAATGGAGGCTCCCCCGGCAACTCGAAAACGCGTGCCGATGTTCCACCGGGTACGATTGCTTCATGACGGCGGCGGCGCGCTCCCTGTCCCGGAGGTCCTGGATCATCGACAACAGGCGCTCCGGGGTGTAGGAGTCCGCCCCCCCCAGCTCCCGGGCCCGGACCAGGTGCTCCTCGGCCCGCTTGAGGTTGTTGCGGTGGTAGTCGTAGAGCAGGCCCAGGTTGAGGTGCGCCAGGACGTTGTTGGGGTTGAGCTGGAGGCATTTCTCGAAATTCAGGATGGCGGTGTCGAGCTGCTTCCGGTTCTGGTAGCTGGCGCCGAGGTAGAAGTAGGCCTCGTCGCTCGCCGGCTCCGCCTTGAGAAAATCGCGCCACTCCGCGATCGACTTTTCATAGGCGCCCGCGCGGAAGGATTGCAGGGCCGCCTGGCGCAGCGCGGCGATCCTCGCGCTCGATTCCTTCTCCTCGCTCTTCTGCCGCTCCGCCCGCGCCAGCTCGGCCAACCGGGACTCGATCGTCTCCAGTCGGGCCCGGCTGTAGCTGTCCTCGGGAAAATACTCGAGCATCGCCCGGAAATCATCGCGCGCCCCCGTCCAGTCGGAAGCGGCGATCTTGGCGTCCCCGCGGTTCTGCATCAGCTCCTTCAGGCGCGCGACCGCCTCCCGGATGTAGCCGTTGTTCGGGTCGAGACGCTGAATGCTCCGGATGGCGTCCAGGGCGTTGTCCCGGTCCGGGGGGAGGAGACTCCCGACCTTCATGGCCGCCTCGGCCCGGGCGCACCACCGCAGGATCTGCTCCTCGCGGTCCTGCAGGCTCTCGTCGAGCTTGGCCGCGATATCCTCGAGCCGCTCCCCGATGGCGGCGTCCCCCGGGAAGAGGAGCAGGAGGTTCCGGTACTGCTTCTCCGACTCCAGCCAGTCTTCGCGCGCGTAGGCCACCTCGGCGCCCCGGCGGATGGTATCGGCCAGCCGGGAGCGGACGCCGGCCGCGTTCTGGTTGGCGGGGTCGATCGCGAGGATCCGGTCGACGAAGTAGAGGACGTTGTAGTCCTCGGGGGGGGGGAGGAGGATGTTGTCCTTCAGCGCGCCGTCCAGCTTCCTGCCGAGCGCTTCGATCTCCGCCAGCTGCTCGTTGCTGAGCCGGGGGACGACGGGCTCGAGGCTGTAGTGCAGGCTTTCGGTGGCGTAGGGGATCACCATCACCTGCCGGACCTGCTCCTTGTACCCCTCCAGCGCGAGGCTCAACCGGTGCCCCCCGCTCCGCAGGTTCTCGATCGAGACCGGGGTGGTCCCGCGCACCTCGCCGTCGACCGACACGAGGGCGCCGGCGGGCGTGGTCTTGACCATCAACCCCCCGAACTTCGGTTTCCAGTACTGGTACAGGAAGGCGGCGGTGAAGGAGACCAGCGCCATCAGGACCAGGACCGCGAATCCCAGCATCACGGTACGGACCCGGATCACGGCCGGTTTCGCCTTCCCCCCCCGCAGCCCGTACCCCTGCGGGGCGCCCGCGAGCGCCGCCCCGTCCGCGGGACAGTAGGAGAATTCGTCCGGGTATCCCTTGCCGCACTCTGGACACTCTCTGCTCAAGGCCGCTCCCTGTCGGTAGACGTGCCGGGGGTGAACCGGGCCGTCACGGCAGGCTCGACCGGACCGAGGGGAGGAACTCCCCGGCGCCGGCGCCCGTCATGATCTTGTGCTTGCGCGCGATCACCTTCCCCCGCTGCAGTACCATCCAGGGGGCGCCGCGCACACTCATCCCCTCGTAGGGGGTGTAATCGGAACGTGAAACGCTCTTAGCCTGCGTCAGGGTGACCTCGGCCTCGGGGTCGAAGAGGATCATGTCGGCGTCGCTCCCGACCGACAGCGTCCCCTTGCGCGGGAAGAGCCCGAAGATCCTGGCCGGGAAGGCGCTCACCAGCTCGACCAGGCGGTTGGGCGAGATCTTTCCCGCGCCGACGCCGGCCGAGTGCATGAGGGACACCCGCTCCTGGATCCCCGCAAACCCGTGCGGGGCCCGGGTAAAATCATCCCTCCCGAGCTCCTTCTGCCCCGCGTGGTCGAACGCCCGGTGATTGCTCGCGACCGCGTGGACGTCGCCGCTCGCTATCGCCTTCCAGAGCACGTCGGCGTGCCAGGAGGGGCGCAGCGGCGGAATGCAGATGTACTTCTCCCCGTCCGGGTCTTCGTACCGGTCGCTCGCAAGCAGCAGGAAGTGGGGGGAGGTCTCGGCGTAGACCGCCTGCCCGCGGTCCCGCGCCGCCTTGACCCTCTCGATCGCGTGGGCGCAGGAGACGCCGCTCAGGTAGATGGGAGCCCGGGCCATCTCGGCGATGCTGATGGCGCGGGCCGTCGCCTGGGCCTCCACCTCCGGCGGGCGGGCCAGGGGGAGGTAGCGGACCGCCGTCTTCCCCTCCGCCCGCAGCCGGCGCAGGCAGCTCCGGACGATCTCCCCGTTTTCGGCGTGCAGGCACGCGATCGCCCCGGCTCCGCGGACGCATTCGAAGAATTCCAGCAGGTCGCCGTCGTTGATATACCGTTCCCCGCAGCCGTCGAGCCGGACGTGAAAGCTGGTGACGCCGGCGTCGACCATGGCGGGGATCTCCCCGAGGACGCCGGGGTTCACCTCGCAGATCGCGAGATGAAAGGCGTAATCCACCACCGAGCTGCCGGCCCCCTTCCCCTTCCACTCCTCGAGCGCCGCGGCCAGCGTCCCCCCGGGGGCCTGTTCCGCGTAATCGATCACGGTGGTGGTCCCCCCGACGGCGGCCGCCGCCGTGGCGCTCGCGAAATCGTCGGCCGGCGCCATGCCGTCGCACAGCGCGCCGAGGTGCGTGTGGGCGTCGACCGCCCCCGGCAGCACCCACTTGCCGGTCGCGTCGATGATCTCGTTGGCGATCTTGGAGATCTCTCTCCCGATTTCGAACACCCTGCCGTTCTTGACCAGGATGTCCGCCCGGTAGGTGTCGGCGGCGGTGATGATGGTCCCGTTCTTGATCAGCGTCGTCATAGCTTCTCCAACCGGCGTTGCCGCGACGATCGGGCGCCCCGATTATAGCAAAGGGTGCGGGCGCCTGTCAGCGTCGCCGTTCGGCCCCGTCGAAGACCCGGGCGAAAACGGCGTCGACGTTGCGCAACTGCAGCTCGGGGTTGACGACCGCGCGCACCTCCTCACCGGTCAGGACCCGGGTGATGTCGGGGTCTTCGACGAGGACCTCCAGGAAGTCCTTGTCCTCGTCCCAGACTTTCATGGCGCAGCGCTGGATCCAGCGGTAGGCCTCCTCGCGCAACACCCCCTTCCGGGTCAGGTCGAGCAGCAGCTGCCCCGAATATGCCAGCCCCCGCGTCATTTCGATGTTTTTGAGCATGCGGTCGGGGTGGACCACCAGGCCGGCGACGATGCGCGTCATCGACCGGAGCATGTAGGCCAGGACCGAGGTCGCGTCCGGGAGGATCACCCGCTCGGCGGAGGAGTGGGAGATGTCCCGCTCGTGCCAGAGCGCCACGTTTTCCAGCGCGGTGACACAGTACCCCCGCAGCAGGCGCGAAAGCCCCGAGACCTGCTCGCATTTGACCGGGTTCCGCTTGTGCGGCATCGCCGAGGACCCCTTCTGCCCGGAGGCGAACGGCTCCTCCGCCTCCCGCACCTCGGTCCGCTGCAGGTGGCGGATCTCGGTGGCGAACTTGTCGAGCGAGCTGCCGGCGATGGCGATCGCCGCCAGGTACTCCGCGTGGCGGTCGCGCTGCAGCGTCTGGGTGGACACGGGCGCCGGCCGCAGCCCCAGCCGCTCGCACACCCGCGCCTCCACGTCGGGGTCGAGGTGCGCGAAGGTACCGACCGCCCCGGACAGCTTGCCGACGGCCGCCGTTTCGGCCGCCCGGCGCATCCGCTCGCGGTTGCGCCCCATCTCGTCGTACCAGACCGCCAGCTTGAGCCCGAAGGTGGTGATTTCCGCGTGCACCCCGTGCGTGCGCCCCATCATGACGGTCCGCTTGTGCTCCAGGGCGCGGGCGCGGATGGCGTCGGAGAGCTCGTCCATCGCTTCGAGGATCTTGTCGCTCGCCTCCCGCAACTGCACCCCGCGGGCGGTGTCCACCACGTCGGTCGAGGTGAGTCCCCAGTGGATGTAGCGGGAATCGGGGCCCACGAACTCGGCCACGCTGGTGGTGAACGCGATCAGGTCGTGGTGGGTGACCGCCTCGATCTCCCGGATCCGCTGGATGGAAAAATCCGCCTTCCTTTCGATGGTCTCCATCGCCGCCTGCGGGATCCACCCTTTTTCGGCCAGCACGCGGCAGGTCTCCAGCTCCACCCGCAGCCAGGTGCGGAACATGTTTTCTTCCGACCAGATCCCGGCGAAATCCCGGGGCATGTAACGATCGATCATGGCTGCCTCCTTGCAGCTGGGTCAGTACCGGAACGTCGGGCCGATCTTGTCCTGGTGCGCCACTTCGAGCCGGGTGTGCCGCGCCCGCAGGCCCGGGCGCTCCTCCAGGGCCCTCTGGGCCGACAGGAGCGCCAGCTCGGGAAGGTTGTTCTGCTTGCTGAGGTGTGCCAGCACCACCACGGCCGCCCGGCCGTCGAAATCGTTCGTCAGGTAGTGCGCCACCGAATCGTTGGAAAGGTGGCCGCGCCGGCTCATCACCCGCTGCTTGAGCGCCCAGGGGTAGGGCCCCACCTTGAGCATCCGCTCGTCGTGGTTCGACTCGATCACGATGCCGTCGGCTCCGCGCAGCCGCTCCAGGACGAGGTTCGAGAGAAAGCCCAGGTCGAGCGCGATCACGATCCGCACCCCGTCCTTCTCCAGGACGAAGCCGAGCGGGTTGCTGGCGTCGTGGGGAACGGAAAACCCGGTGATGCAGATCCCCCCGATGTCGAACCCCTCGCCCGGGCGGATGCGGCGGAGCCTGCGCTCCTCCAGCTTCAGGCCCGAACCGTCGAACGCCTCCTCCGTCATGAAGACGGGGATCTCCAGGTTTTTGGCGAAGGGACCGACCCCGCGGCAGTGGTCGCCGTGCTCGTGGGAAATCACGATGGCGGACACGTGCCCCGGTTCCATCCCGAGCTGGCGCAGCCGGCGCGCGGTTTCCCTGCCGCTCAGCCCGACGTCCACCAGGATATGGGTCTCCCCGTCGCTCACCAGCGTGGCGTTCCCCGAACTGCCGCTCCCCAGTACCGTGAAACTGAGCCCCATCGGTCATGCACCCATGGGCGCGGCCGCGAAATCGGCGCCAAGCCCGGAGCCCAGCGCGGTCAGGGCCAAAGAGGAAGGATCGAACAGGCGCTGGGCCAGATCGCGGATCTCGCGCGCCGTGACCCGGTCGACCGCTTTCAGGATCTCCCCCGGCTCCTGGCAGCGCCCGTGATAGATCATCTGCTGGGCCAGGTGGGCCATCCGGTTGCTGGAACTCTCCAGCCCCAGCACGATCGCCCCCTTCAGGCACTCCCGGGCGCGCTTGAGCTCCGCGGGCGCCACGAGCCGCTCCCTCAGCCGGCGGAACTCCCCGAGCGTCAGCTCCACGACCTGGGCCGCCCGCTCGGGGGCGCACCCGGCGTAGACCGCGAGCGAGCCCGCGTCCCGGTAGAGGTTCAGCATCGAGTAGATGGAATAGACCAGCCCGCGTTTTTCGCGGATGTTCTGGAACAGCCGGGAACTCATCCCCCCGCCGAGGACGTTCGAGAGGAGGCCGGCGGCGAACCGCTCCCGCGAACCGACCGGAGGGGACACCGTCCCCAAACAGAGGTGCGTCTGCTCCAGGTGGCGCTTGCGCCTGACCTTCCGCCCCGGGAAGACCGTGGGGGGCGCCTCCGCCGCGGCCGCGGCTCCCGGAGCCAGGCCGGAGAAGCGGCGCTCCGCCAGCGATTGGACCTTCCGGTGGTCGATGTTGCCCGCGACCGCGACGATGGTGTTGCCGGCGGTGTAGTGGTCCCGGAAGAACCCGCGGACGTCGGCGCGGGTGATCGCCGCCACCGTTTCCTTGCTCCCCAAAATCGGCCGGCCCAGGGCGTGCCCCTTCCAGAACTGTTCCATGTGCATGTCGAGGACCAGCTCCTGGGGGGAGTCCTCGATCATGTTGATCTCCTCGAAGATCACGTTGCGCTCGCGCTCGATCTCCCGCGGGGGGAAGGTCGGGTTGAGGACGATGTCGGACAGGAGTTCGAAGGCCAGCGGCAGGTGCCGGTCCATCACCCGGGCGTAAAACCCGACGAACTCCTTTTCGGTGAAGGCGTTGAGCTCCCCCCCCACCGAATCGATCGCGGCGGCGATGGCGGCGGCCGAGCGGGTGCGCGTCCCCTTGAACAGGAGGTGTTCGATGAAATGAGAGATCCCCGCGTGCCCGGCCGGATCGACCCGGGAGCCGCATTTGACCCAGACCCCCAGCGAGACCGAGCGGAGGTGGGGCATGGCCTCCGAAACCACGACGAGACCGTTGGGGAGCGCTTTTTTCCGGATGTCCATCCGCATAAGCGTATTACTTACCACAACGCCGGAGCGGCGGCCAGTATCAAAGAACCCCCGGCACTCGAAGAGGGGGCGCCGAACATGGTATTTTGGATACAGCGATGAAGACCAGGAACGTGGTGGGGATGGATCTCGGGGAAATGGAGGCGGTGGCGGCGGCCCTGGGGGAACCGCGCTACCGGGCGCGCCAGATCTACGCCGGGGTCTACCGCCACCTGCGGCGCTCGTGGGACGCCTTCCCCGACCTGCCGAAAGCGCTGCGCGCGCGCCTCGGGGCGGAATTTTCCCTCGCCTGGCTTCCGGTGGTGGAAACGGCCGTTTCCCGGGACGGCACCCGCCGCTCCCTGTTCGAGGTCTCCCCGGGCGCGCACGTCGAAGCGGTCTTCATCCCCGAGGAGAAGCGGGACACCCTCTGCATCTCGACCCAGGTGGGGTGCGCCCTCGGCTGCCTCTTCTGCGTCACCGGCCGGCAGCCGCCCGGGCGCAACCTCGCCGCGGGGGAGATCGTGGCGCAGGCGCTCACCCTCGCGGCGGACCGCGGCCCGGCCTCCCGGCGCCTCAACATCGTGCTGATGGGGATGGGGGAGCCGCTCCTCAACTACGACAACGTCCTCCGTGCCTTCCGGCTGATGACCGACCCGGGGGGGATGGCCGTCTCCCCCCGCCGCATCACCCTCTCCACCGCGGGGGTGGTCCCCGGAATCGATCGGCTCGCCCGGGAGCCGGTGCGGCCCAACCTGGCCGTTTCGCTGAACGCGGCGACGGACGAGGTCCGGGACCGGCTCATGCCGATCAACCGGACCTGGAACATCGCCGCGCTCCTGGAGGCCTGCCGCCGCTTCCCCCTGGCGGAGCGGCGCCGGATCACCTTCGAATACGTGCTCGTCGGGGGGATGAACGACTCCCCGGACGACGCCCGGCGCCTCGCGCGCCTGCTCAGCACGCTGCGCCACAAGGTCAACCTGATCCCGCTCAACCCCGACCCGTCGATCGGGCTCGAGCCGCCCCCGCCCGAGCGGGTGCTCGGGTTTCAGCAGGCCCTCGTCGACGCCGGCATCACCGCCAGCGTGCGCCGCGCGCGCGGGGAGGACATCGCCGCCGCCTGCGGCCTGCTGGCCGGGCGGGCGCGGGGGGAAGCGGGGGTCACCCCAGGGCGATGACGGACATCATCCGCCCCGCCGCCGCCCCTTCCCGGCGGTAGGAGAAGAAATCCCGGGGGTTGCAGAAGGTGCAGAGGCCCGAATCGTAACGGCGCCCGCGCGCCACCCCGGCGGCCTCCAGTTGCGCCTCCAGCACCCGGGGGAGGTCGAGGAGGAATTTCCCGGGCCGGCCGGGGGCGGGGCGAGCCGTCCCGGGGTAGCCCGCGGCGAAGGCGTCCGCCACCTCGGGCCCGACCTCGAAGCAGCAGGAGCGGATCCCGGGGCCGACGGCGACGTGGAGATCCCCGGGCCGGCTGCCGAACGCCCGGCCGAGCGCGCCGACCGTCTCCGCGGCAATCCCCGCCAGGGTCCCGCGCCAGCCGGAATGGACCGCGGCCACCGCGCCGGCGACCGGGTCGGCGACCAGGACGGGAAAGCAGTCGGCCGAGCGCACCCCCAGGGCGGCGCCGGGATGGGCGGCGGCCAGGGCGTCCCCCTCGGGCGGGTCCCACGCGCCGGGGGGCAGCTCCACGACGCACACCCGGTTCGAGTGCACCTGGCGCAGCGTCAGCAGGGGGGAAGGGAGATCGGGGAGACCGCCGGCGCGGGTGGAAAAGGCGTGGCGCACCCCCGGGAGGCTTTCAAACTCCCGGCAGCTGTAATAAGGTATTCCCCGGGCGGACCGGAGGATGAAAGCGTCGTCGGGCATCACCGCCTAGTGTGGGGCGGCGCGCCGCCCGCTGTCAACCCGCTTCGCGGAGCCGAGCATGATCGTGGGAACCGGAATCGACATCGTCGACATCCCCCGCCTGCGCGGGATCCTCGGGCGGCAGGGGGAGCGGTTCACCGCCCGGGTGTTCTCCCCCGGCGAACGGGAGTACTGCCTGGCCTACCGCGACCCCGCCCCCCACTTCGCCGCGCGCTTCGCCGCCAAGGAAGCGCTCATGAAGGCGCTGGGGACCGGCTGGGGGAACGGGGTGTCCTGGCAGGACGCGGAGGTGGTGCGCGCGCGGCCCCACGCCCCCGTCCTGGCCCTTCACGGCCGGGCCGCGGCGCTCGCCGCCTCCCTGGGCGTCTCGGCCGTCCACCTCAGCCTCACCCACGCGGAGGGGTGGGCGGCCGCCACGGTGATCCTGGAAAGAGCCTGAGGCCGCGGAGATGACCTTGAAGGCGCTCGAACTGCTCGCCCCCGCCGGGACCCCCGACATCGGCATCGCCGCCATCGACCACGGCGCCGACGCCGTCTACATCGGGGCCCCGCGCTTCAGCGCCCGCGCCGCGGCCGGGGCCGACCTGGACGGGATCGCGCGCCTGGTCCGGCACGCCCATTTCTTCCGCGCCCGGGTCTACGTGGCGCTCAACACCATCCTCGCCGACGATGAGCTGCCCGAGGCGCTCGGGCTCTGCCGGGAGATTCACGCGCTCGGGGCGGACGGGCTGATCATCCAGGACGTCGGGCTGCTGGAGCTCGACCTTCCCCCCATCCCCCTGATCGCCAGCACCCAGATGCACAACCACACGCCGGAGCGGATCGCCTTCCTCGAACGGGTCGGCTTCCGCCGCGTGATCCTGGCCCGCGAGCTGGCGCTCGAGGAGATCGCCGCCATCCGCCGCGCCACGGCGATCGAGCTCGAGTCCTTCGTCCACGGCGCCCTGTGCGTCAGCTACAGCGGCCGGTGCTACATGAGCCAGGCGGTGGCGGCGCGCAGCGGCAACCGCGGCGTCTGCGCACAGCCCTGCCGCGGCCGCTACACCCTGCTGGACGGCCGCGGGCGCGTGATCGAGTCCGACCGCCACCTCCTCTCTCTCAGGGACCTCTGCCTGATCAACGACCTCCCAGCCCTGGCCGGGGCGGGGGTGACCTCCTTCAAGATCGAGGGGCGGTACAAGGGGATCGAATACGTCAAGAACATCACCGCCGCCTACAGCCGGGCGCTCGACGCCTTCATCGCCGGCGCGGGAGGGTACCGCCGCGCCTCCTCCGGCCGCTGCGACCTCCACTTCGAACCCGACCCGCGGAAGACGTTCAACCGCGGCTACACCCGCTTCTTCCTCCCCGGCGGGCGGCCGAAGATCGCCTCGCTCGACACCCAGAAATCGATCGGGGAGCCGGTCGGCGCCGTCACGCGGCTGGGCGCAGGCTGCTTCGAGACCGACGGGGCGCGCCTGCAGAACGGGGACGGCCTCTGCTTCTTCACCCGCGCGCGCACCCTCGCCGGCTTCCGGGTGGAGCGGGTGGAGGGGGACCGGGTCTATCCCTCGACCATGAAAGGGCTGCGGCCGGGCACGCGCCTCTACCGCAACCTCGACATCGCCTTCAACCGGGTGCTGCGCCGGGCCACGGGCCGGCGGCGGATCGGGGTGGAGATGGATTTCGCGCATGACGGGGACGTCGTCCGCCTCGCCGTCCGGGACGAGGATGGGCACGCGGCCGCGGTGGAGGCTCCGCTCGCGTTCGAACCCCCGCTCGATGCCGGGAGATCGCTCGCGCAGGTGCGGGCGAAGCTCGCGACCACCGGTAACACCCCGTTCGCCGCCACCGAGGTCCGCATCACCGGCCCCGTCGGCTTCTACCCTTTGAGCTTCCTCAACCGGCTCAAGCGCGACGCGCTCGAGGCGCTCGCCCGGGTCAGGACCGAAACCTGCCCCCGCGACGAGGCGCCCTTCGTCCCCAACGACGCCCCCTTCCCCGAGCAGCGGCTCGACTACCACGCCAACGTCCTCAACCGCTCCGCCCGGCGCTTCTACGAGCGCCACGGCGCCGAGGTGGTCGAGGGCGCCTTCGAGACGCTGCCCGACCCCGTGGGGCGGGAGGTGATGACATCGCGCTACTGCCTCCGCCGCGAGCTCGACGCCTGCCCCAGGTACGGCGGCGCCCGGCTGCTCGAAGAGCCGCTCCGGATCAGGGACGACGGCCACACCTACCTGTTGCGCTTCGACTGCGACGCCTGCCGGATGTCGGTCATCCTCGAAAAAAAGCGATAGCGGATTTCCGCATTCCGGCGCCGTGAGCCAGGGGGTCTAAAGGGCGAAGCGGCCGTGGTGATCGGAATGCCCCCTGCTCCATTCACTACGATAATCTTATGATTGTTGTGGTCCGTCCCCGAAATATCTTCTGTATTACCAGTGCTTTACTCTGGTCCGTCCCCGGTTTTTAGGCGGATGGTGATGAGGCGGTTGGGGGGGAGCGCATCGGGGATGCGGGCGGAGAGGTAGTTGCTGGTGAGGACGCGGGTGCCGTCCGGACCCGACGCCAGGGTAATGGCCGGGAGGGTGCGCCCGGCGAAGCGGCGGCGGAAGGCGGCGCTCTTGGCGCGGCCGATGGCGAGCACGCGCTCGACCCGGCGGGCGAGCGCGCGCGGCGCGACGCGGCCGGGAAGCGCGAACGCCTCCGTCCCCTCCCGGGGGGAGAAGGGGAAGACGTGCAGGTAGGCCAGCGGCAGCTCTTCGAGCAGGGCGCAGCCGGCGGCGAAATCCTCCTCCGTTTCCCCCGGGAAGCCGACCAGGACGTCGGTGCCGATGGCGGCGTCGGGAAGCAGGCGCACGATCTCCCCGACCAGCTCCCGGTACCGCGCCGTGCGGTAGGGGCGGTGCATGAGGCGGAGGATCCGGTCGCACCCGCTCTGCAGCGGAATGTGAAAGTGGTGCGCGATGACGGGGCCCGCCGCTGCGAGCCGGATGATGCCGGGATCGAAGTCCATCGGTTCGATGCTGCTGAGGCGCACGCGGCCCAGGCCCGGGATCCGGACGATCCGTTCGAGCAGCTCCGCCAGGTCCGGATGATCCCCGCGCTTGCGGCCGTAGGCGCCCAGGTGCACCCCGGTGAGCACGATCTCCCGGAACCCCGCCGCCGTGAGCGCGGCGATCTCGGCAAGCACCGCTTCGGGACGCGCGCTGCGGCCGGGGCCGCGCACCTTGGGGACGATGCAGTAGGCGCAGGCGGAGTCGCAGCCGTCCTGGATTTTCACCAGGGGCCGGGTCTTCCCCCCGGTCCGCCCCATCGGGGGGAGGGGGCACTCCGCGGCGGTGTCGACGGGGGACCAGCACACGCGGGCCGGGCCGGAGTCCGCCGTTTCCTTCAGCAATTCGGGAAGGCGCGCGCGCTCGGCGTTCCCCACCACCAGGCGGACGCCGGGGAGCGCGGCGACCGCTTCGGGATCGCGCTGGGCGTAACAGCCGGTGACGACGATGCGGGCTTCGGGGTTGCCGCCGTGCAGGCGGCGCACGACCTGGCGCACCTCGCGGTCGGAACGGTGGGTGACGGTGCAGCTGTTGACCACGACCAGGTCGGCCCGGCGCCAGTCCCCCGTCTCGGGAAGGGGGGCGAGGGCCGCCCGGATGCCGGCGCTGTCGGCCTGGTTGGCCCGGCAGCCGAAGGTCCGGATGTAAAAGCTAGGCATCCAGCGCTTTCTGCAGCTCCAGGTCCTTCTGCTCAACCCGGTCGGCCAGCTTCCGCTTGTAGGCGCGGAGCCGTTCGGCCAGCGCGGCGTCGCCGCGGGCCAGGATCTGGGCGGCGAGCACCGCGGCGTTGGCCGCCCCCATCTTCCCGATCCCCATGGTCGCCACCGGGATCCCCGCCGGCATCATCGAGGTGGAAAGGAGCGCGTCCAGGCCCTGGAGCGGGGAACTGTCGATCGGGACGCCGATGACGGGCAGGATCGTCTCGGCCGCGATGACGCCCGCCAGGTGCGCCGCCGCCCCCGCGCAGGCGATCACGACCTGGACCCCCCGCGCTTCGAGTTCCACGGCATAGTGGTGGGTGCGCGCCGGGGAGCGGTGGGCGCTCGAGATGGTCACCTCGTACGCGACATCGAATTCCTTCAGGAGATCGAGCATCTCCCGGATGACGGGGAGGTCGGAATCGCTCCCCAGCACCACCGCCACTTTCGGTCCGTTCATGGCAATCTCCTCGCTATGGGCGCGGCCCGGACGGCTGCGCGCCCGCTTTCAACCCTTTCGCCCCGATATCCCGGCGGTATTGCATCCCCTCGAAATGGATCTTGTTGACCCCCTCGTAGGCCTGCATGATCGCCCCGGCCAGGTCCCGGTCCAGGGCCGTGACCCCCAGCACCCTCCCGCCGTCGGTGACGAGCGCGTCCCCCTCGATCCGCGTCCCGGCGTGGAAGACGGCCACGCGGGGGTTTTCACCCGCCATGTCCAGCCCCGTGATCCTCTTTCCCCGCTCGTAGTGCCCGGGGTACCCGCCGGACGCGAGCACCACGCACACGGCGGCGTCGGGGCTCCATTCGGCCTTGTAGTCCGCCAGCCGCCCGTCGCAGACGGCGGCGCACAGCTCGGCGAAATCGCTCCGGAGCCGGGGGAGGATCACCTGGCATTCCGGGTCCCCCATCCGGACGTTGAACTCCAGCACCCTGGGCCCCCCCTCGGTCAGCATCAGCCCGGCGTAGAGGATCCCCTTGAAGGGATGCCCTTCACTCCGCATCCCGTCGATCACGGGTTGAATGACTTTTTCGAGCACCTCCCGCTCGAGGGCGGGGCCGAGGATGTCGTCGCACGAATAAGCCCCCATCCCCCCCGTGTTGGGCCCCCGGTCGCCGTCGAACGCGGCCTTGTGGTCGCGCGCGGCCACGGCGGGCAGGACGGTCCTGCCGTCGGTGAAGACGATGTAGGAGGCTTCGATCCCCTGGAGAAACTCCTCGACGATGACCCGGTTGCCGGCCGAGCCGAATTCCCGTTCCACCATGATCCGGCTCACGGCGTCGCACGCCTCCCCGGCGTCCCGGGCGACCACCACCCCCTTCCCCGCGGCCAGGCCGTCGGCCTTCACCACGATGGGGTACTCGGCTTCCGCCGAGCGCAGCCAGCTTGTGGCGGCCTGCGGGTCCCGGTAGATGGTGCAGCGCGCCGTCGGGATCCCGTGGCGCGCCATGAAGTCCTTGGAGAAGACCTTGCTCGACTCCAGTTGCGCCGCCGCGCGCGTGGGTCCCAGCGCCCGGATCCCTTCGGCCTCCAGCCGGTTCACGAGCCCGGCGGCCAGCGGCGCCTCGGGTCCCACGACCACCAGGTCGATCCGCTCCCGCCGCGCCAGGTCGACGATCCCGTCGGCGTCCGTATCCCGGACCGGCACGCAGCGGGCGGTGCGGGCGATGCCGCCGTTGCCCGGCGCACACAGGACCATTTCCACCCTGGAACCCTGGAGCAGTTTCCAGACCAACACGTGCTCCCTTCCCCCGGACCCGATCACCAAGACTCTCATATCATCGCCTCGCACTCTTCGGTTGTCGGCGCTTCAGAACCCTTCCAGGTCGAGCGCCCGGAGCCAGGCGCCGAACGCCGGCCCCAGCTCCTCGTTGCGCAGCGCGCACTCGACCGTCGCCTGGAGAAACCCGAGCTTGTCCCCGGCGTCCAGCCGCCGTCCCCTGAATTTACAGGCCAGCACCCGCTCGCCGCCGAGCAACCGGCGGAGGCCGTCGGTCAGCTGGATCTCCCCCCCGCTCCCCCGGCCCGTCTCCTCCAGGGCGGGGAAAACGGCAGGGGTCAGGATATACCGGCCGATGATGGCCAAATTGGAGGGAGCCTCCCCGGGTCCCGGCTTCTCCACCATGTCCTCGACCTCGAACACCCCCGGTTCGTCGAGCGGGCGCGCCTTGACCACCCCGTAGCGGCCGGTCTCCTCCTCCGGCACCTCCATCACGGCCACGACGCCGGTCCCATGCTTTTCGTGGATATCCATCAGCTGGCGGATGCAGGGGGTGTCCCCCGTCTCCCCGCCGTCCGTGATGATGACGTCGTCCCCCAGCAGCACCGCGAACGGCTCCCCGTCCACCAGGTCCCGCGCCGTCAGGACGGCGTGGCCGAGCCCGAGCGCCTCCTTCTGGCGGATGTAGGCGATCCGGACCATGTCCGATACCGCCTGCACCACGCGGAGCAGTTCCGGCTTGCCCCGCTCCTCGAGGGTCCTTTCCAGCTCGTAGGACACGTCGAAATGATCCTCGATCGCGTTCTTCCCCCGGCCGGTGACGATCACCAGGCTCTCCAGCCCCGAGGCGACCGCCTCCTCCACCGCGTACTGGATGAGCGGCTTGTCCACCAGCGGCAGCATCTCCTTCGGCTGCGCCTTGGTGGCCGGGAGGAACCGGGTTCCCAACCCCGCCGCCGGAAATACCGCCCGCCTGATTCCAGCCATCGTGCCCGCCCCCTGTTGTTTCCGGAAAAACGATTGAAACAATGGCATCCGTCAAAGTCAATGGTAGAATGCGCACAGACATTCGACCAAGCAAAGGAAAAGGGCATGCTGGACAAGAACTTCGTGCGGGAAAACCTGGATTTGGTAAAGGAACGGCTGGCCGCCCGGGGGGGCGCCTACCCGCTCGACGAGCTGGTGGCCGCCGACGCCGACTGGAAGGGGTTCCTGGCGCGGAGCGAGGAACTCCGGAGGAGGCGCAACGAGGCCTCGGAGGCGATCGGAAAAGCGAAGCGCGCGGGGGGGGACACCGCGGCCGAACAGGCCCGGGTGAAGGAGATCTCCGCGGAGATCAAGACGCTCGAGGAGGCCGCCCGCGCCGCCGAGGAGCGCCTGAACGCGTGCCTGCACTCCATCCCCAACCTGCCGCACGAATCGGTGCCGATCGGAAAGGACGAAAACGCCAACGTCGAGGTGCGCCGCTGGGGACAGGCGCCGGAGTTCGACTTCGAGCCCCAGGACCACGTGGACCTGGGAACCGCCCTCGGCATCCTGGACATGGACCGCGCGGCCAAGATCGCCGGCGCGCGCTTCTCCCTCCTCGTCGGCGCGGGGGCGCTGCTCGAGCGGGCGCTCATCGGCTTCATGCTCGACCTGCACACGCGGGAGCACGGGTACCGGGAGGTCCTCCCCCCCCTGATGGCCAACTCGGCCAGCCTGTTCGGCACCGGCAACCTCCCCAAGTTCGCCCAGGACCTCTTCCACGTCGAGGAGACGGACTACTACCTGATTCCGACGGCCGAGGTGCCGGTGACGAACCTCTACCGGGACGAGACGCTGGACGCCGCCGACCTGCCGCGGAAATTCGTCTCCTACACCGCCTGCTTCCGGAGCGAGGCCGGCTCCTACGGCAAGGACGTCCGGGGGCTGATCCGGCAGCACCAGTTCAACAAGGTGGAGTTGGTGAAATTCGCCGACCCGGCGCGTTCGTACGACGAGCTGGAGGCCCTGACGCGGGACGCGGCCGAGGTGCTGGAGCGGCTGGGGCTCCACCACCGGGTGGTGGCGCTCTCGACGGGGGACATGGGGTTCTCGAGCGCCAAGACCTACGACATCGAGGTGTGGCTGCCGAGCCAGAACCGCTTCCGGGAGATCTCCTCCTGCAGCAACTTCGAGGCTTTCCAGGCGCGGCGCGCCAACATCCGCTTCCGCGGCGAGGAAGGCCGGAAGCAGTACGTGCACACCCTGAACGGTTCGGGCCTCGCCATCGGCCGGACCTGGCTGGCCATCGTGGAGAACTACCAGCAGGAGGACGGTACGGTCGTGATCCCCGAAGCCCTGCGCCCCTACATGCGGGGGATGGACGTCATCCGCCGGGAATCGTGATCCGGGCTACTCCCCGGGGATCGCCAGCGGGCGCTCGAGCTGGATATCGAGGGTGGACCCGCGCGGGATCTCCAGGTCCAGCCCCTGCGAACTGAAAACGGACCCCTTCTCCCCCACCGACAGCGCGCCGACGCCGGCTTTCGCGGTGGGGAGGGCGCTGTTCCCCTTCTCCAGCGCGGCGCGGCCGCCCCCCTCGACATCGACCCGGTCCAGGGTGGCGACGATCTCCCGCTCCCCCCGCCCCGGGATGCTGATCGACTGGAACTTGAGGTCTATGAGCGCCTTCCCCTTGAGCCGGCCGGGGCGGAGGACACGGGCCACGCTGCCGTCGACCACGCTCCCCTTGGGAATCACGATCCGCCCCTCCCGGTAGACGGGGGTGGTCACGACCGCCGTGAAGGGGTCCCCCTCCCCGCTCGACCGGGTACTCAGCGAGTTGTTCAACTGCAGGGTGATGCGGGTCCCCTGGGGAAGCGCGGCGTCACCGGCCGCTGCGCACACCCCGGCCGCCAGGAGCGCAAACACCAGCAACAGACCGAGCCCCACCCTGTGGTTCATACCCCAATTCTTGCACGAGACCATGGACGCTTCCAAACCTTTAATCTACATGATGGATTCACGCGGCGGCCAAAGGGTTCACCGATCGGTCGCAGTGGGGATAAACAACTGAAAATCCTTCCCTTCGGCCGGCTTGACTTCTCCCCGCCCCCGCTGGTAGGTTCTGGGCATGAACCGCTCCCCCTTTGCCGTCGACCCGGCCCCGCACCCGGAGCGGCTGCGGGCCCTGTTCGAGATCCTGCTGGTGTCGGGGGTGGTGTCGAGCTTCCTGGCCGGCCTGGCCCTCGCGCTGGTCCGGGGGGAACGGGTCGAGCTCCTTTCCGGCGGGGCCGCAGGGGTCGCCCTCTTTCTCCTGGTGGAGGCGGCCATCCTGTTTCTCCTCCTCTTCGCCCTGCTCCGGGTCAACCGGGAGCGGGTGCGCGACCTGGACGCGGGCCGGCGGCGCTGGAAGTCGAACGTCCTGGTCGGGCTCGCGATCGCCCCGCTCCTGTTGCTCTGTCAACAGGTCGTCGGCCGCCTCTTTTTCCTCTACCTGCCCGGGCACTACCTCGAACGCAACCCGCTGACGGACATCATCCACACCCCCGCCGACCTGGCCCTGTTCCTTGCCGTCACCCTGGTTGCGGGCGGCGTCAAGGAAGAACTGCAGCGCGCCTTTATCCTCAACCGCTTCGGCCACCACCTTGGGGGGTTCGGCGTCGGGCTGCTCCTGTGGAGCCTGGCCTTCGGGGCGGGACACTACCTGCAGGGGGTCCAGGGGATGATCCTCGCGACCCTGTTCGGCCTCGTGTTCGGCCTCCTCTACCTCGCGCGGGGGAGCCTGGTGGCGCCGATGGTGGCCCACGGCGCCTACGACGCCGCGGCCCTCTGCCTGTACTGGTTCACCGGCAGGGGCTGAGGCCCCGCCCGCCTAACCCTCCCGCCCCGATCATCCGATAAGGTGGCCGAATATGGCCAACCACGGAAATCTCACCCCTATCCTCCTCGAAATGCACCGGGAGGGGCAGAGCGGCGTGCTGCGCTTCGAGCGCGGGAAGGAAAAAAAACAGCTGCTGCTGATCGGGGGGACCCTGGCCGGGGCGGAAAGCAACCTGCCCGGCGAACACCTGGCCCGGATCATGGTCGCCCAGGGGGCGCTCCCCAAACCGGCCCTCCGGGAGGTCACCTCCCTGATGAAAGGGGGGCGCGGCCTCGAAGAAGCCCTCCGCTCGCTTGCCGGGGCGCCCAAGGTGGCCGAGGGGCGGCGCGAGCAGGCGATCGCCATCCTGGCCTCCCTGTGGGCGTGGAAGGACCCCCTCCTCCGTTTTTACCAGGGGGAAGGGTTGCTCCCGGACCGGCTGAACCTCGCCCTGCCGCTGCCCGAGGCCCTGGTGGCCTCGGCGCGCCGCGCCGTCTCCTCCCGCCTGGTCTCCCTCCCGGCCGGTTACGCCGCGGGGAGCTGGTCCCCGGCCGGGACCGCGGACCTCCCCTGGGACCGGGGAGAGGCGACGGCGCTTGCCGCGCTCGAGCAGCCGCGGCGCACCACGGAGCTTGTCGAAATCCTGCGCCCGGGCGCCGACCGGCCGGAAGAGGTTCTCCTGGTCCTGGCCCTGCTGGGACGGGCGCGCTTCGAACCGGGCAAGGAAGTCGGGGAGGTCGCGGCCCCGGTGGAACCCCCCTCGGCGGACCGGGAACTGGAAGAGAGGCTGGAGCGCGCGGCCGGCGGCACCCTGTACGACCTCCTGGAGGTCCCCCCCGACGCCCGCCCGAACGCGATCCGGGACGCCTATCACGCCCTCGCCCGGCGCTTCCACCCCGACCGCTTTCAATCGGCGGAGCATGGGACGGCGGTGCGCGCATCGGCCCAGCGCCTCTTCGCCGCCGTCAACGAAGCCTGGTCGACGCTCCGGGACCCCGCCGCCCGCGCCGCTTACGACCGTTCGCTCGCCGCCGGGGCGGAAAAGAAGGCGACCAAAGAAGACGACCAAAAGACCGCGGACACCCTCTACCGGAGCGGGCGGGCGCTGCTGGCCCGGGGGGAGTTCGCGCAGGCGGCCGAGCGGCTGAAGGGGAGCGTGTGGCTCCGTCCCGAGCATGCGGCCTACCGCCACGCCCTGGGGATGGCCGAAGCCCGCCTGCCGCGGATGCAGAAGAGCGCCGAAGGGCACCTGCTGAAGGCGATCGAGCTGGACCCGCTCCGGTTCGACAGCCGCCTGGAACTGGCCCGGATCTATCTCGAGGCGGGGCTCAGACGCAGGGCGGAGGCGCAGGTCGCGGAGGTGCTGCGCTGGGACCGGGAAAACCAGGAAGCCCTCCGGCTCCAGGCCGAAATGCGCGGCCGGCGCCGGTAGGCGGCGGGTTCAGGAGGGGTCCGGCTGCGGCGGGGGGAGCTTCTCCAGCGCCAGGCGCGCGGCCGACTGCTGCGCCTCCTTCTTGGTCGGGCCCGAAGATTCGGCCACCTTCTTCCCTGCGACCTCGACCTGGACCACGAAGGTCTTTTTATGATCGGGCCCCAGCTCGTCGACCACGCGGTAGACCGGTTCCGGGCGCCCCAGGTCGTGCAACCGCTCCTGCAGCGCCGATTTGAAATCCCCGTAGGTCAGCTGCCGGAGGTCTACCGCCTCGAGGAAAGGGCCGATCTGGCGCCCGACGAAATCGTCGGCGGCCTCGACACCGCCGTCGAGGTAGACGGCCCCGATGACGGCCTCGAAGGCGTCCACGAGGATGGCGCGCTTGGCCCGCCCCCCGGTCTTCTCCTCCCCCCGGCTGAGACGGATGAACTCCCCCAGGCGGATCGCCTCTGCCAGCTTCACCAGGGAGGCCGCGCTGACGAGGTAGGCCTTGATCTTCGACAAGTCCCCCTCGGTCATGCCCGGGCAGGCGTGAAAGATGCGGGAACTGACCAGGAACCCGAGCACCGCGTCCCCCAAAAACTCGAGCGCCTCGTTGTGCCCGGGCCCCTGCTCCCCGCTCTCGTTGACCCAGGAACGGTGGGTCAGCGCCTGCTCCAGCAGCGCCCGGTCCCGGAAGGCGTACCCGAGCAGCCGCTCCAATTCTTCCGCGGCGCCGTTCGGTTCAACCATGACATCCTCGTGGTGCAATCCAGCTTTTCAGGATAAGGCATCCCCCGCCCCGCTTTCCATCCCAAATTCTCTCGCGAATGCGCTTATCCGCGCCCGTCGCCGCCGGGCGGGCCGAAGAAAGGAAAATCGTCGCGCTTCATCGCGACCAGGGCGCGGCCGTGAGCCCGGCCGCTAGCGGTTGATTATGTTCTGTCGAGGAGATAGCGGAGCCCCCGGTCGGGCATCGTCACGCGGGCGCCCCGCCCTCCGGCGCGGGCGCCTGGGGCAGGATGATCCACGCCAGCAGGTAAGCGAGACACGCCGGCACCAGCGGAATGGGAAGAACGACCGCCAGCGCCCAGACCAGGCGCACGACGGTGGCGTCCAGGTCGAAGCTTTCAGCCACCCCCCCGCAGACCCCGGCGATCTTGCGGTCGGCGCGCGAGCGCATCAGGCGCCGGCGGCCCGCCCGGCCCGGGCCCCCGGCCGCGCCCGGTGCGGCGATCCCGCAGAAAAGGCAGTACCTCGAATCTTCCGGTATGTCCCGCGCACAACCCCTGCATTTCATGCCGTCCCTCCTCCCTTCCCTTTCCTGCACTCGGCATACGCGTCCGCGGCGGCGGAAAAAGTTCCCCGGTCGGCGGGGGGGAGCTTCTGGATCAGGAACTGGAGCCGGTTGAGGACGTTCACCCGGCTGACCCCGGGATCGAAATCGAGATAGAGCAGGTCGAGGTCAGGGTAGAGGCGCTTCATCGCCGTTTCCATCCCCTTGCCGACGATGTGGTTGGCGATGCAGCCGAAGGGCTGGATGCAGACGACGTGCCGGACCCCCTGCCGGACGCAGGCGGCGATCCCGGCGGGGATGAGCCACCCTTCCCCGTACTGGTTGTTCAGGCTGAGCACCTCCGCGGCCATGCGGGAGGCGGACCGGATCCCCTCCACGGGCCGGTAGAACCGGAACCCGCGCAGGATCTCCTCGCAGCGCTCGGCCGGGCGCTCGGTCGCCCGTTCGACGAAGCGGGAGAGGAAATCGAGCGGCCGGCGGCGCTGGAGATAATCGTCCCGGCGGACCTCGGCGTTGACGAAGGCCTGGGTGAAAAACTCCATCAGCGGCGGCAGCACCGCCTCGACCCGGTTGGCGATCAGCCAGTCGACGATCCCCGCCTGGCCGAAACGGTTGTACTTGACGTAGATCTCCCCCACGATGCCGACGGCCCGGATCTCGTCCGCCACCGTCGGGACCGCGTTGAAATCGGCGACGGCGGAGCGGAGCAGGGCGGGCAGCCGCTCCAGCCCGCCGTCGTCCCAGAGAGCGCACGCCCGCTCGATATACCGGTCCCGCAGCCGATCGACCTCCCCCGCGTCATGCGCGCGCGGGGCCGTCGCGTGGTACATCCGCGACAGGGCGTCGGCGTAGAGGAGGTAGTGCAGGGTGGGCCGGAGCGCCCGCAGCCAGTCGGGCCCGAAGCCGCGCTTGGGGCCCCCCACCGCATTCGACACCGTCAGGGAGACCACGGGGACATCGCCGAAACCGGCGTCGCCGAGCGCCCGCCGGATCAGGGCGATGTAGTTGCTCGCCCGGCACTGCCCGCCGGTCTGGGTGATGCCGACGGCCACCTCCGCCGGGTCGTAGCGTCCCCCCTGCAGCGCCCGGATCATGTCCCCCACGACCAGGATCGCGGGGTAGCACACCTCGTTGTTCACGTACCGGAGCCCCAGCTCCGCCGACTCCTCGTCGGGAGGAGGGAGGTTCTCGATCCGGTACCCCGCCTGCCGGCCGATCAGCGGGATGAAGGGGGAATGAAAATCGGAAAACCAGGGGGCCAGGATGGTGCGCTCCCGCTCGGCGCTGCCGAAATAGGAGGGAGGGGCGATCGACTCGATGTCGGTCACGACCTGGCCCGGCGCCCGGCGCTTGAGCCGGAGCGATTCGACCAGGGAGCGCAGGCGCAGCCGGACCGAGCCCGGGCTCGAGATCTCGTCGACCCGGAGGAGGGTGAAGGGCAACCGCGCGCGCCGGGCCAGGTCGCGGACCTCGTCCATGATGAAGGAATCGGGGCCGCAGCCGAAGGAGTTGAGCTGGATGAGGCCGAGCGGGAAGGACTGGCGCGCGGCCCACCAGGCCGCCTGCAGGATCCGGTTCGGGTACACCCACTGGGCGACGGCGAAGAATTCCTCGAACCCCTCCCCATGAGCGCCGGTGTCGAGGTCCTCGTTGATCACGTGCACCCCCATGTCGGCCAGCATCTGGGACACCTGCTGGTGCACCATCCGGTCGGCGTGGTAGGGGTGGCCGGCGACGAGGACCACCGTCTCCCCCCGGCTCCGCGCCTGCCGGAGGATCCGCTCGTTGGCGTCCGCCAGTTCCCGGCGGAACTCCCGCTGCGCCTCGAGCGCCCGGTCGAACGCCCGGCGGAACCGCGCCTCCCCGACCCCCAGGGTGCGGAGGTAGCGCCGGCAGGCCTTGGCGAGCAGCACGGGGTCATGGAAGGCGACCGGGGGGTAATCAAAAGGAACGGCGTCCGCGCCCCGCGGCAGGGAGGTGTTTTTCAGGACCTCGGCATAGGCGGTGACGATGGGGCAGTTGAAACTGTTGGCGGTCTGCTCGAACTCCTTCTCCCCGTAGACCACGTAGGGAAGGAAGATGCGGTCCACCCCCTTTTCGGCCAGGTTGGCCACGTGGCCGTGGGCGAGCTTGGCCGGCAGGCAGATGTTGTCCGACATCAGCGCCCCGATCCCCTGCTCGTACAGCGCCTGGTCGCTCTCGTCCGACAGTACCACCCGGAAGCCGCACCCCTCGAGCAGGGTGCGCCAGAAGGGGAGATGCTCGTACATGTCGAGCACCCGGGGGATCCCGATGCGCACCCGCGCATCCGCCTCCGGGCGCTCCTCCCCCGCGGCCGGCCCGGCGGATGGAAAGAGGAGTTCACGCTTGCGGTCGAAGATATTGGCGCCGCGGAAGGAGGCCTCTCCCTTCCCCCCGAAGATCTTCTCGCACTTGTTCCCGCTGTGGCAGATCCCGCCGTGGGCGAAGCGGTAGACGGTGACGCGGCAGCGGTTGGCGCAGCCGCCGCAGGTACTGGTCCGGGTCGCGGGGGTTGCGGCCTCCTCCAGCCGGTCGAGCCCGATGAACGAACTCTCCCCGCCGCGCCCGAGGGCATACAGCGCCGCCCCGTAGGCCCCCATCTGTTCGGGCCGGTCGGAAACGACCACCCTCTTCCCCGACAGGAGTTCGAGGCTGCGCAGGACCGCTTCGTTGCGGAACAGCCCCCCCTGGACCACCACCGTGGAGCCGATCTCGTCCCGGTTGCGGATGCGCAGCACCTTGTCGAGGCAGTTCCTGACCACCGAGTAAGCCAGCCCGGCGCCGATGTCGCTCGGGGTGGCGCCGTCCCCGACCGCCTGCTTCACCCGCGAGTTCATGAACACGGTGCAGCGCGAACCGAGGTCGTACGGGGCGTCCGATCCGATCGCCAGCCGGGAGAATTCGGCGGGGGTGTACCCCAGGGTTTGGGCGAAATTCTCGAGGAACGACCCGCACCCCGACGAGCAGGCCTCGTTGATCTCGATGTTACCCAGAACGCCGTCGCGCACGAAGATGGCCTTCATGTCCTGCCCGCCGATATCGAGGATGAACGACACCTCCGGCGCGATCCTCTGCGCGGCAAGGTAGTGGGCCACGGTCTCCACCACCCCGAGTTCGATCCCGAGCGCCGCCTTGACCAGCTCCTCGCCGTACCCGGTCACCGCCGCGCGCCGGATGCGCACCGGTCCGCTGCGGGAAAACTCCTTGAGCCCCTCGAGCACCGTCTCGAGCGGCCGCCCCTGGTTGCCGCGGTAAAACTCGAAGCGGATGGCCCCGGCGTCGTCGATGGCGACGATCTTGGTCGTGGTCGACCCCGAGTCGATCCCGAGCCAGCAGTCGCCCCCCGCGCCCTCGGCCTCGGGGAGCCGTACCCGGGGCCGCTCCCGTTCCCAGCGCTCGTGGTCCTCGCGGCTATCGAAAAGACGGGGGAGGGTGGTGCCCGCGGCCGCCGCCGGGCGCGACCGCCGCATCCGCAGGGCGAGCTCGGCCGGGGAAAGGAGGGGCGAGTCTTCCGGGACGGAGTGCGCGGCCCCTTGCGCGGTGAACAGCTCCGGGTGTTCGGGCAGGAGGATGTCGGCCTTCTCCAGCGCGAGCAGCCGGGCGAACGCCCGGCGGAGCGAGCGGATCCAGGTGAACGGCCCGCCGGTGAACAGGACCGGCGGCCGGATGGTGCGGCCGCGCGCCAGGGAGTTGATGATCTGCCCCGCCACCGCCTCGAAGATCGAAAGGGCGATGTCGCCGGGGTCGATCCTGCGGCTGAGGAGGTTCTGCACGTCGGTCTTGGCGAACACCCCGCAGCGGGAGGCGATCGGGTAGGAGGCCGAGGCCCCGAGGGCCATCTCGTCGAGTTCCCCGATGCTCCGGTCGAGGAGGACGGCCATCTGGTCGATGAAGGCCCCGGTCCCCCCCGCGCAGTTGCCGTTCATCCGGATGTCCGGCCCCCGCCCCTCTTCGAACAGGATCAGCTTGGAGTCCTCGCCGCCGATGTCGACCATGCTCCCGAGTCCCGGGTAGCGCGCGGTGGCCAGGGCGGCCGCGGCGATGATCTCCTGGACGAAGGGGACCCCGGCGTTTTCGGCCAGCCCCATCCCGGCCGACCCGGTGAAGGCCGCCCGCAGGGGGCGGTCGCCATAATCGGCCTCGATCCTCTCCAGCTGGCCGAGGAGGGTTTCCCGCGTGCGGGTGTGGTGCCGGGCGTAATCCGAGAAAAGGACGCGCCCGTCCTGCCCGGCCAGCACCACCTTCGAGGTGGTGGAGCCGACGTCGATACCCAGCCGCAGACAGTCCATGATCGTTCCCCGCCCTCTTCCCCCGCGGCCCGCAGGAGCGGGCCGGGCGAGGGGAGGCTCCTGTTGCATCTCTTATCAGTATAACGCGCCGGGAAAAGTTTTTTTGAAAAAAAGCAAAACGCTAGGCCGGTATTGACGTATTTCACAGTAACAACCCTAAAAAGCCTGGGGGGGCCCAACGCATCATCCGGGCCTTCCCCCAGGCCCCTCCATGCCGCTCCGCCTTTCCTGCGCGCCGGCCATCAACCTTTTCCCAACCTCCGCATTCCGGCCTTTGGGAGTTACTCCGAAATGGATAGCCAACATGGCCGGAACCAACATTTATCTTGGAATTTCCTAATGTAGCCAACAATTTATAGCGTTAAGTAAATAGTAGGCCATGCCTGATTGATTTTGTTGTGAGTTTGTTTCGGTGGCTATTCCGGCTTCCCGTAAGCAGAGGAAAAAGACAACAAGTACCACATAATTATTGTGCTGAAAGGGAATCCGTGATCAGGCGGAATTCTTGGGATACAAGAAGAACCTCACATTCGGACCGGATGCAGTACGCTCGATTTCCCGGAACTGTTCGCGCCATAGATCAGGGTCAGGGGACGGACAGGAATCCGCTGAGTTTCGGCAAAGGCCTTGAAATTTCCGATTCGTAAGGCAGTCAGCATAAAAGCATCTCCGATTGACGATCAATGCTCGCCGATTGTAAAGCGCATTTTTCAATCACCAATCTGAGATCATAAATCATCCTTTTTTCTCCTTCTCC
Source organism: Acidobacteriota bacterium (assembly GCA_012719455.1). Classification (GTDB taxonomy): domain Bacteria; phylum Acidobacteriota; class UBA6911; order UBA6911; family UBA6911; genus UBA6911. The sequence continues at coordinate 1,250 of JAAYAJ010000060.1, read as the reverse complement.
GTGGGGTTTTCTTTTCCAGTTTTTTAACTTCCTCCACCGCAGCAATAAAATGACGCTCCACCGGCGAAGGTTCTTCCAAGGCCTGCTCGCGGTATTTTTCATATTCGGCCCGTGCCTTCTCAAGGGCCGCCTCGTGACTGACTCTGCCTGCATGGGTGAGGATTTCCCTTTCGCTGACCTTGAGGAAATCATCCAGCTTGGCGATCCAGTCCTTCATGTACATGGGCTTTCGGTTCAAGGCCTGAAGCTCGGCAAAATCAAGATACATGGTCACGATTCGGTTGAGCGTGTCCAGTTCCTCGGCGCTCAGGTAGTTATTGGCAACGTTGATATCCTCCTGGGTTGGTCTCACCCCGGTCCAGGAAGTCAGCCCCATGTACGGTTTCCGGGCATCGGCGCGGGCGGCGATGATCTCGGCGGCCGTGTGTCCGTGGGCGGCCCAATGCATCTTGTTCTGGACAATTTGGAAGAAACGGCGGGACATTTCAGTGTTCGGGTCGTAGTCAATGCTGGTGGCGTAGATATCAAGCACTTTGCGCCAAAACACCTTTTCCGAGGCCCGGATGTCCCGGATGCGGGCCAGCAACTCGTCGAAATAATTGCCGCCGCCTGCCTGCTTGAGCCGCTCATCGTCCAGGGTAAAACCCTTGACGATATATTCCCGTAGCCGTTGCGTGGCCCATTGGCGAAAGCGGGTGGCAACATGGCTCTTGATACGGTAGCCCACAGAAATGATGGCATCCAAATTGTAGAATTTGCGTAAGCGTTGAACCTGCCTTTCCCCTTCGCTTTGAACTTGTAAGAAATCCTTACAAGTTGCCGCCTCGTCTAACTCCCCTTCCTGAAAGATATTTTTAAGATGAAGGGTGATGTTCTGTGGAGTTGTCTGAAAGAGTTGGGCCATGTCCGCCTGGGTGAGCCAGACGGTTTCATCTTCCAGCCGCACCTGGATGCGGGTGCGCCCGTCCTCTGCCTGGTAGATGAGGAGTTCGGTTTTGGGCGTGGCGGCGGGGGGATCAGTCATGGAAGATCTCCAATTGATGATTTAGCTTCCTCGGGGGTGTAACGTTCTTTCTGTAAATTCAAATTTGAACTGATTAGGGTTGGGGGCCGGAGAGAAGGCGAGGGAACCGAGCCGGAACGCAGGCCCCCAACCCCAGCCTTGTAGTGGTGGGCCAAATCTGTTTTTCTGATCTTTGAACGTCGAATTCAAAAGAAAGGAAACCGAAGTGGCCCACCAATCCGAATGT
>JAAYAJ010000059.1 GCA_012719455.1 Acidobacteriota bacterium | reverse complement strand
CGCTCGACAACGCCGTGGTGCTCGATCCCTCGGGAGTCCTCAACGGCGGGCTGCGCTACCCGGACGAATTCGTCCGCCACAAGCTGATGGACCTGCTCGGAGACATCTCCCTCTGCGGGCTTCCGATCATCGGCCGCTTGGAGGCCGAACGCGCCGGACACGCCATCCACACCGCCCTGGCCTCCCTCATCATCCGGAGCCGTGAATGCTACCGGATCCTCAACGCCGACGAGGTGCGGCCCACCCTGGCCGACGCGGGTTAAACGCTTCGCCGCAGCACGGCCCGGACCGGAGAACCCTCCGCCCCCGCTATCTTCAGGGGGAGGCAGACCAGGTCGTAGTCCCCCGGGGGAACTCCTTCCAGCCGGAGGTTTTCGAGGATGGCGACGCCCCCGCCCAACAGGATCCGGTGGGCGGAAAGGCCCGCGCTCGAGGGCGCGTCCACTCCCGGCTCCCCGGTCCCGACCAAGCGCAACCCCTTCCCCGCGAGGTACCGCGCGCCGTCATCGTGGAAAAAACCATAGGGACCCGGGGAGTCTCCCGCGCCCGGTCCATGGGGGACCCATTGGAACAGCGCCCGCTCCACCCCTCTCCAGTCCAGGACCGCGAGTTCGGCCGCACCGATCCCCCCCGCGGCCGCGATCCGGAAAAGGCGCGCGGGCCCGATGAAATCCCCGACCGGCAGCCGGGCGATGTCGCGCCCGGCGTCGTCGACATGCAGGGGCGCGTCCAGGTGGGTGCCGGTATGTACCCCCATGCGGACAGCCGACACGTTCGCCGCCGCCCCGTCCCGGATGCGCGTGAACCACGTGAGTTCGAACTCCGGGTCGCCGGGCCAAACGGCCATCCCTGCTTCGAGGGTACGGGAGATGTCGTAGAACCGGGTCATGGCCGCTCCCCTACTTGGGAGGCTCGGGGCGGGAAAAGAATTCGTCCTGGAGACCGTTGTTGTAGGTGATCTTCGTGATGAACTGCTGGAAGGCGCGGCGCCCGCCCGCGGTCCCGTCGATCCGCAGCGGGGTGTTCACCCCCTGGATCGTGTGCCACCGGCTGAATTCGCTCGTGAGGCGCTCCCGCAGCCCCCGGTCGTTCAACCGGCCGGTCTCGAGCTTCACCGGCAGCCGGGAAGCCCGGTCGAAATAGACGAGGATCTCGTCGTTTTCCGGGTCGATCAGCTTCACCACGTCAAGGCTTGCATCCTTCCCGGCCCCCGCTCCCAGGTAAAACAGCTTGTTGAGGGGGTCCCGGTAGCGGAAACGGAAGATGTTCTCCAGGCTGTGGTTGGCCGCCGCCCGGAACCCCTTCATCTCCTCGGCATTGGCGTCGCGCGTCCCCTTCTGCCCCTCGAGCACCCAGCCTTCGTCCCGCTCCAGGTTGAAAACGGTGATTTCGAGCTCCTTCTTCCGGTTCCCCAACTCGAAGCGGCTCTTGTCCGGAAGCTTGGTGTAGTCGGTAAACCGGATCAGCCCCGAGGAGGCCCCGTAGCGGTCAAACGTGAAATACCGCCCCTCGGAGACGATGTCCTTCACCCCAAGGAAGGCGTCCCCCCCCATGGCGGCGATGGCATCCTCGAACAGGCGCCGGGCCCGATCCTCTTCCCCCCGGCATACGGGGGAGCAAAGCGCCGCGGCCAGCAGCACCAGGGCGGCGCGCCTCCCGAACATGATCCCGTCACCCTTCATCGCTTTCACCCTGCTTTCCATGAAACACAATTTCCGCCCCGGAGAGCGACTTATCCCCAGCGGAGCACGGGCGGATGCTATAATGGCCCCTTTCATAATAGGAAAGGATCAGACGAATGGACAAGCAAGAACTGGAACAAACCCTCGTACTGCTCAAGCCGGACGCTCTCAAAAACTCCCTGACGGGCTACCTGCTGTCGCAGCTGTCCGAATTCCACTCCGGCCTTCATCTCGCGGGAGCCAAGATCGTGGCCGTCAACCGCATCCTGGGGGAGGAGCATTACGCGGAGCATCGCGGCAAGGCGTTTTACGAATCGCTCCTGGACTACATCACCGGGAGCCTCCACTACGACGAAGCCTGGAAGCGGCGCGTGGTCGCCATCGTCTACCAGGGCCCCGACGCCATCCTGAAGATCCGCGCCATCGCCGGCCCAACCAACCCCCACGTCGCCCGGCAGGACAAGCCGGGATGCATCCGCGCCCTGGGGACCCTGGTCCCGATCAAGGACGCCGAGGGGAACACGATCAGCGAGCGGATGGACAACCTGATCCACGCCTCGGCCAACCCCGCGGACGCCGAACGCGAAATCAAGCTCTGGTTCTCCCCCGCGGACATCCCGCCCATGATGCACGCTTACGAGACCGAGGTCTGCGACACCTGGTACGGCTACGCGGGAGGACGGTTGATCACCGCACCTGAACCGGGATCGATCTGCCTGTTCGCTCCCGGGGACGTCGCCTGGACTTCGGACCTGGAGACGATCCGGCGCCTAGCCCAGGGACTCGCGACGGCCGAATCGCTCAACTACATCGCGGCCAAGTACCTCATCAACGACGCGCGCATCGCTTAGGGTCGGCGGCCCGGGGCGCGCCGCGTCCCGGGCCCGAATGTCGTTGACTCCGGGTCGCCTTCGGCTACAATTCGTCATTGCAGGTCATTGATTCCAAAGAGGGACCTGAACCGTCATGACTCGAGAAATGCTCACAACCAAGGAGGTCGCCGAGTATCTCAGCATCAACGAGAAACAGGTGTACCGGTTGATCAAGGAAAAGAAGATCCCCGCCACGCGGATCACGGGCAAGTGGCTCTTCCCCAAAAACTTGATCGAGGAGTGGGTGGTCGCAAGCGCGCGCGAAAGTGTCGCCCCTTCCCTCCGCCCGGGCCCCGGACACCAGGTGGTCATCGCCGGGAGCAACGACCTGGCGCTGGAACTGCTGGTCAAGAACGCCAACCTCCAGAACCCCGACTACACCATTTCGATCTCCAACGTGGGAAGCCTCGCCGGGCTGATCGCGCTTGAGCACGGCAACTGCCACGTGGCCGCCACGCACCTGCTGGACCAGGAGACGGGCGAGTACAACAGTTCCTTCATCAGGAAGCACTTCCCCGAAATGAAGGTGGTCCTGCTCAACGTGGCGCACCGGGAACAGGGGCTGATCGTCAAAAAGGGGAACCCCCTCGGCATCAAGACCCTCAAGCACCTGGCCACCAAAAAGGCAAAATTCATCAACCGGCAGGAGGGGAGCGGGACCCGCGTCCTGCTCGATTACCGGCTCCGAGAACTGGGCATCGACCCCGAGTCGATCGCCGGCTATGACCGCACGTCCTACACCCACATGGAGGTAGCCCTGGAGGTCTTCAGCGGCGGCGCCGACGCCGGGGTCGGCATCATGGCCGTCGCCCGGATGCTGGGGCTCGATTTCATGCCCCTGGCCAAGGAACGTTTCGACCTGGCCATCCCGACCGCGAGTTTCTCGACCGATGCCGTCCAGGCGCTCTGCGCCGTGCTCCGCTCCGACGAATTCAAAACCAACGTTGTCTCGATGGGAGGCTACGAAGTCCGGGACACCGGGAAAGTGGTCTACGAACGGGACTGACCGGTCCCAAGCGGACCGACAATCGAGTTTGCATATGCACACCATCCTCAAAACAGCCTTGGGATTCTTCCTCCTTCTGTTGCCGGCCGCGGCCGCCGACACGCCGCGCCTCCGTTTTGCCACCACCACCTCGGTGCAGGATTCGGGCCTGCTCCCCTTCCTCCTCCCCCGGTTCGAAGAGCTCTGCCGCTGCAAGGTCGACGTCATCGCGGTCGGAACCGGGCAGGCGCTGAAACTCGCGGAGGGGGGCGACGTCGACCTGGTCCTGGTCCACGCTCCGGAAGCGGAGCTCGAATTCGTGAACCGGGGCTACGGGGTCAACCGCAAGACCCTGATGGTCAACGATTTCGTCATCCTCGGCCCCCCGGCCGACCCGGCCCGCATCCGGGGGGAGAAAAGCGCCGCCGCCGCCCTGGCCGCCATCGCCCGGCGGGGCGCCACCTTCATTTCCAGGGGGGACGATTCGGGCACCCACCGCAAGGAGAAAGCGATCTGGAAACAGGCGGAAATCACCCCCCGGGGGGCCTGGTACCTGGAAATCGGGCAAGGAATGGGCGCCACGCTGACGATGGCGGGGGAAAAGGGGGCCTACACCCTTTCCGACCGCGCCACCTGGCTCGGTCGGCGCGACCAGCTGAAACTCCAGGTCCTGTCCGAGGGGGACCCGGACCTCCTCAACTACTATTCCGCCATCCTGGTCAATCCCGCGCGCTTCCCCGCCGTCAAGGACCGCCTGGCGCTCCAGCTCATCAACTGGCTCTGTTCCTCCGAAGGGCAAAAGCGGATCGGGGATTTCCGCTCGGGCGGGCACGCCCTGTTCAAACCGGTCTGCGTCCCGGACGAGTGACTGCTTGAACGACCTGTCCCAGGCATCGAGGGAGGCGCTGCGCCTCCTCCTCACGGCGGACCCCGAGGTCACCGTCATCGTGGGGGCCTCCCTCCGTTTTTCGCTCACCAGCACCCTCATCGCCTCCGTCATCGGGGTTCCCCTGGGGGTGGCGCTGGCCACCGCCAGGTTCCGCTTTAAACGGTTCGTGGAGGACCTGCTCAACACCCTGCTGGCCGTTCCCACGGTGGTGGTGGGCCTTTTCGTCTACACCCTGGTTTTCAGCCAGGGCCCGCTGGGACAGCTGCGGCTCCTGTTCACCCCTGCGGCCATCATCCTGGGCCAGGCAGTGCTGATCCTGCCGCTGGTCGCCTCCCTGTCGGCAAGCGCCATTTCGGTGGTCAACCCGGTGGTCAGGGAAACCGCCTTCACCCTGGGGGCCGGAAGGATGCGCACCCTGGTCACGGTGGCCGAAGAGGCTCGCCCAGCGCTGCTCGTGGCCTGCATCACCGCCTTCGGGAGGGTGATCGGGGAAGTGGGAATCTCCATCATCCTTGGGGGGAACATCCTCGGGTACACCCGCACCATCACTACCGCCATCTCGCTCGAGACCAGCAGGGGTGAATTCGCGCTGGGGCTGGCCCTGGGGATGATCCTGCTCGTCGTCGCCTTCGCCGTCAATATCGGCGCGCGGCTGCTGCGGAGGAGAACGGCATGACCTCCCCGGACGCCTACGTCATCCGCGGTCTCCGCCACGAATACGACGGCCGGACCGTCCTGGACATCCCGCGGCTCGAGATCCCCGCCCAGGGGATCTCCACCTTCATGGGCCCCAACGGCTGCGGCAAGACCACCCTCCTTTCGATCCTCGCCCTGATACGCACCCCCTCGGAGGGGAGCGTGCGCCTGGGCGGGGTGGAATCGGTCGGCAACCGGGACCGGAACCTGCGGCGCCGGGTCACCCTGGTCCACCAGAAACCGGTCCTTTTCTCCACCACGGTCCGAAAAAACATCTCCTACGGCCTCAGGGTGCTGGGGTTGCCGCAGCGGGAGATTCGCAACCGCACGGAGGAGATCGCGCGCGCGCTGGGCCTCGCGGAGTCCCTGGACAAGCACGCCCACCTCCTCTCCGGGGGAGAGGCGCAGCGGGTGGCGCTGGCGCGGGCGCTGGTCATCGAGACCCCGATCCTGCTCCTGGACGAACCCACCAATTCGCTCGACGACGATTCCCGGCCGATTTTGGCGGGACTGTTACACCGGGCTGTCCAGAGTCGTAATACTACCGTGATCATGGCGACCCACGATCCCGACATCGTGTCCGCCCTTTCGAGCCGGGTCTTCCGCCTCGAAAAGGGGAAGATCACCCAGCCCCACGGACAGGGTCAGGCCCCCCCGGGCGGGCGCCCGCGGGAGAATGCTCACTGAAGTTTCGGACGCGAGGCTTAACAGTATACAAGGAGGATTTCATGAAAAGACTGGTATTGGTTGTGGCTTTGTTTCTGGTGGCCGGACCGGCGTTCGGCGCGGACGTGGATGGAAAATGGACCACCGAAATCCCGGGCATGGACGGCACCCCGATGACAATCGCCTACACCTTCAAGGCGGAGGGAGCGACGTTGACCGGATCCACAACCGGTCCGGACGGAAAGGAAATCCCGCTCAAGGAAGGCAAGATCGACGGCAACAACATCTCGTTCGTGGTGGCCCTCGATTTCGGCGGACAGGAAATGAGAATGGAGTACAAGGGCGTAGTCTCGGCCCAGGAAATCAAGCTCACCATGGACATGATGGGCCAGCCGATGGAAATGGTGCTGAAAAAAGCCCGGTAACCGATTTTGACCGGCAGGGCGGATGACGGGAGGGCGTCGGCCGACGCCCTCCCGTTTTTGTTTTCCCCCGGCACGGGAGCGCCGGGCACGGACCGGAATCAGAGCGTCCAGCGGGGATCACAGGCCAAGTATGGCTTGACGCTCCCGTTGCGGGCGCGGGATAATGCCGCCCTCATGGCTGCCGAAAACCAGTCCTACGAAAGCATCGTCGAATCCCGGTTTCCGGGCTTGGTGGCGCGGATCCGGGGCTTCATCGAGAATTCGGAACGGGAGTACGAAGGGGACGCGGAACGCCGTGAGAGCCACCTCTGGGAACATACGGTCCAGGTGGCTTCGCTGGCCTGCCGGTTGGCCACGCTGGAGGGACTGGACCCCCTGATCCCCTCCATCGCCGCACTGTTTCACGACGCGGGCAAATTCGCCGGGGGGCGTTACCACGAGGGGGAGACGGCCGAAGAGGAGGAATCGGCCCGCATCGCCGCGCGGTTGCTGGGCGAAGCCGGGATGAAGGCGGCCGACATCCGCAAGGTAACGGCGGGACTCGTGGCTCTCTACAATGAGAAAGCGGGGGAGAACGCGGTCGCGGCCCTGATCCACGACGCCGATTTCCTCTCCAAGTTCGGGGCCCTGGGGATCGCCGCGTTCTTCACCAAATCGGTGCTGCGCGGCCGCACGCTGCGCTCTTCGGTCCTCGGCTATCTCAGCAAGGAACTGACCTATGCCGCCTCCCTCCCCGCGAACATGCGCACGGCCGCCGGGCGCAGAATGGCGGAAAAAAAGGCGGGAGATTCGCTTAGATTCTTCCGCAACCTCCTGGCAGAATTGAAGGATGCGGGAATCGTCGATCTTCGCATCCGGCGGCTGGAGGTCCCCTCCCCACGCGGGGGGAAAGCGCTCCGCATCCGGCTGGCGGCCGCACCCGCCTGCCCCTCCTGCGGTGGACGGTGGCGCATGGCGTGGAGGACCGAGCAGGGAGTCAAGTGTACCAGTCTCCACGTGGAATGGGACTGCGCCCGTTGCGACGAGCGGCTGGAGACCTCGTTCTGCCTGCCGGAAATCGCCTGACCCGAGGGCGCGCGTCCCAACGTTTTTCCCGGGCCGCCCGTCCCTCCTTGATTTGCGAGGGTTTGCATTGACCGAGTTTTTTCACGTGATCACCGCGGACCGGTTTCTCGAGTGCCTCGGCGGCTTCCCCCGGCTCGCGGGGGAGACGGTGCCCCTGGACGACGCGCTCGGCCGGACCCTGTCCCGGGACCTGGCCTGCCCCGAGGACCTGCCGGAGGGGGCACGTTCCACCGTCGACGGGTTTGCCGTGCGCGCCCGGGACACCTTCGGGGCCAGCGATTCGATCCCGGCCCTGCTCACGCTTGGGCCCCCCGTCCTCATGGGGGAGCTGCCGCGGTTCGAAATCGGTGCGGGGGAGGCGGCCCCGATCCCGACCGGCGGGTTCCTCCCGCCGGGGGCCGACGCCGTGGTGATGGTGGAGTACACCAACCCCGCCGAAGCCGGGAGCATCGAGGTGACCCGGCCGGTGACCGAAAAAGCCAACGTCCTGGAACGGGGGGAGGACGCCCTCTCAGGAACCACTCTCCTCGCAACGGGGAAGGTGCTGCGCCCCCAGGAACTGGGCTTTCTCGCCGCCCTGGGCATCATCGAGGTCCCCGTCTACCGGCGCCCCCGGGTTGGGGTGATCTCCTCGGGGGACGAAATCGTCCCCATGGATCGCCGGCCCCGGCCGGGCCAGGTCCGCGATGCCAACAGCCACGCGATTTCGGCGTTGGTCCGGGAATCGGGAGGGATCCCCACCCTTTTCGACATCGTGCCGGACGACGTCGCCCGGCTGGAACGGACGCTAGGCGAGGCGCTCGCCGCGGCCGACGTCGTCACCATGTCGGGGGGAAGTTCGGTCGGAGCGCGCGACCTGATGCTCCAGGCCGTATCCCGGCTCCCGGAGGTCGAGCTGCTCGCTCACGGCATCGCGATCCGGCCCGGGAAACCCACCCTGCTCGCCCGACAGGGGGAAAACGCCGTTGTCGGGCTTCCCGGGCACCCCGTTTCCGCCCTGGTGATCGCCCAGATCTTCCTGGCCCCCTTCCTGCGCTACCTCCAGGGCGCCCCGCTGGCCAAGGGGCCCGCGGGACACCGGGTGCAGGCGGTGCTCGCCACCAGCGTGCACTCCACTATCGGGCTGGAGGAGTACATCCGCGTGCGGCTCGAGCGGGACGGCGAGGGAAACGCCGTCGCCCGCCCCGTGTTCGGGAAATCGGGCATGCTCTCCACGATGGTCCGGGCGGACGGGATCATAAGGATCCCAATGAACGCCGAGGGGCTCCCTGGAGGCGAGGTCGTCGACGTCATCGAGTTTTAATCCATGAAGAGCCGGACATGACACCCAAGAGACAGTCCTATCGCAACCTGAAACCGCTCCATGAGGCCCGGGACATCTTCCTGACGCGCTTCCGGAACCTGGCGCTGCAAGCGGAAACCGTACCGGTGCGCCGCGCCCTCGGCCGGATGAGCGTGAGCGCCGTCAAGGCGGCCCGGTCCGTCCCCGCCTACCATGCGGCGGCGGTCGACGGCGTGGCCGTCCGGGCCGCGTCGACCTTTGCCGCCTTCCCCGAAACCCCCGTCCTGCTCCCGGTGGGAACGGAGGCGATACCGGTCAACACCGGCCAGCCCCTCCCCGAAGGGGCCGACGCGGTGGTCATGATCGAAAAGGTGGAAATGACCGACGCCGGTTGCGAGGTCCGGGAAGCGGTCTATCCCTGGCAGCACGTGCGCAAAATGGGGGAAGACATCGTCAGGGGCGAAATCATCCTCCCGGCGCATCACCGGATCCGCGCCTTCGACCAGGGGGCGCTGATGGCGGCGGGTGTCATGGAGATCTCCGTCTCCCGCAAGCCGCGGGTCCTCATCATCCCCACCGGGAGCGAGGTCGTGCCCCCCGAGGAGGTCACCGATCCGATCCGCCCGGGGCTGGTCCTGGAGGTCAACGGACAGGTGCTCCAATCGATGGCCGAGGAATGCGGCGCCGAGTGCACCCTGGCGCGCCCGGTCCCGGACCGGCCGGAAGAGATCCGGGACGCCGTCCTTGCGGGGATCGGAGGAAACTACGACATCGTCCTCATCATCGCCGGCTCTTCGGCCGGATCGAAAGACTATACCCCGGCGGTCCTGCGCGAGTCCGGGGAACTCCTGGTCCACGGGGTGACCGTCATGCCCGGCAAGCCGACGCTGCTAGCCGCGGTCGCCGACCGCCCGGTGGTCGGCATCCCCGGCTATCCCGTTTCGGCGGCGGTTTCATTCCGCGAGTTCGTCCGCCCGCTCCTGTTCCAGGTCCAGGGACTCGAGCCCCCCGAAACGCGGGAGGTGGAGGTCTGCATCGGCCGGAAACTCCCCTCCAAGCCAGGCCTCGAGGAGCACGTGAGGGTCATCCTGGGCCGGATCGGCCCACGGATCGTGGCCATCCCCCTCACCGGCGGGGCCGGGATGCTGACGTCGCTGGTGCGCGCCGACGGCATCCTGCGTATCCCGCCGGAAACGAGCGGCTATTCCGAGGGGGAAAAGGCGCGGGTCGAGCTGCTCACCTCCCCCGGGGAGTTGGAGCACCGGCTGCTGACCCTGGGGTCCCACGACCTCACGATCGACCTGCTCGCCAGCACCCTCAAGGAGCGCTCCGAGGGACGGGTCACCATCTCCTCGGGCAACGTTGGGAGCATGGGGGGATTGCTGGCGGTGGAAAAGGGGATCGCCCATTTCGCCGGCTCCCACCTCCTGGACACCGAGACCGGGGATTACAACCGCTCCTACCTCGGCCGTTTCATCAAGAGCACCCCGGTCACGCTGGTCACACTGGTCCACCGCTGGCAGGGACTGATGCTCCCGAAGGGGAACCCGAAGGGGATCCGGGGAATGACCGACCTGACGCGGCCCGACCTCCGCATTGTCAACCGCCAGGCGGGCTCCGGCACCCGGATCCTGCTCGACTACGAACTCGGCAGGGAGGGGATCGACCCGGCGGGGATCCAGGGGTATGCCGACGAGGAGTACACACACATGAGCGTGGCCATGGCGATCACCTCGGGACGGGCGGACGCGGGACTGGGGATCATGGCCGCGGCCCTGGCGCTCGACCTCGATTTCATCCCGGTTACCAGGGAACGCTACGACCTGGTGATCCCCACGCCACTCATGAAAGACCAGCGCATCGTGCTCGTGCTCGAAATCATCCGTTCGCCCGGGTTTCAGGAGCAGGTCCTGAGCCTTGGGGGGTACGAGGTTGAGGAAACCGGCCGGATTCAGGCATCGATGCCCTGAACTGTCTATTGGGGGGAGGAATGACCGCCACGAAACGAAAGAGGACCGGGAGCCGGAAGGGGAAGACCGGAAAGACCCGCGTCAAGGTCCTCGTCGGGTTGGGCCTGGTGCTGGCAATCTCACTGGCCGCATTCCTGATCCGCTACTACTACATCTTCGACGGCACCATTGAGCTCAAGCTCGGGAACCGCCGGTCGATCGCAGCCACCCGCATCTACTCGGCCCCGACCTACCTCCGCCCGGGGAAAGCGCTCTCCCTGGACCAGCTGAAGGCCCGCCTCCGCCGACTGGGGTACGAGGAGGGGGCCGCGTCCCCCGGGGCGGCCTGGTTCCGGACGGCCGGACCCGACCGGATCCTGGTCTGCAACGACGCGTCGACTCCCGCCGACCCCGGCCGCACGGCCGAGATCCGCGTCAGCGGCGCCCGGATCGAATCGGTGCTCAACCCCGACAGCCTGACCCCCCTGGAAAGCTTCGGGCTCAGGCCGGAACTGCTCAGCAACGCCATCGATGAAAGACGCGAAAAACGCCGGAAGGTGACGTATGACGAGATCCCCCAAGTCCTCATCGACGCGGTGCTCGCCGCGGAGGACCGCCGATTCTTCAGCCACAGCGGCATCGACCCGATCCGGATCGTGCAGGCGCTCGTGGCCGACCTGCGGGCGGGGAGGGCGGCACAGGGCGCCAGCACCCTGACGCAGCAGTTCGTCAAAAATTACTTCCTGACCCCGGAGCGGACCTTGCGACGCAAGTTTGCCGACGCCTACATGTCGGTGCTGCTCGAGCGTAGGCTCACCAAGCGCCAGATCTTCGAGCTTTACAGCAACGAGGTCTACCTGGGCCAAGTCGGCTCCTTCAGCATCGTCGGCTTCGGGGAGGCGGCCAACGTCTTTTTCCACAAAAATATCCGGGAGCTGTCCCTGGAAGAAGCCGCCACCCTGGCTGGCATCATCCCGGCCCCCAACCGCTACGCGCCGCTGCGCTACCCCGAGCGGGCGCGCGCGCGCCGAGACCTGGTGCTGGGCCTCATGGCCGATTACGGGATGATCGCACCGGGTGAACGGGACGAGGCGAAAGCGCGCCCGCTCGAGGTCAAATCGACGACGCTGATCAACTACTCCGGGGCCCCCTATTTTGTAGACTACGTCCAGCAGCAACTCCTCGATCGGCACGGACCCGATGCACTAGCGCAATCGAAATTCCGGGTCTACACGACGCTCTCCACCGACCTGCAGCAGGCGGCCTTCGAGGCGGTCGAGGAGGAGATGGGCGCCATCGACACAGCCCTGGCCAAGCGCGACGTGCCCCCGGGAACAGTCCAGGTCAGCCTGATCGCCGTAGACCCCAAAAACGGCCACATCCTCGCCATGATCGGGGGGAGGAACTACGGGACCAGCCAGTTCAACCGGATCACCGAGTCGAAGCGGCAGCCGGGGAGCATTTTCAAGCCCCTCGTCTACGCCGCTGCGCTGGAAACGGCATACTCGGACGCAGCCCCGCTCACCGCGGCCACCCTCCTGCTCGACCGGCCGACCCAGTTCCAGTTCGAGGACATCTCCTACGAGCCGCACAACTACAACCAGGAGTACCTCGGGCAGGTGACGATGCGTCGCGCGCTCACCCGGTCGCTCAATATCCCCACGATGAAACTCGCGGAGACCATCAGCTTCGGCAAGGTCAGGGACATGGCGCTCAGGCTGGGACTCAACGAGGAGATCCAGCCCTTCCCCTCCATCGCCCTGGGGAGCTTCGAGATCACGCCGCTGGAAATGGTCCGGGCGTACACCGCCTTCGCCGCCGGCGGCACGCTCTCCCCGCTCACCCCCATCATGACCGTCGTCGATGAAAACGGCGCCGCCGGCAGCGGGGAGAAGGGAGAGGGGAAGGAAGCCCTGACCCCGGAGGTCGCCTTCATGGTCACCTCCCTGCTCCAATCGGTCATCGACCATGGGACCGGGGCGGGCGTCCGTACCCGGGGGTTTGCGCTTCCGGCCGCCGGCAAGACCGGGACATCACACGACGGCTGGTTTGCGGGCTATACCCCGGACCTGCTCTGCATCGTCTGGGTGGGATTCGACGACAACCGCGAACTCGGCATGTCGGGGTCGCAAGCCGCGCTCCCGATCTGGACCGCGTTCATGAAGAAGGCGGTGGGGCTCCACCCCCTGAGCGGAGCCGGTTTCGAAGCGCCCGAGGGGGTCGTCAGGGTGGAGATCGACCCAACCACGGGCCTGCTGGCCACCGCGCGCTGCCAGCAGCGGCTGGAAGAGTACTACATCCAGGGAACGGAGCCGACGCTCCCCTGCCCCGGCAACAACTACGAGCAAGCCGACGGCGGCGGCGCCCCCGTCAGCATTTACGCCACTCCCCGCCCTCAGGCCTCACCGCGGTAAAACCTGGCGATGCGCTCCACGATGAAACGCCGCTGATCCCCGGAGAGTTCGGGGTAGACCGGCAGGGCCAGGGTTTCCCTGGATGCCGCGCGGGAGTGGGGAAAATCCTCCGCCCCGTACCCAAGCGGGCGGAAGCATTCCTGTTCATGCAGCGGGACGGGGTAGTAGACCTCGGTCCCGATCCCCTCTTCCCGGAGAAAGGCCTGGAGTTCGTCCCGCCGCTCGGCGCGGATGACGTACTGGTGAAAGATATGGGAACGGTCCGGGAGCACCTCGGGGGGGGTGATCAGGTCCAGCAGCCCGGCGGCCCGGAAATCTTCCCCGTAGGCCTCGGCGTTCCGGCGGCGCTCTTCGGACCACCGGTCGAGGTGGGGAAGCTTGACACGCAACACGGCGGCCTGGAGTTCGTCCAGGCGGCTGTTGAACCCGACGATGTCGTGGTAGTACCGCGCGTGGGCCCCGTGCCCGCGCAGCAGCCGGACACGCTCGGCAAGGCTCGGGTCGTCGGTGACAACCATGCCGCCGTCGCCCGCTCCCCCGAGGTTTTTCGAGGGGAAGAAACTGAAGCACCCCATCTCCCCCAGCGCTCCGGCCTTCCTCCCCCGGTAGACCGCCCCGATCGCCTGGCACGCGTCCTCCACGACCGGCAACCCGTAACGTCGGGCCACCTCGACGATGGGGTCCATGTCGGAGCACTGGCCGTAGAGGTGAACGGGGAGGACGGCGCGGATCGTCAAGCCGGAAGCGGTGTGGACCACCTGGCGCGTCGCGGGGGTGTAGCGGCACTCCTCCGAGAGGAAGGCGGCGAGCCGACCCGAATCCATCCCGTACCCCGCAGCCTCGATATCCACGAAAAAGGGGCGGGCGCCGAGGTTGACCACGGCGCCGGCGGTGGCGAAGAAGGTGAACGGGACCGTGATCACTCCGTCCCCCGCCCCGACACCGAGGGCCCGGAGGGAAAGGAGCAAGGCATCGGTGCCCGAAGCCACCCCCACGGCGTGCCCCACCCCGCAGTAGTGCGCGATCTCCTCCTCAAGCGCCGCCCCCTGGGCGCCCAGGACGAAGCGCTGGCTCTCGAATACGGAGGCCACCGCCGCCTGGACCTCGTCCTTGAGGGTCGCGTACTGGGCCCGCAGATCTAGCAATGGAACGTTCATGACCACCTCCGGAAAATCGGGCCTAGGGGACAAGCGCTTCGCAAGGGCCCAGGACGCTCAGCCTGGTTTTCAGGGCATCCTGGGGTCCGCGGACCAGGAGCAGTTCCCCCCCGGGAAAAATCCAGTCGCCCGCGGCTTTCCTGACGGCGGCGACATCGCACCGAGCGATGCGGTCGAGGAAATAGGCCGGGTAATTGCTCCCCAGGCGGTAGAGTTCCGCATCCATGAGAATGTGGGCCAGCCCCTCGAGCGAACCCAGCCGGCCGCGGAAATCATCGACCAGCTCGCGGCGCGCGGCCTCGAGCTCCTCCGGAGTCACCCCCTCGGCTTTCAGCTCCTCCACCGCGTCGAGGACCTGGACAATCTCTCCCACCGCCTGCTCCGCCGCGGCCTGCCCCTGGATGGTGAACGGGCTGGCCAGGCGGCGCCCCTCCCCGCCGACGGTGAGGAGCGAAGTGGGAAGGATCCGGTTCAGGCGCCCCTCGAGGATGCGGGCGGCCACGAGCGCGTTGACGTAGGCCGCGTCCTCGCGGCGCGGGAAGAGACATCCCGCAATGAACTGGGCGGCCGGGGAATCGGGATCGTCCTCCACCAGGATCCGCCGTCCCGCCGGGCGGGCTGGCTGGGAGAAGGTGAAGGGGACGTCGTCCTTGCGGACCCAGATGCCCCAGATGCGGGTGGCACGCTGGAGCAGCGGCTCGGGATCAACCGGCCCCACGATCTCCAGGGCCGCCTGCCCCGGGGAAAAGAACTTGCGGTAGAAAAACCGTATGTCCCCGATCGTCAGGGCTGAAACGCTCGCCACCGTCCCGGCAAGCGGCCTTCCGTAGGTCGTACCCGCGAACAGGGCCGCTTCCATCTGCCCGTATAACCGCTGCCTGGGATCCGGCGACTTTTGCAGTTCCTCGAGGACGGATTGCCGCGCCTCCTCGAAATCGCCCTCCTCGAACTCGGCCTCCCCCACCACCTGGTACAGAAGCAGGAGCGCACGTTCCAGGCTGGAACGATGGACCGTCAGGAGAAACCGAAACCCGTCCCAGTCGCACCGTACATCCACCTGGGCGCCCAGGAATTCCAGCTCGGCCTGGATATCCGCCGCCGACCGGTCAACCGTCTTTTTCATGAACATCCGGGAGAGCAGGTGGGCCGTCCCCCCCTTCCCTTCCTGGTCGAAGGCCGCCCCGTAACGCACAACGAGGGCCACGGCGGCCCGGTCGGAAGGCTCCGCGGTCGTGGCGACGGTGATCTGCAGGTCGTTCATCAGGCGTTTCGACGCGAGCTTCGGCAGCGCTGTCTCGGTCTGGGCCTGCGCGACGCCCGAAGAAAGCAGGAGGCACACGGCCGCCGAAAACCAGAAACAGCATCTCTTGAGCATCATGGCTTATCCCTGAATGAAAAAATAACATATTAACCTCCAACGCCACCCGACTCAACGAACAAAAGGCCGCAGGCGCGTCTCCGACGGGAATGAAATCTCTGCTATAATATAAATTGGAAGCAACACCGACGATATATGGCCGGGGGCGAACAGCATGGTTGAATTCCATTCCGAACCGCAGAAGGGCAGGCGCCCCACGATGATCCTCGCCACCATCGGGGTGCTGGCGGTCCTCGTGGGGGCCGTGGCGCTCTACGTCCACTACCAGCGCGGCCTCCAGGCAGAGGCGGGGCCCACCGGGATCGCCGTCCCCGGCCTGCTGCGCCCGGGGAACACCAATTTCGAATATTACCGGACGAAAATCCGGATCGAGGACGTCAAGGCCAGCCTGGGGATCAGCTTCAGCAGCGCCCGGATCGCCATGGTCTCGGGCGTTCTCGTCAACGATGGGGATCGGACACTGGAAGCGGTCGAACTGCACCTTACCCTGTACGACGCCTGGGGCAAGGTCTCCAAGGAGCGGACGGCCTTCGCCCTGCGCCCCGGCGCGGGTTACACGGGCAAGGGCCTGAAGCCGCTCCAGCGGCGCACCTTCACCATCGGTGTCGACGCGGTCGAATACTACTGGGATCCCAAGAAGATCGACATCGAAATCACCGGCCTGAAATACTCCTGATCATGCCCAAGAACGAACGGCTCCGGATACACCTGGCCGGGATTTGCGGAACCGGCATGGCTTCGCTGGCAGCGTTGCTCAGGGAAGCGGGGCACCAGGTTTCCGGTTCCGACGAGGGGGTCTACCCCCCGATGAGCCACTTTCTCGCCGACCGCGGCATCCCGGTACAACAGGGGTACCACCCGCGCAACCTCGACCCGGTCCCCGACCTGGTCGTCATCGGCAACGCTCTTTCCCGCGGCAACCCCGAAATCGAGTGGGTGCTCAACCGCAGGATCCCCTACACGTCCTTCCCGGAAGCGCTCAAGCGCTTCTTTCTCCGGGGAAAGGTCCCCGTGGTGGTCGCGGGCACCCACGGCAAGACCACTACCACCTCCATGCTCTCCTGGGGAATGGAGGTCGCCGGCCTGCGCCCTGATTTCCTGATCGGCGGCATCGCTGAAAATTTCCGGTCCAGCTACGGCAAGGGGGGAGGGGATCATTTCGTGGTCGAAGGGGACGAATACGATTCGGCCTTTTTCGACAAGGGGCCCAAGTTCCTCCACTACCTCCCCTACCTGGCCGTGATCGGGAACCTCGAGTACGATCACGCCGACATCTACCCGGACCTGGAGAGCATCAAGCTGCAGTTCCGGCGCCTGGTCCACCTCATCCCGACGGAGGGTTTTCTCGCCGTCGGGGGGGAGAGCCCCGCCGCGCTCGAGGCATGCGCCGGCAGCCTGTGCGCCCGGGAGACCTTCGGCCTCGACCCCGGCTGTGACTGGAACGCGGATGGAATCGAAATGACGGAAGGGCGCACCTGCTTCGATGTGACCTACCGGGGGAAGGCGTTCGGCCGTTTCCGGATGCAGGTGGTGGGACATTACAACATCCGCAACGCCCTGGCGGCCACCGCGGTGCTGCACCGGCTGGGGGTCTCCGCCCGGGATATCGGCCGGGGGCTGGAATCGTTCGCGGGGGTCCGCCGCCGGCTCCAGCTGCGGGCAGAGGTGGGGGGGATCCGCATCTACGAAGACTTCGCCCACCACCCCACGGCCGTCTCCGGGACCCTGGAGACGGTACGGGCGGCCTTCCGGCCCGAACGGGTGTGGGCGGTGTACGAACCACGCTCGGCCACCAGCCGCCGCAACGTCTTCCAGCTGGAGATCGCCGACGCGCTCGCCAAAGCCGACTGCGTGGCGATCCCGGCCCTGTTCCGACCGGACAAGGTGCCGGAGGGGGAAAGGCTGGACCTCGACCGGCTGGTCGCGGACCTCGGTCGCCGCGGCGTGGCCGCCTGGAACCTCGAGACCGTGGACGCTATAATTGAAAAGGTCGTGGCCGAAGCCCGCCCGGGAGACTTGGTGGTCCTGCTGTCCAACGGCGGCTTCGGCGGCATCTACGACAAGCTCCCCGCCGCGCTCGCGGGGAGGACAGAGACGACACCCGGAGGCTGACGGCCTATGACCACGCGGAAGATCCTGGGCGCCTGCCTGCTGGCGGCCGCTCTTGCAGCCCTGGCCCCCGGCCAGACCCCGCAGGGGGAAACGGACCTGCCGCAGGCGGGGTTCAAGATCGGCGTCGAGGTCAACATGGTCAACGTGCCCGTCACGGTCCGGGGGGCGGACGGGGACTTCGTCCGCGGCCTGCCTCAGGATTCCTTCCGGCTGCTCGAGGATGGGCAACCGCAGGAGATCCTCTTCTTCGCCCAGGAGGGGCTCCCCGTCCATATCGCCATCGTGCTCGACAACAGCGGAAGCGTCCGCTCCGAATGGGGAGCGATCCGGTACGCGACCCGGCGCTTCATCGAACAGCTCAAACCCGGGGACAGGTTTTCCCTCACCTCCTTCAACACCGAGATCCGGCTCAAAATGGACTGGGGCACCGACACCGCCCGCCTCGACCCGGTCCTGACCTCGATCTACTGCAAGGGAAACACGAAGGTGTGGGATGCCGTGTGGGTCGTCTGCAACGACGTCTTCCGCGGCGTCGAGGGGAAGAAGGCCATGATCATCATGAGCGACGGGATGGACAACGAAAGCGCCGTCACCTATGAAGAGGCCCTCGAGGCGGCGGTCCAGGCGGAGGTGGCCGTCTATGTCGTCAGCAAGACCGAGGCCCTGCGCCAGCTGGCGCTAACCCTCTACCGCGAGGTCCCCCAGAAACAGTTCCTGATCGCGGACCAGGCGCTGCGCAAGCTGGCCTACGCAACCGGCGGCCGGGTACTCTACCCCAACAATTTCGGCCAGCTGGACGACATCTACGCCGACGTGGACGAGGAGTTGCGCAACCAGTACACTCTCGGCTACGTGTCCGACAACACGGACAAGGACGGGTCCTACCGCCAGATCGAGGTGAGGGTGGCCCGGCCAGGGGTCAGCATCACCGCCCGGCCCGGATACTACGCCCCCCGGGAATGACCGAAGCCTTCCCCGGCTCCGCCCGAAGATATTGCTTGACTTTCCGCGCGGGGTGGCATTACTTTTTCATCACCCCTCACACCCTCGAATTCAGGGTTTTTCCAAACCTGCTGAATTGGAGGGTGAGCGGTGTCCAAACACGCGTATCTTCCCCTTGATGACCTCCCCCTTTACATTTCCGACGGCTCCGTCTGCCGGGAGCGCGCCGTTGCGCGGGCGCCGTCGGAATGGGCCGATGACGAGATCGTCGCCATCCGCGCGGCCCTGAAAAAAATCGCGGCCGGGCGCATCCTCGACCCCAGCGACGCCGAAGACCTGGTCCAGGAGACGCTCCTGACCCTGATCGCCAAGTGTCCCCGGGACCAACTGCGCAAAAGCCCCTTGGTATGGAGCATGGGGGTGTTCAGGCGCAAGGTGGGAAATTACTATCGCAGGTCCCGCCGCACCACCTCCCTGGAGGACTGGGAATCGGGGCGGGGGCGTCCCTCCCCTGAACTCGGGCTGTCCCCCGCACCCGCCTCCCCTGAAACCAGCCTGCTTCACGCCGAGGTGCTGCGCATCATCGAAGAAACCGTCTCCCGGCTACCCGCCTCCCAGCGCCGGGCGATGGAGATGCTGATTTCGGGGCTCAACCCGGGGGAGATCGTGGACCGGCTGGACCCGGAACGCTACCAGAACGTGATCAACCGGCTGCATCGGGGGCGGCGGCGCCTGGCCGCGGAGCTGGCCAGGTACGGCCTGGGCCCGGAGGGCAGGACCGGGATGCGGAAGATGAAGCGCAGCCTCGGGAAAAGGCGCCGTTGATAGCAGGAAGTCCCCGGCGGCGGACCCTGCCGGACGCGGGAGGCGAGGTTTCCCCTGCCGCCTCATCCGTAGTAAAATGCGGGGATGAAGATCGTATTCGAACGCACGGGGGGTTTTGCCGGCAGGAAGATCGGCCGGGTCCTGGACACCGCCGACCTCCCCCCGGCGCAGGCGTGCCGGCTGGAGCGACTGCTGCGGGAATCGGCCTTCTTCAGCCTCCCCCCCTCCATCCGGCCCGGCCGGATGCCGCCCGACGGCTTCCTCTTCCGCATCACGGTGGAAACGGAAGCCGGGGCGCACACCGTGGAAGCGGCCGAAGGGGCGGTGGAACCCTCGCTGCGCCCCCTCCTCGATTTCCTGCTCGACCTCGTCCGGCGCTGAGCCTCTCCTCCGGGAATGCGGTCTCAGGCCTGCAGCATCACGCCGGCTGACCCGGAGTGTCGATCGGCCGGTTCAGGCGGCCCCAAGATCGGACTTGATTTTGAAAAGATTCAGGATGTCCCTCCGAGTCACGATTCCCAGCAGTACTCCGTCCTCCACCACCGGCATGTACCCGTCCTCGGCGGCGGCCATCCGGGAGAGCGCCTCGCCGGCAGGGTCCGTCGGCCCGAGGCAGGGCACCTCGTCGACCGGGATCATCACGTCCCGCACCTGCTTGAACCCCCACAGCGCCCGGGACACTTTCTTGACCTCCCCCAGCGACACCATCCCAACGAACTCCTCCCGGTTGAACACGGGAAACCGGGTGACCTGGCGCCGGTAGATGTAGTCCTGGATCAGCCGGTCGAGCGGGGTCAGCCAGTCCACCTTCACGACCTCGGCCGACATGATCTGGCGCACCTCCACCCCTTCGAGCGCCCGTTTCAGCATGAGCGACTGGTAGCTCCCCACCGCCGACTGCTTCATGAACATGCCGATGAAGACGAGCCAGAGACCGGACAGGAGACTTCGGGTCAGCAGGAATTGCAGGATCCCCAGGATGATGAGAAAGAGGGCGAAGGCGTTGCCGATCCGGCTGACCACCCGGGTGGCGCGGGCCATGTCGTCCCAATGATCCCAGAGGAATGCCCGCAGGATCCGGCCGCCGTCCAGGGGGAAGCCGGGGATCAGGTTGAGCAGGGCCAGGAGGATGTTGGCCCAACCCAGCCACCAGGCGATACCAGCCGCGGCCGCCGCGACACCTCCGGCGATGAAGTGGACGGCCAGGAAGAAAGCTCCCAGCCCCATGCTGGTCGCGGGACCCGCCAGCGAGATTAGAAACTCCTGCCTCCCGTTAGGAGCATCGGTGGCCACTTCGGCCAGCCCGCCGAAGATGAACAGCCGGATCCCCTCGACCCGGATCCCCTGCCGCAGGGCCACGAAGGAATGGGCCAGTTCATGCAGGAGGATGGAGACGAACAGGAGGAGAGCCGCGACGCTCCCCATGATCCAGTATTGCCCGGTGGAGTAGTCGGAGTGCACCCGCGGGAAGTAGCTTTCCGCCATGGTGTAGAGAACCAGGAAGAAAATGACGAACCAGGAGTAGTCGATGGTGACATCGATGCCGCCGATGCGCAACAGCTGGAATCCCCCGGGTCTCATATAACTAGGTATACCACGAAGCTCGGGGGGAGGCCATACGGCGTCAGGAGAGCGTCGGCCCGGCCATGAGCCCGGATTCGGAGAACACCTCGGCCTCGAAAACCTGGATTTCGGTCGCCGGGTCGCTCCAGGCCGAGGGATCGATCCCGGCCTTGAGGCAGGCGTGCGCCAGGAAGGTCCGCCGATCCCAGCCGTTGTCGGTCGCCACCTGGGGGAGGAGCAGACCCCGGTTCATCCCCCGGGAGATGACCAGGCCGTGCACTCCGACCCGGATCTCCCCGACATCGCCGATGCGGCGCAAGGGACCGAGAACCGAGATCTCCAGCTCGAGCCGCCGCAGTTCCTCCGCGGTCACCGGCGGAAACCGGGGATCGCGGCAGGCCGCGCTGATTGCGCAGCGGGCGACGATTTCGTGGAGCGGCCGGTCGCCGACGATCTGGCCGATACAGCCGCGCAACTTCCCCTCCCGGTAGAGAGT
The DNA here is from genome assembly GCA_012719455.1 of Acidobacteriota bacterium. GTDB lineage: Bacteria > Acidobacteriota > UBA6911 > UBA6911 > UBA6911 > UBA6911. The sequence goes on along the minus strand of JAAYAJ010000059.1, from coordinate 20,242 downwards.
GACGAAAGCCCCCTTTTTTTCGAGCAGGGCGGGGGCGGAGAGGTCCGGCCGCGGCGCACCCTCTCCGGCCAGATGGGCCCGAAGGGTATTGCGGGCCAGTCCCAGGAGTGCGGCCCTGTCGGCATGGTCGAGCATGGTCCCTCGGCGGGAATTATTCAGGTTGGGGGGCGGGCGGTTCGGCCCCCTCCATCCGGTGCAGTTTTTCGAGTTTCCGCAGCCGCTCCAGTTCCCGGCGCTGTGCGGCCCGGAGGCGCCTGCGCTCGAGCACCCTGCGCCGGCGCTTCTCCCGGTACTTGATGCTGTTGTCCAGCTTGGACCAGAAATCCCGGAAATACTGTGCCATGGAGACGAGCGCCAGGATCACCACGCCCCAGAGCAGTACCTTTGCGGTCCCCTGCACCCACCCACCGTACTTGTGCCCCAGGATCAGGCCCACCACGGCCGCCACCTGCGCCACCATCTTCCCCTTCCCCAGCCTCGAGACTTCGATGGAAAACCCTTCGTGTGCGGCGATGCCCCGGAGACCGCTGACGGCGAATTCCCTCCCGACGATGATGACGACCATCCAGGCGGGAGCGATCCCGAGCTGTACCAGGGCGATCAGCGCGGAGGAGATGAGGAGCTTGTCGGCGATGGGATCCAGTAGCCGTCCCAGGGTCGTCACCTGCTTGCGCCGCCGCGCCAGGTAGCCGTCGAGCAGGTCGGTCAGGGCGGCGGCCAGGAACAGGCTCGCCCCCCAGAAGGCCCAGGTGCGGATCTCGACGGTCAGAAGCAGGGTGACTACGACGGGCACCAGGAAGATTCGGGCGATGGTCAAGGCGTTCGGCAAATTCATGATCAAGGGGTAGATTAGCATAAAAGCGCGCGCAAGGATGCAGGATTCAGGGACGGAACTTTGTGCTATCATTCCTTTAGGAGGGATTCGACGCCGTGATCAAAGCATTCATCCTTGCCGGCGGGAAAGGGGCGCGGCTGCGCCCCTTGGTGCTGCACGTGCCCAAGCCGATCGTTCCGCTCGCCAACATCCCCTTTCTCTTTTTCCAAATTGACCACATCAAGCGTGCAGGCATCACGGAGATCATCCTCAGCCTCTCCTACCAGCCCCGGAAGATCACCGACATCTTCGGCGACGGCATGAAGTACGGGGTCACCATGCGCTATACCCATGAAGACCTCCCGCGCGGGACCGCGGGTGCCCTCAAGGCGGCCGAGAACCTCATCGACGACACCACCGTCGTCCTCAACGGCGACATCCTGACCGACATCGACCTGAGAGACGTCCTCGCCTTCCACAAGGAACGAAAAGCGGAAGCCACCATCGTGACCGCCCGCGTGATGAACCCGGCGGGCTACGGGCTGGTGGAGGCGGCGCCGGACGGCAGGGTGATCCGTTTCACCGAGAAGCCGCCGGAAGACGAGGTGACCGGGGACACCATCAACGCCGGCATCTACATCCTGGAGCGCTCGGTCCTCGACCGGATCCCGGCCGAGGGGACCCAGAGTTTCGAGCGGGACATCTTTCCAGCCATGGCGCAGGAGGGGGCGCGGATCTACACCTGCCTAACCCAAGGCTACTGGCAGGACATCGGCAGCCCCCAAAAGTACCTGGAAGCCAGCTTCGGCATCATCTCCGGCAGGATGAAAATGCCCGGCTACCCGCAAAAGGCCTGCCCCCCGAACAATTGGAAAAAACCGGAAGTCTCCATCGACGCCTTCTCCATCCTGGACGGGAAATGCGTGATCAAGGCGGGGGTGGCCATCGAAAATTCGGTGCTCGGCGAGGGGTGCCGCATCGAGGAAGGGGCCCTGATCAAGGATTCCGTCATCTGGAGCGGAACGCGCATCATGGCCAATGCCCGCATCGAGAGGTCCATCATCGGAAGGCTGTGCCATATCGGCGAAGGGGCCCGGTTACGGCCCGGGACCGTTTTGGGGGACAAATCAACCGTCTCCGACTTCAGCATCGTGTAGCGGAAGGGGCTGTTTTTTGGCGAAGTGTTCCAGGATCCGGGCGGCGGTCCTGGGGCCCACGTAGGGGGATAGTTCGTCAAAAGTCGCCCCCTTGACCCGCTCCAAGCTCCCGAAGGCCCGCAGCAGCACCTTGCGCCGCACCTCCCCGATCCCGGGGATATCCATGAGTTCGGAATCGAAATCGCGCAATTCCCGCCGCTTGCGGTGGTAGGTGACGGCGAACCGGTGGGCCTCGTCCCGCATGCGCTGGATCAGGTGCAGGGCCGGGGACTCCCGGGGGAGCACTACGGGTGCGCCCTCCCTCCCCTTGACGAAGATCACCTCTTCCCTCTTGGCGATGGCGGCCACCGCCAGGTGCTCCAGCCCCAGGTCGGCCAGGGCGGATGCCGCCGCCGCCAGTTGCCCCTTTCCGCCGTCAATGAGCACGAGATCGGGGAACTCCCCATCCTCCTGCTCGAGCACTTTCCCGTAATGCCGGTGGATGACCTCGCGCATGGAGGCGAAATCGTCCGGCCCCTTCACGCTCTCGATCCTGAATTTCCGGTAGCCCGCGCGCTGCATCTCCCCGTTGCGGCAGAGGACCATGCTGGCCACGGTGTCAGCCCCCTGGACGTGGGAGATATCGAAGGTTTCGATCCTCCGGGGGAGGGAGGAGAGGCCCAGCGCCTCCCGCAGCGGCTCGAGCAGCTCTTCCCCCCGGGGTCTCAGGATGCGGAAGCGGGTGTCGAAGGCCATCCGCGCGTTGCGCATCACGAGGTCGAGCATTTCCGATTTCAGCCCCCGCCGCGGAGACCGGATATGGACCCGCCCCCGCCTGCGCTCCGACAGCCAGGCCTCGAGGACCTCGGCGTCCTCCACGTCCGCCGGCAGGAGGATTTCCCCGGGGATGAAGCCGTCCTGCAGGTAATACTGGCGCAGCGCCTCCGACAGGAATTCCCCCGGATTGAAGGAGATCAGGTCTTCCCAGAAAAACTCGCGCCGACCGACCACCCTCCCCCCGCGTTGCACGAAGACCTCGAGCGCCAGTTGCGCCCCCTCCTGGTGGTAGCCGAAAAAATCGCGGTCGTCCTCCCCCTCGAGCGCCATCTTCTGGCGCTCCGACATCTCCCGCACCATGGCGATCCAGTCCCGGTACACGGCCGCCGCTTCGTAACGCAGTTCCTCCGCGGCCGCTTCCATGCGGCGCTCGAGCAGGCGCACGAGCTCCTCCGTCCGACCCGAAAGGAGCAACCGGACATCATCGACCGCGCGCGCGTACTCCTCCTTCGAACAGAGCGTCGCGACGCATGGGCCCAGGCAGCGTTTCATCTGGTAATCCAGGCAGGGACGGTCGAGCGTGCCGTCGATCTCCAGGTTGCAGGTGCGCAGCTGGAAATAGCGGTTCACCAGCTTCACCGTCCGCCGGGCGTGCCCCGCGGGGAGGAAGGGGCCGAAATAGAGAGCCCCGTCCCTGTGCACCCGGCGGGTGATGAAGATGCGCGGGTAGGGTTCCTGGACTGTCAGCTTGAGGTACGGGAAACTCTTGTCATCCTTCAGGTGGATATTGTACTTGGGCTGGTGCTTCCGGACCAGGGTGGACTCGAGGATCAGGGCCTCGACTTCGGTGTCGGTGATGATGGTTTCCAGGTCGGCGATCTCGGCCACCAGGTGGCGCGTTTTCAGGTCGTGCGGGCGGCTCTCCTGGAAATAGGAACGTACCCGCTGGCGCAAGGAGCGGGCCTTGCCGACATAGAGGATCTTCCCCCGGACGTTCCGGTAGATATAGACGCCGGGCTCGGCCGGCAGATGGTCGAGTTTACGCTGCAGCACGAGATCAAGATAGCACAATCCCGGCCGGCCCGCCCGGGGCCAGTGTCTCGATCATCTCTTCGTGGATCCGGCCGTTGGAGGCGATCACCTCCCCGTCGTGGATCCCCCCCTCGACCCCGCGGTAATCGGTCACCCGCCCTCCCGCTTCCCGGACCGCCAGGTACCCGGCGGCGCAGTCCCAGGGGTTGAGCTTGAGTTCCCAGAAGCCGTCCAACCGGCCCGCGGCCACGTGGCAGAGGTCGAGGGCGGCCGAACCGCTCCGGCGGATCCCGTGGCAGCGCACGGCGAATGCGCAGAATTCGGCGAGGTTGTTCCGGGGGCTGGTCCGGACGTCGTAGGGGAACCCGGTCGCCAGCAGGCTCTGGTCCAGGCTCTCCACGCCGGAAACCGCCAGCCGCACGCCGTTCAAAAAGGCCCCGCCCCCCCGGCGCGCGAGGAACAGCTCCTCCCGCAGCGGGTTATGCACCGCCCCCCACTCGATCTCCCCGTCGACCTGGAGCGCGATGGAAACGGAAAAATCGGGGTAGCCGTGGGCATAATTGGTGGTGCCGTCAAGCGGGTCGATCACCCAGCAGACCGGGCCCGGCGTCGCGCGGCTGTGACGCTCCTCGGCCAGGATCGAGTGATCGGGAAATTCCCCAAGCAGGCGTGCGACCATCCGTTCCTCGACCTCCAGGTCGACCTCGGTCACCAGGTTGATGGCCCCCTTGTGAGCAACAGCGAACCCGGTACGGTACCGTGCCGATAGCAACCGTCCCGCTTCCAATGCACACGCGGTCCCCACCTTCACGAACCTCTCTAAATCCTTCATCGCAGTCTCATTCCCTCCGATCGTTGTCGCCCAGGCGCAGCACCTCGACGCCGCGCGGGGGGGTGAAACGGAACCGGCCCGCGGGCACCCGGACGTTGGTGGTGACATTAGAAAGCAGGAACTCGGAGGTGTTTCCGACATGCTCCCGGATGACGATGCGCCGTATATCGCAGCTGGCCCGGTCCATTTCCAGCACCAGGTAGTCGTAGCCTGACTCCGGGTGCTTCGGCTCGAGTCGCAGCAGCACCGTCCCCTCCAGCAGCGGCGTCCCTCCATCGGGGGAGGGCTCGTACCCCCGCGCGAGGTTCTTCGCCCCCAGCAGGAATCCCAGCGGAGTCCCCTCGAAATCCTCGGGAGTGAGCGGTTGAACCGTGACCTGGCGCTCGGAAGGAACGTAGAGAAAACTCTCCCGTCCGTCGGCCACGAACAGTTTCTCCTCCGGAGTCCGGTATTCCCAGCGCATCAGCCCCGGCCGCTTCAGCCAGAAGACCCCCGATTCCACCTGGTCCACGCCGGGCGCCCGGTAGGTCTGTTGAAATTCCCCGGTGGCCGTTTCCACCGCGGCGTAGCGTTTCTCCAGCGCGGCAAGCCAGGCGGCGGGGTCCTGGGCACGGACCGGCGCCGCGCCCGGACCCAGGGCGGCAAGGGCCAGAAGGAGCGTGCCGGCGGCGCGGCCCAGCCGAAAAAATGCGCCTGACCCTCCACCCCTCATGGCCCACCCCCGGGCGGGACGGATGAAGTGTGCTCCGGATGTCTCAGGGTATCGACCAAAAGCAGGGCGACTCCGACCGTGATGGCGGAATCGGCGACATTGAAATTCGGCCAATGGAAGGAGTTGCGGAGGTGGAACTCGACGAAATCGACCACATACCCCCGCGCCACGCGGTCGACCAGGTTGCCGGCGACCCCACCCAGGGTTCCCGCCAGGGCCAGGTGCAGCAGCTTCCGCTCCTTCGGGGCATGCAAGCCGTAAAGGATGATCGTGGCGATGGCCGCGAGCGCCAGCCCCCCCAGGATCCAGGGCTTCCAGGGAGACGCCGCCCCGTCGAACAGCCCGAAGGCCACACCGGTGTTCTCGACGTAGGACAGCCGGAGGAAGCCGGGGACGATCTCCAGGTCCCGCCCCCCCGCCAGTTCCCTCACGGCCAGCCATTTGGTCCCCTGGTCGAGGGCCAGGATCGCCAAGGCAACCAGGAAGTGTCTCCTCTTCATCGCCGCGGTCCCGGACGGCGGGCCGACATATCCCTTCCCTTTGCCGTCATCGCGCCATCCCTTCGACCACCGGGACACAACGGTCGCAGAGGGTGGGGAAGGCCGCATCCGCCCCCACGGTCCGCGCGTAGTTCCAGCAGCGTTCGCACTTGCTCCCCTCAGCCTTCCGGATTTCGACCCGCACCCCGTCTCCAACTGCCGCGTCCGTGGTGAATTCCACCTGGGAGACGATGAAGAGGGCGGGGAGTTCCCCGCGGTGGCGCTCGAGCAGCGCGGCGGTTTCACCGGCGGCGCGGATTTGAACCGCCGCCTCCAGCGCGTTGCCGATGAGCCCTCCCTGGCGGGCCTCCTCGAGCTCTTTCAGAACCGATTCCCTCACCTGGCGGAGGCGGTCCCACTCCTCGATCAGGGCATCCCCCCCCTGCCGCTCCTCGACTTCCGGGAAGAGGAGGAGATGTACCGATTCCTCGCGGCCCGGGGTGGGGAGCCCCTCGTGCATCGCCGCGTAGACCTCCTCGCTCGTGAAGGAAAGGATCGGGGCGATGAGCCGGGTGAAGGCGTCCAGGATCCGCCACAGCGCGGTCTGCGCCGACCGGCGCGCGACCGAGTGGGTGGGCGCGGTGTAGAGCCGGTCTTTCAGGATATCGAGGTAGAAGGCGGACAGGTCCACGGTGCAGAAATGGTACAGGGCCCCGTAAACCTGGTGAAACTGGTACTCCTCGTACCCCTTGAGGCATTTCCTGACCAGGCGCCCGGTGCGCACCAGGGCCCAGCGGTCGATTTCGAGCATCTGGTCATAGGGAACGCTGTCGGTCGCGGGATCGAAGCGCGGGTGGCCGGGGTCCTGCTGGTTGCCGAGGTTGCCCAGCATGAAGCGGCAGGTGTTGCGGATCTTCCGGTACGCCTCCCCCAGGCGGTCGAGCAGCTCGTCGAAGATGCGGACGTCCTCCACGTAGTTGACCGAACTGACGAGCAGGCGCGCGATCTCCGCCCCGCGCGCCTTGACCAGATCGTTGGGGTCGATCCCGATCCCCTTTGATTTGGACATCGTCCGCCCCTTCTCGTCGAGGGTCCAGCCATGGGTGATGGCGGCGCGGTAGGGCGCCCGGCCCCGGAGCGCCACGGCGATCAGGAGCGAACTTTGGAACCACCCGCGGTACTGGTCCCCCCCCTCGATGTAGAGGTCGGAGGGCCAGGGCATGTCGGCACGGGAGCCGAGAGTGGCCAAGTGGCTGCTGCCGGAATCGAACCAGACGTCCAGGATATCGAACTCCTGGCGGAAATCACGGCCGCCGCAGCGGGGGCACTCCGTCCCTTCGGGGAGCAGTTCACCCGGTGCGTGCCTGTACCAGGCGTCGGCCCCCTCGCGGTCGAAGACGGCGGCGACATGCTCGACGATCTTCCCGTCGAGCAAGGTCTCGCCACACCCCCGGCAGTAGAAGGCGATGATGGGCACCCCCCAGGCGCGCTGGCGCGAAATGCACCAGTCGGGCCGCTCCCTCACCATGTTGCCGATCCGTTCCTCGCCCCAGGCGGGGATCCAGCGGACATCCTTGATCGCCTTCAGCGCCGCGTCCCTGAGGCCGCCCTTGTCCATCGCGATGAACCACTGCGGCGTGGCGCGGAAGATGATGGGTTGGTGGCAGCGCCAGCAGTGCGGGTAGGAATGCTGAAACTCCTCGCCGTGCAACAGCGCCCCCGTCCCGCGCAGCAACTCGACGATCGCGGGATTGGCGGCAAACACCGGCTGCCCGCCGAAATGCTCCACGGTCTGGAGAAAACGGCCGTGATCATCCACCGGGCAGAGGGTCTCCAGCCGGTAATTCATGCCGGTGACGTAGTCGTCCGCTCCGTGCCCCGGGGCGGTGTGCACGCAACCGGTGCCGGCATCCAGCGTCACGTAATCGGCCAGCACCAGGAGCGATGCGCGGTCGATGAACGGGTGGCGCGCCCGGCGCCGGTCCAGGGCCTGCCCCTTGAAGCGCGCAACCTCCTCCGGCTCCCCCCAGCCGCACTTAGCGGAGACCGCGGCGAGCAACTCGGTCGCGACGATGTAGCCCCGGTCCCCCACCCGCACCGCGGAGTAGTCGTATTCGGGGTGGAAGGCGATAGCCAGGTTGGCGGGGAGGGTCCACGGAGTGGTGGTCCAGATGACGACGGACCAGTCCCGGCCGCCGAGAGCGGGGTCCACCTCGGCAAGGTCCGACTCCACCGGGAAGGCGACATAGACCGAGGGGCTGGTATGGTCCTCGTACTCCACCTCCGCTTCGGCCAGCGCCGTCAGGCAGGAAGAGCACCAGTGGACCGGCTTCAGTCCCTTGTACACCAGACCCTTGTCGACGCAGCGGCCGAACGCGCGCGCGATCTCCGCCTCGTAGCGGTGGCTCATGGTCAAGTAGGGATCATCCCACTCGCCGAACACCTCCAGCCGCTTGAATCCCTGTCTCTGGATGTCGATAAACTTTTCCGCGTACTTGCGACACTCCCGGCGGATAGCCAGCCGGTCCAGTTCGGCCTTTCGTCGGCCCAGCTGCTCCTCCACCTTGATCTCGATCGGGAGCCCGTGACAGTCCCAGCCGGGGACGTAGGGCGCGTCGAACCCCATCATGGTCCGCGACTTCACGATGATGTCCTTGAGAATCTTGTTGAACGCGTGCCCCATGTGGATGGCGCCGTTGGCGTAAGGCGGCCCGTCGTGCAGCACGAACCCGGGGGCTCCGGCGCGCGCCCGGCGGATCTTCCCGTAGACGTCGATCTCGTCCCAGTGCCGGACCATTTCCGGTTCGCGCACGGGGAGGTTCGCTTTCATCCCAAAGGAAGTCTTCGGAAGGTTCAGGGTGTTCTTGATCTGTAGGGTCACGGCCGAGCCTCTCCTGCAAAAAGGCAGGATTATACCATAAAGCGGGGGACCGGCGGCCGGCGGAATGGAATTTCCTTCCCCCGGCGGCGCCTGCGTTCGGGCTCCTCCACATCGCCCCGCCCCTCCGTCCCCGCTCCCCCCGCCCGGCCCGCCGGGAATACTTGACAGCAACACACTCAGATCTTATGTAATGTGCGGACTAAGAAACGCGGTTGAAACAACGGGATTCCGGCGGTCCGGCGGACCCCATAACCTATATCGAGGATAAAGGAACATGCGGCTGGACAAATTCACCTTCAAGGCACAGGAAGCCCTGCAATCGGCAGGGCGGAAGGCGGAATCGCTCGCAAGCGCCGAGCTCACGCCCGAGCACCTGCTTGACGCGCTGATCGGGCAGGATGACGGGCTGGTGGCGCCGCTGCTCGAGAAGCTGGGCGTATCGGCGGGCGCCATCCGGAAGGAACTCGAGGGGCATTTCGCCACCCTGCCCCGGGTGCAGGGGACGCGTCCCGCCCTCTCTCCCAGGATGGAAGCACTGATGCAGGAGGCGGCCAGGGAGGCCGACCAGTTCAAGGACGAATACGTCTCGACCGAACACCTCCTGCTGGCCCTGGCGGCCGGCGAGGGGTTCGCAGGCAGGCTCCTCCGCTCCCAGGGAGCGGAAAAAGCGGACCTGCTCAAGGCACTGGCATCCATCCGCGGCAGCCAACGGGTGACCGACCCCAACGCGGAGGATAAATACCAGGCGCTCAAGCGCTACGCGCAGGACCTGACCGAACTCGCACGCCGGGGGAAACTCGATCCCGTGATCGGGCGGGACGACGAGATCCGCAGAGTGATCCAGGTCCTGTCGCGCCGCACGAAAAACAATCCCGTGCTGATCGGGGAACCTGGAGTAGGCAAGACAGCTATCGTGGAAGGGCTGGCGCAGAGAATCGTCGCGGGGGACATCCCGGAGACTCTCAAGCGGAAGCAGGTGGCAGCCCTTGACTTGGGGGGCATGCTGGCGGGCGCGAAGTACCGGGGAGAATTCGAGGACCGGCTGAAGGCGGTCCTGCGCGAAATCGAGGAATCGGCCGGGAACGTGATCCTGTTCATCGACGAGCTCCACACCCTGGTGGGTGCGGGCTCGGCCGAAGGGGCGATCGACGCCTCCAATATGCTCAAGCCCGCCCTGGCCCGAGGGCAGCTGCGCTGCATCGGCGCCACCACGCTCAACGAATACAAGAAGTACATCGAAAAGGACGCCGCGCTCGAGCGCCGCTTCCAGCCCGTCTACGTAGGGGAGCCCTCGGTCGAGGACACCGTCGCCATCCTCCGGGGGTTGAAGGAAAAATACGAGGTACACCACGGGGTGCGGATCACCGACTCCGCGCTGGTGGCGGCCGCGTCGCTGTCGCACCGCTACATTGCGGACCGTTTTCTCCCCGACAAGGCCGTGGACCTGGTCGACGAGGCCGCCTCCCGGCTGCGGATAGAAATCGACAGCATGCCGGTCGAGATCGACGAGGTGGAGCGCCGCATCACCCAGCTCGAAATCGAGCGCCAGGCCCTGGCCAAGGAAACCGACAAGGCGTCGCACGAGAGGCTCGACGCCCTGAACGGGGAGCTCGTCGAACTGAGGGAGAAGAGTGCCGGGATGAAGCTGCACTGGCAGAAGGAGCGAGAGATCATCGGCTCCATCCGGTCGATCAAGGAGCGGATCGAGAGCGTCGGAGCGGAGGAACAGAACGCCGAGCGGTCCGGGGACCTAGGCCGGGCGGCCGAGCTGCGCTACGGCACCCTGGTCGAACTCCGGTCCCGGTTGTCGGCGGAAAACGAGAAGCTGGCCGAGCTCCAGTCCACCCGGAAGTTCCTGAAGGAAGAGGTCGACGAGGAGGACATCGCCGATGTGGTCGCCAAATGGACCGGGATCCCGGTCACCCGGATGCTGGAAGGGGAAGTCCAGAAGCTGGTCCACATGGAGGACCGGCTGCGGGAACGGGTCCTCGGGCAGGACGCCGCGCTCGAGGCGGTGGCGAACGCGATCCGCCGCGCACGCGCCGGGCTGCAGGACATCCGGCGTCCCATGGGCTCCTTCATTTTTCTCGGCCCCACGGGGGTGGGGAAAACCGAGCTCGCGCGCGCACTCGCCGAGTTCCTCTTCGACGACGAACGGGCTATGGTCCGCATCGACATGTCGGAGTACATGGAAAAACACTCGGTCGCCCGGCTGATCGGCGCGCCTCCCGGGTACGTGGGGTACGACGAGGGGGGCTACCTGACCGAAGCGGTGCGCCGCCGGCCCTATGCCGTGATCCTGTTCGACGAGATCGAGAAGGCTCACCCGGACGTGTTCAACATCCTGTTGCAGATCCTGGATGACGGCCGGCTCACGGACGGGAAGGGGAGGACGGTGGATTTCAAGAACACCGTCATCATCATGACCTCCAACATCGGGAGCCATGCGATCATCGAAGCCGGGGAGGACCTGGACGCCTCGACGCCGCAGCTGCTCGAGGCCCTCAGGAGCACCTTCCGACCTGAATTCCTCAACCGGATCGACGACATCATCGTGTTCCGGCGCCTCGGCCGGGAGTTGATCCGCGACATCGTCGGACTGCAGATCGCCCAGTTGGGCCGGCTGCTGGCGCAGAAGGACCTCACGCTGACGGTGACCCCGGAAGCGGTCGACGAGCTGGCGCGCGAGGGGTACGACCCGGCATACGGAGCCAGGCCGCTCAAGCGCCTGATCCAGAAAAAGATCCAGGACCGCCTGGCCCTGATGCTGCTCGAGGGCGAAATCGTCCCGGGAGACGCCGTGCGGCTCGATGTCGACGCGGCCTCGGGAGAGCTGGTCTTCGGGAAATAAGGACGCCAGATTGACCTCCGGCCGCCGAACCCCTAAATTGGAGATCGGTGGCCGGAGCCGTAAAAAAGGAGGAAGGGAACCGAACATGAGCGATCGGGAACAGTTGGAGGCGGACCGCGGGAAGTTTCAAGTGGTAGACAGGAGGAAATTCGTGAATCTGGAAGCAATCGACAAGGCCGCACCGGTTGAGACCAAGCCCCGCTATCCCTCCTACGTCGAGGAACTCCAGGGGCGGATGGAGGAAATGGAAAAACGCTTCAAGGAGAAAACGGCACAGGTCAACGATGAGATCGCGCGCACCCGGGCCCGCCTCGAGGAAGACTTCGACCGGAAGCTGGAACTGGAAAAGGGGAAGCTCGTCCTCCCCTTCCTCGAGGTCCTCGACAACCTCGAGCGGGCGATGGCGGCGGCCGCCCACGCCGGTTCGGTGGACCATCTCCTGGAGGGGGTCCGGCTGACGGCCGACCTGTTCCGGGCAAAGCTCCAGGCGATCGGCGTCACCCCCGTACCCTCCCTCGGGCTCCCTTTCGACCCGAACTCGGCGCTGGCGGTCGGCATCGTCCCGGTCTCGGACCCGGACCACGACGGGGTGGTCGTCGAAGAGCTGCAGACCGGGTACGCGATGGGAGAACAGCTGGTGCGCCAAGCCCAGGTCAGGGTGGGACGCCTCGAAAAGTAACCGGGACGAAAAGCCCTGCGCCATGGTAGACTAGGCTTCGCTATCGGAAGGGCGATTCCATTCACATGGACACCAAGATCCTGACCCGGAACCTGCATGTCCCCGACCTCCAAGAAATCGGTGTATACGAATCGCTTGGAGGGTACCGTGCCCTGGCCAGGGCGCTGAAGGAACTTTCTCCGGACGAGATCATCGAAACGGTGAAAAAGTCGGGGCTCCGGGGGCGGGGGGGCGCGGGGTTCCCCACCGGGTTGAAGTGGGGGTTCGTCCCGAAAAATTCCGGCCGGCCCGTCTATCTCTGCGTGAACTCGGACGAAAGCGAGCCCGGCACCTTCAAAGACAGGCTCATCCTGGAACAGGACCCACACCAGCTGATCGAAGGGACCATCCTGTCCGCCTACGCCCTGGGATGCCGCCTCGCCTTCCTCTACATCCGGGGTGAGTACGTCCGGCCAGCCGAAATCGTGGAGCGGGCGATCGCCCAGGCCCGCGACCGGGGGTATCTCGGCAAAAACATCCTGGGCTCCGGGTTCGACCTGGACATCGTCGTGCACCGGGGCGCCGGGGCCTACATCTGCGGCGAGGAAACCGCCCTGCTGGAGTCGCTGGAAGGGCGGAGGGGACACCCCCGGCTGAAGCCCCCCTTCCCCGCCTCCGTCGGCCTCTACGGCTCCCCAACGGTCATCAACAACGTCGAGACGCTGGCCAACATCCCCCATATCGTCAACAACGGCGCCGACTGGTACGCCTCCATCGGCGTACCCGGCAACGCCGGCACGCGCCTGTTCGGCGTCAGCGGCCATGTCGTCCGGCGGGGAGTCTACGAGCTGCCGATGGGAACCCCTTTGCGCGAACTCCTGGTCGATCATTGCGGCGGCGTCCGCCCGGGGCGCAGGCTCAAGGCCATCGTCCCCGGGGGGTCCTCCACACCGGTGCTGACCGCGGACCAGGTGGACGTCCGGCTCGACTTCGACTCCATCGCAAGGGCCGGAAGCATGCTGGGATCGGCCGGCGTGATCGTCATGGACGACAGCACCTGCATGGTCAAGGCCGCCCTCAGGATTTCCCGCTTCTACGCAGAGGAATCGTGCGGGCAATGCACCCAGTGCCGCGAAGGGACCGAATGGCTCCACCGCATCCTCCACCGGATCGAAGGGGGACGCGGCAGGCAGGGGGACCTCGAGCTCCTGCTCGACCTCTGCGCCAACATGAAGGGACGGACTATCTGTCCCCTTTCCGACGCCGCGGCGATGCCGATCGAGAGCTACGTTCAGAAGTTCCACGCGGAGTTTGACGCGCACATTCGGGAGCAGCGGTGTGTCATCCGGGACGCGCCCCCGGTCGCGACATAGGTGCACCATGGTGAGAAAGGCCGCCTTCGCTGGCAGTTTCTACCCCGATGATCCCGGCAGGCTCCGCCGGGCCATCGTCGCCGGCCTTCCCGTCCCCGGGGAGGAGCCGACGCAGGCCGCCCGGGCGGTGCTGGCGCCCCATGCCGGATATATCTATTCCGGGAACGTGGCCGGAGCGGTTTTCTCCTCCGTCACCCTGCCGGGCCGTTTCATCCTGCTGGGACCGAACCACACGGGGAGAGGAGCCGGGATGGCACTGGCGCCCGCGGAGGAATGGGTCACCCCCCTGGGGAAGACGCCCGTGGATGAAGGGATGAACCACGCCCTCCTCGAGGCATGCCCCTCCCTCAGGGAGGACGCCTCCGCACACCGCGACGAGCACGCGATCGAGGTCCAGATCCCCTTCCTTCAGGTGCTCGCCCCCGGCTTCCGCTTTTCGGCCGTCTGCATCCGGACCCTCGACTATGCCCTGCTCGAAGAACTGGGGCACGCGCTCGGGCAGGTGATCTGGCGGATGACGGAACCGGTCCTGCTGGTCTCGAGTTCCGACATGACCCACTATGAAACGGCTGCGTCCGCCGCACGCCGCGACCGGCTCGCCATCGAGCGGATCCTGGCCCTGGACCCCGCAGGGCTCTATGAAACCGTGATGGAGGAAGGGATCAGCATGTGCGGCATCGGGCCGACCGTGGCCGTCCTCGTCGCCTGCCGGGACCTGGGCGCCCGGGCGGGACGCCTCGTGCGCTACACCCATTCGGGGGAGGTGACGGGCGACCATGAGCGCGTGGTCGCCTACGCCGGGATCGTCATCGCCTGACGTCCTCCCCCTTCATCCTGTGGGCATGGCAAATGGCCACCGCCAGGGCATCAGCGGCGTGGTCCGGGGAGGGGATTTCCGGAAGGCCCAGGATCAGCTGGACCATGGTCTGGACTTGGATTTTTTCCGCGCGGCCGAAGCCGACCACGGCGTTCTTGATTTCCAGCGGTGAGTATTCCCGGACGTCGAGCCCCCGGAGGGCGGCCACGACCAGGGCGACCCCGCGGGCGTGGCCCAGCTTCAGCGCCGCCTGGACGTTGACCGAGTGGAAGACCCCCTCGATCGCCATGACGTCGGCCGGATGCCGCCGGAGGACCGTGTCGAGCCCCTCGAAGATCTCGAGCAGGCGCTGGTGGAAAGGACGACGGGCCGAGGTCGTGACCGCACCGAAGAGAATGGTCCGGTGGCGCATGCCGTCGGTTTCGATCATGCCGTAGCCGGTAGCCCTGCTCCCGGGGTCGACGCCCAGTATGCGCATCGGCCGGGGTCCTAGGATGCTTCGACGTCTAACTCCGACTCGTCGATGTCGAAGTTGGAATAGACGTTCTGGATATCCTCGTGATCCTCCAGCGCCTCCATCAACTTCAGCATCGTCTGGGCGTTCTTCCCCTCCAGGCTGACGTAGTTCTGGGGGATCATGGAGATCTCGGCCGTCGTCATGGAAATCTCGGCCGCTTCCAGGGCCAGCTTCACCGCTTCCATCTCTTCGGGCGAGGTGATGATCTCGAAACTGTCGTCGTCGTCCCTCATGTCTTCGGCCCCGGCTCCGAGGGCGACTTCAAGCAGCTTGTCCTCTCCGGCCGCCGCCTTTTCCACGACGATGTAGCCTTTGCGGTCGAACATCCAGCCGACGCAGCCCGTTTCCCCCAGGTTCCCCCCGTGCTTGGACAGGAGGTGGCGCAACTCGGCCACGGTGCGGTTCTTGTTGTCGGTCAGCACCTCCATGAAGATGGCGGCCCCGCCCGGTCCATACCCTTCGTAGTTCACGTCCTCGTAGGACACCCCGGGGAGTTCGCCCGTGCCCCGCATGATCGACCGCTTGATGTTCTCGGCCGGCATGTTGTTCGCCTTGGCCGTGGCCACCGCCAGCCGCAGGCGCGGATTGGCATCCGGATCGCCGCCGCCGGTCCGGGCCGCGGCGGTCAATTCCTTGATCAGCCGGGTAAAGAGTCGGCCCCGTTTGGAGTCGGTCGCCGCCTTTTTGTGCTTGATGGAATGCCATTTTGAGTGACCTGACATAAAATGACTCCTTTTCGTTCGACGCCAGGTATCTTATCATAATTCGCGTCGGCCCCTATGCTCTTGTGCGCGCAAAACTTGATTTTTGCCCGCCGGGGAGTCCGCGGGAAAGCCAGATCCCATCACCGGAAGATTTCAGGCGAGGAACGACATGACACAGGAAGAAGTGCTGAGTATGTTCAAACAGTCCGGAGCGCTGCTGGAGGGGCATTTCCTGCTCACCTCCGGCCTGCACAGCGCCCGTTACCTGCAGTGCGCCCTGGTACTGGAGCAACCCAGGCAGGCGGCCGCCCTGGGGGAGGCATTGGCGGCGCGGCTCCAAGAGATCGGGGAGCTCCCCGATTTCGTCATCGCCCCCGCACTGGGAGGGATCCTCGTGGCACACGAGGTGGCGCGCGCCGCCGGGGTGCGGGCCATCTTCGCCGAGCGCCAGGACGGCGAGCTCACACTCCGGCGCGGGTTCGCGATCCGGCCCGGGGAAAAGGCCTTCGTGGTGGAGGATGTCGTCACCACGGGGAGATCCACCCGGGAAACCATGGACGTCGTCACCCGGGCGGGGGGCATCGTCATCGCGGCCGGCTCCCTGATCGACCGGAGCGGGGGAAAAACGGACCTTGGAGTGCCCCGGACGGCACTGGCATTCCTCGACATCCCCGCCTTTCCCGCAGAAGAGTGTCCCCTATGCAAAACCGGAAGCCGGGCGATCAAACCGGGCAGCCGATCGTAGGCGGGCGGAACATCCGCCTGACCATCGCCTTCGACGGGACCGCCTACCGCGGCTGGCAGATCCAGAAGGACGCCCCGACGATCCAGGGCCTGGTGACCGCGGCCCTGGAACGGATCACCGGGGCCGCGGTCACCCTGACGGGGAGCGGGAGGACCGACGCGGGGACGCACGCGCGCGGGCTGGTGGCGCATTTCCACACCCTGTCCAGCATCCCCCCCTCCCGGCTGGTTCGCGCCGTCAACTGCTTGTTGCCGAGGGACATCCGGGTGCTCAGGGCGCGGACGGCGCCCCCCGGGTTTCATGCCCGCCACGGAGCCCGGGGAAAGGTCTACCGCTACCAGATCTATCTCGGCGCGATCCTGGCCCCCCACCTGCTGCGGGAATACTTTCATTACCCGTACCCGGTCGACGTCCCCAGGATGAGGCGGGCCGCGGCCATGTTCACCGGGGAGCACGATTTTGCCAGCTTCGCCAAGACCGGCTCAGCCGTCGCAAGCACCGTCCGGACGATCCGCCGCTGTGACCTGACCCTGAGGGGGCGGCGGCTCCACCTGACGGTGGAGGGGAACGGGTTCCTGCACCACATGGTCCGCAACATGGCCGGGACCCTCCTGGAAGTGGGAAGGGGGGCGATGACAATGGAGGACTTCGCCCTCCTGTTCAAAAAGCGGGACCGTGCCTCGGCCGGATTCACCGCCCCCGCCCACGGCCTCGTGCTCCTGAAAGTTCGGTACTGAGCCCGGGGCGAATTCTGCTATCATGATTGCTTGGAGAAAACCGGTATGGAGATGGAGGGCTTTGCCCCGTCCGGAAGCAGGGAAGCCGAACTGCTGCAGAAGATCGACGAGTCCCGCCTCCCCCGCCACTTGGCGGTGATCATGGACGGGAACGGCCGGTGGGCCGGTTCGCGCAGCCTCCCGAGGGTGGCCGGGCACCGGGCGGGGATCGAGTCGGTCCGGGAAATTGTGGAAAGTTCCGCCCGGCTTGGAATGGAGGCCCTCACCTTGTACGCCTTTTCCGTGGAAAACTGGAAGAGGCCGCGCTCCGAGGTTCGCACCCTCATGGCGCTGCTCAAGAAATATCTCCGGCAGGAATTGGGCCAGATCCACGCCAACAACATCCGCTTTCTTGCCATCGGCAGGATCCGGGAACTCGAGGCATCGGTGCGTGAGGAACTGCGGCACGCCATGCGCGTTACCGCCAAAAACACCGGCATGCACCTGTACGTGGCCCTGAACTACAGCGGGCGCGCTGAAATCGTCGACGCCTTCAACCTCCTGCTGCGGGAGCGGAGGAAAAACGGGGATACGGCGCCGGTCGACGAAGAGGCGATCGCGCGCCGCCTCTACACCTCGGCCGTCCCCGACCCCGACCTGCTGATCCGGACCAGCGGGGAAATGCGCATCAGCAATTTCCTCCTCTGGCAGATCGCCTATTCTGAAATTTACATCACCCCCACCTACTGGCCCGATTTCCGGCGCCTGCACCTGCTCGAGGCCATCCTGGAGTACCAGAAGCGCGATCGGCGCTACGGGGGGATCCAGGCCCCCTGCGAAGGCAAGCCATGAAAAGACTGCTCTCGGCGGCTGTTCTCCTCCCCATCGCCATCCTCGGGGTCCTCTACGCCCCCCCCGCCCTCTACCTGGTCGGCATCGGCGTCATCGGCACCCTCTGCCTGCATGAATACTTTGGCCTGGTGCGGTCGATGGGAATCCGGGTGCAGCCGGTCTTCGGGCACGCGGCCTTCTGGATCCTGCTCGTCGCGCTGCGGCAGGGAAGATTCCCGTCCGTGGCTCTGTTCGCGCTGGTGCTGCTCGGGGCCTTTCTCTCGGCCATGTGGCGGCGCGAATGGCCGATGCGCGACCGGGCGTTGGCCCTGATGGCGGAATCCCTGGGGGTTTTTTATTTCACCCTCTTTCTTTACCCCGCTCTGCCGATCCGGTACGATTTCGGGGCCGACGGGATGGCGTGGACCTTCATCCTGCTGGCCGTGATTTGGACCGGCGATTCGGCCGCGCTCCTGGTGGGAAGGACGCTGGGGAGGACCCGGTTCGCGCCGGAACTGAGCCCCAAAAAGACAAACGAGGGGGCGCTGGGAGGACTCCTGGCGGGAGTGGGGATCGCCGTTCTGGTCGAGCGTCTGCTCTTCCCCGCCCTCCCCCTCGGCCACGTCATCGCCGCTTCCGTCCTGGTGGGGGTGTTCGGGCAGATGGGAGACTTGGCGGAATCGATGTTGAAGAGAGCGGCGGCGACGAAAGACAGCTCTCAACTGATACCGGGACACGGGGGCGCGCTCGACCGCATGGACAGCCTGCTGTTCGCCATTCCGGTCCTCTATTTCTATCTCACGCTCTGCTGCTGAACGCGGGCGTTGCCCGCCCCGGCGGCGCGTTCCCGGTCGTCAATCCCGGCCGGGATGCAAGAATAACCCATTTGCGGAATGAGACCCATGAAAGCCATCTCCATTCTCGGCTCCACCGGATCGATCGGCACCAACGCCCTCCGGGTGACCTCCTCCTTCCCCAAACAGTTCCGGGTGGCGGGCCTCAGCGCCGGTCGTAACACCGCCCTCCTCGCCGACCAGATCGAGAAGATCCGCCCGGAGATCGCCTCGAGCGCCGACAAGGAAGCGTCCGCCGAGGTCCAGAGCCTTTTGCGCCAACGCGGCTACCCCATGGCGCGCACCCGGTTCGTACACGGGCTCGAGGGGCATATCGAGGTCGCCTGCCACCCGGAATCCGACATGGTGCTTTCGGCCATTTCCGGGGCCGCGGGACTGCTCCCCACCTACTACGCCCTCGAGAACGGCAAGGGGATAGCCCTGGCCAACAAGGAAACCCTGGTCATGGCGGGGGAGCTGATCATGGAGAAGGCGCGCCGGATGCGCGTCCCGATCCTCCCCGTCGACAGCGAACACAACGCGATCCACCAGTGCCTGCGGGGGGGGACGGAAGACGAGGTCCGGCGCCTGATCCTGACCGCCTCCGGCGGCCCCTTCCGGGAAACACCCCGGGAGCGGCTGGCCGAGGTGACGCTCGAGGACGCGCTCAACCACCCGACCTGGCGCATGGGGCGTAAGATCACCATCGACTCCGCCACGCTGATGAACAAGGGGCTCGAGGTCATCGAGGCCTCCCGGCTGTTCGGGGTCCCCGCCGACAGGATCAGCGTGGTTGTGCACCCGCAGAGCGTCGTCCATTCCATGGTGGAGTATATCGACGGCTCGGTGCTGGCGCAGCTCGGCCCGACGGACATGCGCATCGCCATCCAGTACGCCCTGACCTACCCGGAGCGGTGGCAGACCCCCCTCCCTCCGCTCGACATCCACAAGCTGGGGAGCCTGGAATTTCTGGAACCGGATCCGGAAAAGTTTCCGTGCCTGGCACTCGCCTACCGGGCGCTCGGAACCGGGGGGACCGCCCCGGCGGTCCTCAACGCGGCCAACGAGGTCGCGGTGGAGGCGTTCCTCGACCGGGGGATCTCCTTCCAGGAGATCCCCCGGATCATCGAAACGGTCCTCGACGGCCACACGCCCGGGAAGGCGACAAAACTGGAGGAGATCCTGAAAGCGGACCGGTGGGCGCGCGAAGCGGCCCGCGCCTGCATCCCGGACCGGGGTTGCACGGTCCCTGGCGCATAAGCCTGGGGACCATTGAACCCGGCGCTTCTTTGGCACATTATGAGGGACTGGGGAGGAACATCGCTTTGTTGCTGACCATTCTAGCTTTTATCGTGGTCCTGGGAATCACCATCACCGTGCACGAGTTCGGCCACTTCGCCATGGCCAAGCTCCTGAAGATACGCGTCCTGGTATTTTCCTTGGGCTTCGGCCCCCGACTGGTCGGGTTCACGCGCGGGGGGACGGAGTACCGCCTCAGCCCCTTCCCGATCGGCGGCTACGTAAAAATGGCCGG
>JAAYAJ010000058.1 GCA_012719455.1 Acidobacteriota bacterium | reverse complement strand
GATCGTGTCAGACCACGGCGGGGAAGTGCGGGCCGAGGCGAACCGCCCTTTCGGCACGAGGATTGTCATCGATCTGCCCCTGGTCCGGGACTGAAAAGGCATTTGGGGCCGGACCACAAGCGGGAAATGCGCCGGCCGGGAAGCCTCCGGGACGGCGGGTTCGAGCAGTGAAGGGAAGATCCCCCTGGTCCGAGCTTCGTGGGACAGGGAGAGGCGGCGGGCGCGGGTGGAGATTGGCGACAGCGGCGGCGGCTTACCCAAGGAGTACCGGGACAGCGTTTTTCTCTCCCGGTTTCCCTGTTTGCAAGGGGGCGTGGTCCGGGACTTGCTCTCGTGCGCCGGATGGGTCGGACCATCTGGCATCGTGGCTGGTCGTGGTGGAGAAGCACTGATGGGGGGGGGGGGAACGTTTCCTTCGGCGCGGGGATCCTCATCGCTTTGCCCCTGGTCCGGGACTGAAAAGGCATTTGGGGACGGACCACAAGCGGGAAAGGCGCCGGCCGGGAAGCCTCCGGGACGGCGGGTTCGAGCAGTGAAGGGAAGATCCTACCGGTCCGCACCTCGTGGGTCCGGCTGCGCCGATGGGTGCGGGTGGAGATCGGCGACAGCGGCGGCGGCTTACCCAAGGAGTACGGGGACAGCGTTTTTCTCTCCCGGTTTCCCTGTTTGCAGGGGGGCGTGGTCCGGGACTTGCTCTCGTGCGCCGGATGGGTCGGACCATCTGGCATCGTGGCCGGTCGTGGTGAAGAAGCACTGGTGGGGGGAACGTTCTCTTCGGCGCGGGGATCCTCATCGGTTTGCCCCTGGTCCGGGACTCACCACCTTGCGCCGGATCGGTCGGACCATCTGGCATCGTGGCCGGTCGTGGTGAAGAAGCACTGGTGGGGGGAACGTTCTCTTCGGCGCGGGGATCCTTATTGATTTGAGCTTGGTCCGGGGATGAATCGGGGTCAGAATAGGCAGCTATGGTGCATGCGGCGGTATTGATTGTAGACGATGAACTGGGGGTGCAGACCTCGCTCCGGGGGATCCTCGAGGACGCCGGGTTCGAGCCGGAGGCTGTTTCGAGCGGGGAAGAGGCGCTCGAGCTCCTCACCGGACGGGAATTCGCCGTGGTGCTCCTCGACATCTGGCTGCCCGGCATGGACGGGTTTGAGACGCTGTCCGAGATACGGCGCCTGGCGCCGGAAACGTCCGTCGTCATGATCTCAGGGCACGGGTCGATCGAGGCGGCCGTGCGCGCCACTAAGTTGGGGGCGTACGACTTCATTGAGAAGCCGTTGTCACTCGAGAAAACCGTCCTGGTGGTCACGAACGCCGAGAGGCAGTATCGGCTGGAGCGGGAGAATCGCCTGCTGCGGGCGGAGGTTGAGCGCAAGTACGCCATGATCGGCGATTCGGTGCCGATGCAGGCGCTGCGGCAGCAGATTGCCTTCGCTGCGCCGTCGAACGGCCGGGTGCTGATTTCGGGGGAGAACGGTACCGGGAAGGAGCTGGTGGCCCACCTGCTCCACCTGCACAGCCTGCGGCGGGATAAACCCTTTGTGGAGATGAACTGCGCCGCCATCCCGGAAGAACTCATCGAAAGCGAGCTCTTCGGGCACGTGAAGGGGGCGTTTACGGGCGCGGGCGGGGACAAGGAAGGGAAGTTCGTTCAGGCCGACGGCGGCACGATCTTCCTGGACGAGGTCGGTGACATGAGCCCGAAGACCCAGGCGAAGGTGTTGCGGGTGCTCGAGCAGCAGAGCTTTTCCCCGGTGGGGAGTAACGCGACGGTCCGGGTGGACGTGCGCGTCATTGCCTCTACCAACAAGAACCTGGAGCGGGAGATCGAGCGTGGGAACTTTCGCGAAGACCTCTACTACCGGCTCAACGTGATTCCCTTCGAGATTCCCCCGTTACGGGAGCGGAAGGAGGATATTCTGCCGCTGGCGGCTCATTTCCTGGATCAGTTCGCGCGCAAGTACCGGCGCAAGCCGCCGGCCCTGGGGAAGAAGGCGATTGCGGTGCTCGAATCATACGACTGGCCGGGAAATGTGCGTGAGCTGCGTAATATCATGGAGCGCATCGTGATCATGACCCAGCAACCGCGCATCGATGTGTGCGACCTGCCGGAGGCGATGCTTGGGCGGGCGCTCTCCGCCGCGCCCGCCCCGGAGGACGACTCCACGCTCCACGCTGCCCGGGAGCGGTTCGAGCGCGATTTCATCCTGCAGAAGCTCGTGGAGCACAGGGGGAATATCAGCCGGGCGGCCGAGGCGCTCGGGATCGAGAGGAGCAACCTCTACCGCAAGCTCCGCCAGCTGGGTATCCCCTGGTCCGGCCGTGACACCGACGGACCCGAATAGCCAAAAATCAAAATCCAATCCTGGACACCCACAATGTTCGGCGGCCCTGTCCAGTTGATGGATGTCCACAATTGATGCAGCTGGGGGGATAGACGCGGGTTCGTGGTTCTCCTTGGGCCACCCCAGCAGGACCGCGAACACCTGGGCGTGGTTTTACGGTGTTTCGTGCCCCGGGGAGAAAGCGCCGATCTGCCGGAGTGCCTCGTAGACGGCGATGGCAACCGAGGAGGAGAGGTTCAGACACCGGACGTTCGCGGTGAGCATGGGGATCCGTAGAGTGTGCTCCCGGTTTTCCGCCAGCAACTCGGGGGGGAGCCCGCGCGATTCGGAGCCGAAGACCAGGCAGTCTCCGGGTTGGTAGTCCACGTCCGTGTAAGCCCGTTCCGCCTTTGAGCTGAAGTAGAGGAAGCGCGCGGGGCCAAGCACACACCGCAACTCTTCCAGATCCTTTTCCCGGCGGAGGTCGACGTGGGGCCAGTAGTCCAGCCCCGCTCGCTTCACCGAGCGGTCGTCGATGCGGAAGCCGAGCCGACCTACCAGGTGCAGCGGCAGCCCGTTTGCCGCTGCCAGCCGGGCGATGTTGCCGGTGTTAGGATGGATCTCCGGCTTAAAGAGCGCGATGTGGATCATGGCGGATAAAGGATAACGCGATCCGCCGTGCTCTCAAAGCGTCATCATGGACCGTCTAGACGCCACCCTCTCCGATGATTGTGGGCACCCGCCGATTTGCCCGAACACCTTTTGCCGCATCCCGGAAATCCTGGACGTCCACTCATTGGGGACATGAGCTGGAATCGTGGACAACGCGCAGGGTTTCAATCCTCCCACTGACGGGCGGTTCTTTGCAGGGGCGCTTTTGCGACGGGAGACCGGGCTCCCCGGTGGCGCCTCGGCTTTCCCCCTTCACTCCTATCCAGGCGGAGGCTGTCTGGGAATTCCGATCCTGGCGCGGAGGTGAAACGCACGGCGGGCATGGGGGCCGGGAAAAGATGTTGGTGTAACTCCGCCTTTTCTTATAAGCTGATACTTTCATAATAAAAGGGAGCCATGGACGCTTCGGCCGAAATCAGGAAGAAGTTGGCCGCCCTCATCGGGCACCTGGTCACGCGCTGCATCCGCGAGGCGCGGATGATCCCGGCGGTGCTTCACCGCGAGGAGGTCATCAGCATCATCGTCGACGACCCGGAACGGTTCGCCCGCCTGGTCCGGGAGGAGCATGCGGACCAGGCCGAACTCTCAAGGGAGAATTTGACCGTTAAACTGGACGCGGTGTCGGAGCTTGCGAAGCTCGATCGGTTGGAGATCTTCGACCGCTCCTTCTGGGACGGGCCGGAAATCGATCTTACCCCGATCCTGGACTTGACCCACCAGCTGACCCGAACCTTCGCCGTATACTTGGGAAACGCGGCGACCTTGTTTGACCGGGAATTCGAGGCGTTCATGGTCAAGTTCCGCCGTTCGCTGTCGGAAGCGGGCATGACCTTGCGCGCGGTCGATTTCACCCCTGAAGACATGGCGATATTCGAAGAGACGGCGATCGGCTACATTGCGGCCGGAGAAGGGCTACAGGCGTTCACCTACGAAAAGCTGCTCAGTTCGCAGATCATGATGCGGCAGGTGGTCAACCTTCCCGAGGGCTACCTGCTGCGGGAGCGGATGTTTTGGCGCTGCCTCGGGGATGCTGCGCTCGCTCCTGCGTTGATCCGGTTCGTGATCCGGATTTCCTACATTAGTCAGGGGACCTGGGAGGATATGATCCCCGCCCTCCTCGGTATCATCCGCGAGTCGGGGAACGATGCGGCCCTGCGCCTCGTCGTGGACGCCGCGGAGAAGGACGTGGTTTTCACCTGCAACCTTCTCTGCCGGTCCTACGATGAGATCCGCCGCCTGGATGCGGGGCGCCGGCGGCAGGAGATAGCGGCCGCCTTGGAAGGCTACCCAGGCAGGGTGGGAGGGTCAGGCGGTTTTCACTAGGTCGGTCAGGTTTAGGTCAGATACTTCCAGAACCGATTTGACCCCTATCCGAGCGCAGGCGCCGTCGTAGATCTGTTTTACGGCCTTCTTGGCCTGCTGCAGCTCCAGAAGCCGATCCTTAACCTTGGCCAATTCTTCGCTGATTTCCCGGTCCAGGGCCTCCAGTTCTTCCTTGGCCATCTGTCGGGTCTGTTCGTATTTTTTCCTCTGTTCTTCTGTCAGCATGAATCCTCCGTTGGACTATCTCAGGTTGAATTTCATGATGATGCGGGTCTGACTCTGCACATTGGAGCCGCCGATGGAAGCGGGCTGGTAACGCCATTTCATCGCGGCGTCCGTGGCTTCCTTGTGAAACATCGTGGGTCCGCTCACGGGGAAGGCCTCGATGACGCGGCCGTTCGCGTCGATCACGACGTCGAGTTCCACCACGGCCGAGGTGCGGGTTTTGACCGCGATTGCCGGATACTTGGGGCTCACCTGGAGGATCGGGACGGCCGGGACCACGGTTCCCGAAACCTGCGGGGCAGCTGTAGCCGCCGTGGTTTGGGTCTGGGCGGGTTGCGGAGCCCTCGGGGCTGCGGGGGCCGCTTTGCCCGGCGCACTGGTGGGGATCATGCCGTCGATGGGGTTCCGGCGCGCGGCGGCAATCTGGTCTGTCCCATGGAGGAGGTTTGGACGTTCATCCCGGGGTGGGGCCGGGACGGGGTCCCCCGCGACGGCAGGGACTGACGACTCCGCCTTGATGGTTGCGGGTGGGAGCGCCGCGACGACGTTCCGTCCGCTCGCCGGCTGCTCGGGTGCAGGGTCCGCCCCTGTTGGGGCGGGCGCAGCGGTTGTCGGCCCCGCGGGAGCGGTGGCGGAATCTGTCACCGCCGGTTCGGAGGATAGGTTTGCCGGTGACTTCCCGGATCCACCCAGTAAGCGGTAGCCGCCAAAACCGATTGCCGCCAGGAGGCACGCAGCGGCAACGGCTAGGGCCGGTTTGTTGCTGCTCACCTTTGTTGTGATCATGAACGGGGCTGTGGGCTTCTGTGCATCGGCCGCAGGATCCGGTTCCGGTTCCGGTTCTGCGGCCTGGGCGGCGAATCCCATCTCAGATTGCGCTTCGAGGGAGGCAGGATCCATCTCCGATTCGGCTTCGAGAGCCGCAAACTCCATGTCCTGCTGGGCCTCGATGACTGCTGGCTCGGATTCCCGAGCAAGTGGGGAGGCAGGGGTGGAGGGACTCGCTGCGTCGGTTGCCTCAGGAGGCTGCATTTCGTGCGGGCCCAATTCCACGGGGGGGAACTCGGCCAGCATGGCATTTGACTCGTTGTAGTTGGCTGGGCGTGTGTCCACCTGATCCGCTTCCGAAATCACTTGTTTCAGAAGATCGGAAACCAGCACGTCCAAATCTTGGGAATGTTCTTGCCTCCGGTCCGCAGGCCGGACGGCGGCCATTTCCTTGTCCAGGAAGTCCAATACCACACTTTCGTAAGTCTGCTTTTCCGGCACGGCTCCGCGCGCCTTATTGCCGCTCATAAAGTCGCTCCACTCTTTCGTCCGGTGAAAAGCACAACAACCCCGCCGGGCGCCACAGGCTTCCACCTCTGTACCCGGTCGCCTGCCTGTATAACTTCTATCGGCAGGTTGCCCATGGACTTCACGGCCGAAATGTTTTTTATCCCTCTCCCGGGATCAACCGGTGGACTGGGAAGCCAATCCTGGACATCCACGAAATGAGGCAAATAGTGGATGTCCAGGATTGGGAGGGTTTCGGAGATGGGTGCTCTCAATCCAATTGAACTGGCGAACGTCCGCAATTTGTACCAGGTGGATGGGAAAATTGGTGGATGTCCACAATTGTGTGTGTCCCATCCTGCATGCTGGCAGTCCCGGCATGTGGCGGGTGCCTTGTTTTTCAGGTGGGCAAGTCGTCGCTTGTGCCCGCGGTGTGATCAGCGCTATAAAGTAGAGAGTTCACCGAACCCTTTTTCCGTCCGAACATCAGGGCCGGCTTTCCGGCCGCGGGTTCTGACGCCTGGAGCCGGCGATATGGATGTCGTGATGCTCTCCCGTCTGCAGTTTGCCATCACCGTAATGTTTCATTACATTTTTCCCCCGCTCACGATCGGGATGGGGGTGTTCCTCGTCTACCTGGAGGCCCGCTACCTTAAGACCCGGGACATCCGCTACGAGACGGCGGCCAGATTCTGGACCCGCATCTTTGCGCTCAATTTCGCCCTGGGGGTTGCCTCCGGCATCGTCATGGAATTCCAGTTCGGCACCAACTGGGCCGTTTACTCGCGCTACGTGGGGGACGTGTTCGGATCGCCCCTGGCGGCCGAGGGGATCTTCGCCTTTTTCCTGGAGTCCAGTTTCCTGGCTCTACTGGTGTTCGGCTGGGACAGGGTTTCGGCCAAAGTCCATTTCTTTGCCACGCTGATGGTTTCTCTGGGGTCGATCCTTTCCGCGCTTTGGATCGTGGTCGCCGGCTCCTGGCAGCACACGCCGGCGGGATTCATCATCCGTGACGTAGCCACTCCGGCCGGGATCGTTCAAAGGGCTGAAATCACCGATTTCTGGAGCGTGGTGTTCAACCCTAGCGCTATGGAGCGGCTGGTTCACGTGCTGATCGGCGCCCTGATCGTCGGATCCTTCTTCATCCTCAGCGTATCCGCCTACTACCTCCTCAAGGAACGGCACGTTGATTTCGCGCGCCGATCTTTCGTTCCAGCCCTCTTCGTGGGCGCCGCCGCCTCACTCGCCATCGTCGTTTCGGGTGATTCCCAGGCGGTCATGGTCGCCCGCCACCAACCGGCGAAGCTTGCAGCCATGGAGGGAGTCTACGACACTGGGGAGGGTGCCACAGCCATTCATGTCTTCGGCATCCCCGACAGTGAGGCCAGGGTTGTACGCTATGGCCTTGCCATCCCTGGAATGCTCACCCTGCTGGTGCACCGGGATCTCAGCACGCCCGTGGCCGGGCTGGACCAGTTCGAGCCTGACGTGCCCCCGGTGGGGATCCCGTTCCAATCTTTTCACATCATGGTGGGGCTAGGCGCCTATTTCATCGCCCTGACGCTTTACGGGCTCTGGTGTTACCGGCGGGGGACGCTGTTTGGGAAACGGTGGCTCCTCTGGGTCTTCGTCTTCTCCGTCGGTCTCCCCTTCATCGCCAACCAGCTCGGCTGGGTGGCGGCTGAAGTGGGGCGTCAGCCCTGGATTGTCTACAACCTCCTTCGCACCAGCGACGCGGTGAGCCAGAACCTTACGGGTGCGCATGTGGGCGGATCGATTGCCATGTTTGGCATCCTTTACCTGCTGCTGTTTGCAGTCTGGATTTTCGTGCTGAACGACAAGATTCAAAAGGGCCCGGCGCCGGCGACCGTTTCGGGGAGTACGAAGCCCGGCGGGGAGGGAAACATGGTGGCTCGTTATTCGGGACACCTGGATTCCCTGGCGGACGACAAAGATCGAAGGTAGGGCGCCGGGATTGGGCGGAACGCCGCCTCTGGCGGGCGACGAACCCAGGGTCCACTGAAAGGGAATGCTCCATGTGCCTGGGAGTCGAGGGGAGGCGCCGATCGAGGAAACCGCTCGCTGCTCTGGATTGCCCGGGAGCGGGCGAGACGAGGGGGGAGGGGCTGAAACCCCGGCGGTGCATCGGATGCGCTCTCCTTGCGTACAGGCTGAGGTGACGGCGGTCGGGGAGCGCGCTGGTTTTAGGTCTGGTACGATGGCGCGACCCGTTGGAGGGTGACGACCCGGCGGGGAATCCGAGAGGCGGGCGAACTAAAGAGGAGGAGTCGGACTGTGGATCTCAATCATCTCTGGTTTTTGCTCTTGGGAGTTTTGCTGGCGGGCTACGCTATCCTCGACGGTTACGACTTGGGGGTTGGGATCCTGCATCCGGCGGCGCGCGACGACCGGGAGCGTCGGATCATGATCCATTCCATCGGCCCGCTTTGGGACGGCAACGAGGTCTGGCTGGTGACCTTCGGCGGCGCCCTGTTTGCTGCTTTCCCGAGCGCCTATGCCACCGTCTTTTCCAGCTTCTATGTCGCTTTCATGCTGCTGTTGTTTGCCCTGATCTTCCGGGCGGTGTCGCTCGAATTCCGGGGGAAGCGCGAATCTCCCGCCTGGCGGCGATTCTGGGATTGGGGATTCTTCGGGGCGAGCACGCTGGCGACCTTCCTCTTTGGTGCGGCGGTGGGGAATGTCCTTGCCGGTATCCCGATCGACGCCGAAGGGGTGTTCCGGGGCACCTTCACCGGAATGCTCCGCCCCTACCCCATCCTCTTGGGGCTGCTCACGGTCTCCTTTGCCATGATGCACGGGGCGATCTACCTCTATCTCAAGACCGAGGAGGAGTTGCAGGAACTGGTCCATCGCTGGATATGGCGTGGGTTTGGTTTCAGCCTGGTCTGCTGCACCCTGGCCACCGTTTTTACCCTGCTCTGGATTCCCGACGCGGCGCATAGCCTGCGGGAGCATGGGTGGGCCTGGATCGCGGTCGTCGCGACGCTGCTGGCATTCGCCAACGTCCCACGCGCACTTTTTCTCAGGCGTCCTTTTTACGCCTTCATCTCCTCGTTGGCCGCCATCGCCGGGCTGGTGTTTCTGTTCAGCCTCACACTCTACCCGAACCTGGTGATTTCGAGTCTCGCACCCGGCTATAGCCTGAACATCTATAACGCGGCCAGCTCGCAGAAGACTCTGCGCGTCATGGCCGTTATCGCCGCGATAGGCATGCCGTTCGTGCTTGCCTATACTGCGGCCATCCACTGGACGTTCCGTGGAAAAGTGGAGCTCTCCGACCATGGCTACTAGCGGCGCATTCGAGAGTCGGGACCCGCCGCCTTCCGCGCGGGCGGATGCGAGGTGGGGCACCACCTAGGCGATCGTGGAGCATCGCCGGGGAGCCTCAGCGAAGCAGGCGCCCTTTGTTGCGGCAACCGTATGGGTGCGTGGGATCTCTGATCAATCTCCGCGTTGCCCGTTGTCGATGATGTTCCTATATGCTCCTGTCCCGGATTTCTTAGGAGGCTCCCGCATTTCCTAAGCTGCCGGTTCTGGCTGATGGATCGGGTCCGAGGGGGTGCGGGCGGGGCCGATTGTCCAACATGCCGCTAGACACGTCCGAGGAATCCCCGCGCGGCGCACTTCCTGTCTACCAGTTTTCACCGCAACCTTTGCCGTTTGGCGATGAAGCCCCATGGGGGAGGTCCGGTTGTCCTGTGGCGGGAAGAAAGCCGGTCGGGGGCGCCGACGCGGCGGGCAAGATCCGGACGCGCTGACGGGAGAGAATGAAGCCATCGCTGCCCCATGCAAGCCTGGCTTCGGGCCGGGAGGACGAGGGCGCGACCGGTGGGATTCAGAACCTTGCGGGAAGTCCGTTCCCTATCGGCACTTGCGTGAGAGCGCGGCATCGAATACAATGTCGGGAGCCTCAAAGAGGCGCCGTACCCAAGTGGCTAAGGGAGAGGTCTGCAAAACCTCGATTCAGCGGTTCGAGTCCGCTCGGCGCCTCCACCCCGAGAGCAGTCTCCCCGGTCAAATTCGTCCCCCTCGCTCGGTTGCAACACCCAATTGTGGACATCCACCAATTGACCCCACTTGTGCCAATCCTGGACACCCACCGATTGAGTGGTGAACTCCTCATTCGGTTGATGTCAACAACCGAAGCAATCCTGGACACCCATTGATTTCCATCTTGCCAATTCCAATTGTGGACATCCCACCTATTGGGTGCCGGATCCCTCATTCGGCGGGGGCCCGCAATCGAATTAATTATGGATAACCCTCCTGGGCTATCGGGTGGATGTCCGTATAGGGGCATGGGGCCGAAGGTTGCTATTGCCATTATGCGGATACTCATGATTCGGGCTGATAGATGGATGCCCACAATTGGGGAAACAGGTGGATGTCTGTTGTTGGGCCTCATCTGGCTGCCACGTTGGTTTGCTGGGCGTTTGCTATGTGCGGCTTTAGCAGAATGTGGCAAATTGGTCATCCCTTGACCAAGGCGAATCGGTAGATGTCCACAATTTGAAGCCATGGGAATTCTGGACACCCACTGAGTAATAACACCGCAGGATAGTGGATGTCCACAAATGCAGTGATCATGGACAGGCCCCCGAGCCCCGGTCGCCTGTTTTGAGATGTCCAAGATTTGACGATTGATGGCTGCCTGCCATCGAGCCCGAGACGGCCATTTCGTGGGTGTCCAGGATTGCGGGCCGGCTTCTGTTGACGGCGGCGACGGAATAGTCGCATACTGGCGCGCAATGATTTGCGGATGTTCTGCAACAGCACATATGGATGGAGGTTAAATGCTGTCGGGCCGATTCTACGGTTGGAAGCTCCTTGTGGTTTTGTGGGTCGTCGTTTTTGTAAATCTCGCCTTTCCCATCTATGGATCGAGTGTCGTCAACGCCGTCATGATGCGGGATTTAGGGCTGGACCGACAAACTCTGGGACTCCTTTTTTCCCTTTTCACGATCCTGTCAGGTCTTCCGGGGCCGCTGGTTGCGCTTTGCGTCGACCGGTTCGGAATCCGCCGGACCCTGTTCGCGGGGAGCCTGCTGGTGTCGTCCGGTTCGGTCCTGATGGCCACCCTGGTGCGGAGCGGTCTTGGTGCCGCGCTGGCTTTCGGGCTGCTGGTCGGGACCGGGGTTGCGGCGGGGGGGATGTTGGGCGCCCAAGCTGGTTTGGCACGCTGGTTCGTGCGGCGCCGGGCGCTGGCGCTCTCGATCATGAGCACGGCCAGCGGGGTGGGCGGCTTCATCGCGGCCCCGCTGCTGAACCGGGTCATTGAGGCGGCTGGGGGAGACTGGCGCATGGGCTGGTGGTTCATCGCCGCCCTGTCGCTGGCCGCAGGCTTCGTTGCACTCGTATTTGTCAAGGAAAAGCCGGAGGATCTGGGTCAGCGGCCCGATGGCGAGGATGCGCCGAATAACTCCAGCTCGGGCGGTCCCGGTTTGAGGAAACCGGCCCGAGGGGCGGTGCACATCACCTCCGAGATCTGGTCGGTGAAGGAGGCGCTCGGCGGGTTCTCCTACTGGATCATGATGTTCTGCCAGATGGGAATGAGTTGCGGCTACACTGTGTTCCTGGCTCATGGGGTGGTCCACTTTCAGGACTTGGGACATTCGCGCGATGTGGGGGCCTGGGCTCCCAGCCTGATGGCCCTGGCCGGGCTTTTTGCCAAAGGTCTGGTTGGAGCCCTGGGCGACCGCCTTGATCCACGCTTCATCTGGGCCGGGTTTATCGGTGTCTTTGGAGTCGGACAGTGGTTTTTGGTGGGTGCAAATACGCAATTCCTGTTGGTCGTAGCTTCGAGCTGTATGGGCATCGGTTTCGGCGGGAGCGTCGTCTGCCTGGCCGCGGTGATTAGTAACTATTACGGCATCAAGCCTTTTGCGGCACTTGCGGGGTTGGCCGTCGCCATCAATACCACTATCAGTTCGGTCACTCCCTCCATCGCCGGCTGGCTCTATGACTCCGGCCGGGGGTACCAAGGGATGTTTTACACCTTGGCCGTCTGGTGCCTGGTGGGGGCGGTCGTGCTGTTTGCGCTGAAGCCCCCCGTGCGTAACCCGGTCCTCCGGTCCTCTGCGGGGGCCTGAACCTGGCCGTGTGATTCCGATTTGGAGGTTTGTCATGACACGCAGGAGTCGCCGTCATCCCCATGCCCCGTCCTCCCATCGCCGGGCGCTCCCGGGTAGCGCGCCAGGCACCCTGATCCCGGATCCCGAAGCGGCCAGGACCCGGGTGCGCATCACGGCCTACGATCCGGAGAGGGTATTGGAGAAGGATATCAATGACATTGGGGAAATTCGTACGGTGCTTGAACAATGGCCCGTGGTCTGGATCCAGGTCACGGGGCTGGGCGACCTCCCGGTCGTAACCCAGCTGGGGGAGCTGTTCGGTCTGCACCGCCTGGCCTTGGAGGATGTCATCAACGTCCATCAGCGCCCCAAGGTGGAACAGTACTCCGACTACTGCTACATCGTGGTGAGGGCGGCGCACGACCGGGACGGCTATGGTTCCGATCAGATCAGCCTTTTCCTTGGGAAGGGCTTCGTGCTGAGTTTCCAGGAGCGGGAGCACGATTTCTTCAACCCCGTGCTTGAGCGCATTCGCGGGGGGAAGGGGAGGATACGTCAGGCTGGTCCCGACCACCTGGCCTATGCCCTGATCGATGCCAGCATCGATTGCTTCTTTCCGGTGCTGGAACGCTTCGGCGAAAGGGTCGAGCCGATGGAGGACGCCATTATTGCACACCCGCGCATGGAGGGATTGCAGCGGATCCACGAGCTGCGCCGGGGTCTGATTACCCTCAGGCGGACCGCTTGGCCCCTGCGGGAGGCGATGATGACGCTTTACCGGGAGCCGAACCCCTGGATCCGGGACGAGGAGCGCATCTACCTACGCGACTGCTACGACCACGTGATCCAGATTATCGATCTGCTGGGAAACTATCGGGACCTGACTTCTGGTTTGATGGAGGTCTACCTTTCCAGCACCGGAAACCACACCAACGAAATCATGAAGGTGTTGACCATCATTTCCGCTGTTTTCATTCCTATGTCATTTATCGCCGGAATCTACGGCATGAATTTTCCGCGCCAGATTCCGGACCTCGAATGGCACGGGGGATTCATTTTTGCCCTCGGCTTGATGGCGGCCGTGGCGGCGGGGCTACTCATCTTATTTCGTCTCAAGGGGTGGCTGGGGGGCTCCTCCTCGGACCGTTCCTGAAACTCGCTCAAAAGGGTTTCCAATTGCCGTTACTTCCGAATAGTGGACATCCTCCTATTGGACAGCGCCGAATCGATTGAAAACCTCCACCTATTCTGAAAGCGGCAGCCAATCCGGGACATCCACCTATTCGCCCAATCTTGGACATCCACCAAAATTGGATAAGGCTGGGGTGTCCACCTTTGGATTGGATTGTTTTGATGATTGGATGTCCAGTATTTCCGAGCCTTAGTGAACATCTGCCAAGGCTCGGATCTGCCAAGGGGTTTTTATTGATGCGGATTACTTCGATTGGTGAATGTCCAGTGGTTATGGGTGGGCTTACCCGCGCGCCAATCATTTCTCCGCACTCTCGCCGCCTCGCCATGGATCCTCTTACATAGTCGGGATCAGGGCATCCTCCATCAATTACTGGACACCCACAACAACAGGTGAAGCCTGCAGGGGGGGCCATGATTGAAACGGATTCCTCAGCCGGTGGATGTCCACTATTTTGGGAACAAATAGGTGGGTGTCCAGGATTGGGCGAATAGGTGGATGTCCGAGGTTTGGGGTTCAGCGGAACATGCGGGTGAGGAATTTTACAAGGATGTCGCTTGATCGCCCCTCATCCAACCCGGAGGAATCGGTCCCCAGCCTGAGGCTCAACGCGGCCGATTGTGCCTTGCGCATCCGCAGGTCGGACTCCTGCGCTTTCAACCGCTCCTTTTCCAGTTCCCGCGCGCGGCGCAGCCCCCCGCCCCGGATGAAGGAGGCGACGCGGTGCAGTTCCTGGCGGTCAAACCAACTGCCATGTTCTCGGCACCAATCGAGCACCACTCCAGAGGAAGAGGCGAACTGTTTGTGGTTCATCAGCTTGCCGCAGACCGGACAGGGGCTGTAAGTCCGGGGAGGCTTTCCTTCGACGCCGGTCGCGCTGTCGGGGAGGGTGTACCCGAGCACAGCTTCCTGTTCCTCTTCCCGAGAACAGATGTCCTGAAAACTGTCCCGGTCGACCCACAGTCCGCCGCAGCCGCCACAAGTATGAAGTGTGTGGCTCCCGACGGCACGGGCCTCTAGCGGGCACACGCACCGCGGGCAGGATAGCTCCGGAGCGATGGTCCCTTGGGTGTCCACCATCTCGGTCCCGCAATGTGGACAGTGTTTCATGGTTGCCGAAACGGCGCCGTAGCAGGCCGCGCAGATTTTAACGGCAAGAGCCGAAAGGCAATAGGAGCAGCGCGCGCTGTCACCCGAAGCAGCGGCGCCGCAGTTGGGACAATTGAAGGCCGCGATGGTCGGGCGATCGGACTTTTTCATACCATACCCCGCTTATTCCATCGGAAGAGGTGGCGCCGGGCTTTAATTCATATTCCCCGGGGGTTTCCGTGCGATTATGGCCGCTTGACGCCTCCCGCCCCGGACGGTTAAAGTATGGGCGTGCCGCCGCCATCCGCAGCCACAGGAGGGATGTCGTCATGCCCGGTTCCGTCCGCCAAGCGGCGGACGCCGCCCCGGTGAGGTGGATTTCTTCGGAGGGAGTTGCTCATGCCCAAGTTTACGCTCAACGGCCGGGCCGTGGAGGCTGCCGAGGGGCAGACCATCCTGGATGTGGCCCGCGATCAGGGATTCTACATTCCCAGTCTCTGCTACCACCCCAAAGTGGGCCAGAGCGGCATGTGCCGCGTCTGCGCTGTCGAGGTGGAAGGTGCGCGCGGCCTGGTGATGTCGTGCATCACCCCCGTGACGGAGGGGATGGTCGTGACCACCGAAAGCCCGAGGCTCCTCGAAGTGCGGCGTACGATCGTGGATATGCTCCTGAGCGAGGGGGAGCATGACTGCCTGGCGTGCGAGATGTGCGGGGAGTGCGAGCTGCAGGACGCCGCGTATCGACTGGGCATTGAACGGGCATCCATGGTCATGGACAAGCCGAGCCTCGAGGTGGATGCCAGCCACCCGATGCTGGTGCGCAATCCCAACCGGTGTATCCACTGCTATCGCTGCATTAAGGGGTGCAACAACACCGTGGTGAACGAGGTGCTCGACATGGGCTACCGCGGGATCCAGTCGCTGGTGGTGGCCGACCAGAACGTGCCCCTCGCCGAATCGAGCTGTGTTTCCTGCGGGGAGTGTGTCCAGCTCTGCCCCACCGGCGCCCTCATCGGGAAGAAATCGATCGGTACCGGACGGGTCTGGAACCTGGAGAAGGTGCGCACGACCTGCCCCTACTGCGGCGTCGGCTGCCAGATGTGGCTCCATGTCGATCGGGCGCGCAACCGGGTGGTCAAGGTCACCGGCGACGAGGAAGGGGCGCCGAACCAGGGGATGCTGTGCGTCAAGGGACGCTTTGGCTTCGATTTCCCCGCGTCCGACAAGCGTTTGACGATGCCGCTGATCCGCAAGAACGGTGTTCATGAGCCGGTCTCGTGGGAAGAAGCGCTCGATTTCACCGCGCAGCGCCTCAAGGAAATCCGGGAGCAGTACGGAGCCGACACGATCAGTGCCATCAGCTCCTCCCGGGATGTAAACGAGAACAACTATGCGGCCATGAAATTCATGCGCGCCGTCATCGGGACCAACAACATAGATAATTGCGCACGTACTTGACATGCCCCATCGGTCGCCGGTCTGGCGACCACATTCGGTTCGGGCGCGATGACCAACTCCATCCGGGAGATCGAGGACGCCCGGTTGCTCTTCGTCATCGGTTCCAATACTACCGAGGCGCATCCGGTCATCTCCTACTACATGAAGCGCGCGGTCAAAAAAGGGGCGACCCTGATCGTTTGTGATCCCAGGAGGATTGATCTCGTCCGCTGGGCCACCCATCACGTACAACACCGGGTCGGTACCGACGTGGCCCTGCTCAACGGCCTGATGAACGAGATCATTGCCCGTGGCTGGGCGGATAAGACGTTCATCGAGCAGCACACTGAAAACTACGAGGAACTCGCCCGGATGGTGGCCGCCTATCCGCTCGAGCGGGCGGCGGAGATCACCGGAGTGGATGCAGGTCAACTGCGCGAGATCGCCCGCATCATAGCGACCACCAAGCCGATGGGGCTCTACTACACGCTCGGGATTACCGAACACACCTGCGGTACCGACAACGTGATGACGTGCGCCAATCTGCAGATGCTGCTGGGGAACATGGGCCGGCCGAGCACCGGCGTGAACCCGTTGCGTGGGCAAAACAATGTCCAGGGTGCCTGCGACATGGGCTCGCTGCCGAACATCTACCAGAACTACCAGCGGGTGGACAACCCCGCGGTCATCGAGAAGTTCAAGAAGGGGTGGAAAGTGGACCGCCTCCCGGAAAAACCGGGGCTTACCATCCCCGACATGTTCTCCGGCATGCTGGACGGCCGCACCCGGGCTTTCATATGCCACGGCGAGAATGTGGTGATGAGCGAGCCGAACGAGGCTCACACCATTCGCTGCCTGGAGGCGCTCGATTTTCTGGTCGTGCTCGACATTTTTCCGAACCAGACCACTCCCTACGCCGATGTCATCTTCCCTTGCGCCTGCTGGAGCGAACAGGACGGCACCTTCACCAACACCGAGCGGCGCGTACAGCGCGTACGCAAGGTTGTTGAGCCCCCCGGGGAATCCCGGGAGGCGTGGTGGATCTACGCCGAACTGGCTCGGCGGCTCGGTTACGACATGGAGTTTGAGAGTGCCCATGAGGTCTGGGAGGATATGCGCCGCCTCGGCACAGGCTATGCGGGGATCACCTGGGAACGGATTGAGGAGCGGGGGATTCAATGGCCCGCTCCTACGACGAGGCACCCGGGGACCGCATACCTTCACAAGGATGGGAATTTCGCCCGCGGCAAGGGGAAATTCATGCCCGCCGACTGGCGCCCGCCGGCAGAGACGCCGGATGAGGAGTACCCCTTTACGCTCAGCACCGGGCGCAGGCTCTGGCATTACCATACGGGGACC
Organism: Acidobacteriota bacterium; assembly: GCA_012719455.1. Taxonomy (GTDB): domain Bacteria; phylum Acidobacteriota; class UBA6911; order UBA6911; family UBA6911; genus UBA6911. Next base: position 5,396 of record JAAYAJ010000058.1, on the reverse strand, counting down.
CAGACGCGCAACTGTGTGGGATTCAACGAGCTTTTCGGGGAGGAACTGGTGGAAGTCAGCCCCCAGGACGCCCGTGATCTCAAGATCAGGGACGGCGATTACGTCTGGGTGGTTTCGCGCCGCGGCCGGGTGAAGATGAAGGCGTGGGTGACGGAGCGTTCTCCCAAGGGGGTGCTCTGGTCCTCGTTTCACTTCCACGAGGCTCACATCAACGTCGTCACCAACAATGCATTCGATCCCGTGACCCAGACGGCCGAATACAAGGCGTGCGCCGCGCGGCTGGAGAAGGCATAGGGCTCTACGGCCGGGGCGGGCACACCGGCCTGCCGTTTTGGTTGTGCCGCAATGGATGTCCAGTTTCGGTTTCCGGTTCCGGTTGACCGGACCGAAACGGAATGCAGTAGGTGTCCAGATTTCACCCGTTGTCGATCCTGGATGTCCAGTATCGGTCCGAACGGGTTTGAATAGGTTGGCGTTGGGTGTCCAGTGTCGACGATCTGTGTGGGGATGTGGATGCAGTGGATGTCCAGTTCCGGCCGGTCGGTCCAGATCGGGGTGCCGTGGGTGTCCAGTTTTGAAGTTGGCCCTGCCTGCTTCGGGCCTTGAGCGCCGCCGATCGGGCGGCGGAGGGGAGAATCCATGGATGCTGATACATTCGACAAAATCATGCTCGACGCTATTAACGAAGAGATCTTGGCGCGCGATTTCTACAAGGGCGCGGCAGCGAGGATGAAGGACGCGGGCACCGTCGCCATCTTTGAGAAGCTGGCCATCGAAGAGGAGGGCCACCGGCGGATGCTCGAGCAATTCCGCTTCAACCCAAAGGCGCAGGTCGAATTCCGGAAGATCGAGGACGATTACCAGATCGCCGAGGCGGAGGCGCTCCCGCAGCTGTCGTTCGAGATGAAGCCGGCCGATGCCTTCCGGCTGGCCATGAAAAAGGAACAACAGGCGATGCAAACCTACGCCGCCATAGCCGAGCGCGTCGCCGACCCCGAGTTCAAGAAACTCTACCGGGAACTGGCGGAGATGGAGAAGGGGCACAAGACGCAACTCGAGGACCTCTATGTCAACGTCGCTTTCCCGGAGGATTGGGGGGAATAGGTCCTTTCCGGATTGTTGCAGGTAAAAAAAGGGGAGTGCGCCGCACTCCCCTTTTTTATTAAGATCCTTTTATCCTCTGCCCTCCCCTTGTCCTCCTGCCCTCCGCCCCGGACTGAGGCGTGGTTATGGGGCTAAGGGCAAGAGAGCAAGGGCTACGATTTGTCCTGCAGATCGCAGCGGAGGCAGCGCATGGCTTCATCCATGGCTGCCTTCCTCGAATACCCCTTTTCGATCTGGTCGAACCCGTTTTTCCGCCGCCGGGGGGATAGCTCGGGCATCGAAATCCGCAGGCGTGCTTCCGTTTCCTCCTGCATTGGGGGGAGGATGGACAGGTCCTCGGGCGGGGCCAGCTGTTCCTCGATATTGCCCTTGCCCCCCAGGTAGCGGTCAATGGCGCTCGCGGCCGCCCGCCCTTGGCCGATGGCTTCCACCACCGATGCCGGGCCAAGGACGACGTCGCCGCCGGCGAACACGCCGTTCATGGTCGTGGCCAGATGCTTCCCCTGGACTTCGATGCAGCGGCTTCCGGTGTTGACTGCCACTTCCAGCCCCTTAGGTATTTCGGGGAACTGCCCGATGGCGGCGATGAGGGTGTCGTAGACCTCCAGCCGCTCGCTCCCCTCCATTGGTACGGGGCGTCGCCGGCCGCTTTCGTCCACTTCCGAAAGTTGCATCGACTGGAGCGTAACTTCCAGACCGTGGCTGGTCCTGGCGATGTTGATGGGGAGGGTCAAGGTCGAAAGCTCCACCCCTTCTTCGAGCGCCTGCACGATCTCACCTTCGTCAGCCGGCATGTCTTCGCGGTTGCGCCGGTAGAGGAGCGTGACCTCTTTTGCACCCAACCGCAGGGCCGTGCGTGCGGCGTCGATGGCGCTGTTGCCCCCCCCGACTACCGCCACCCGCCGGCCCAGGTCGGGCTTCTTGCCCATGGAAACGTCGCGGAGGAAAGACACGCAGTCGAGCACCCCCTTGCCCCGTTCCCCCTGGACCCCCAGCGTCCAGGATGCGTGGGCGCCCAGCGCCAGGAAGATGGCGTCGAATCCCTGCTTTTTCAGTTCCGCCACCGACTTGATCTCGGAGCGCGTCTTGATCTTCACCCCGGCCGCCCTGACGATGTCGATGTCGTGCTTGAGATCATGCTCGGGGAGGCGGTAACGGGGGATCCCGGTGTGGAGCATGCCGCCGACTACCGGGAGTTTTTCGAAAATTGTGACTTCATGGCCACCGACCTTGGCCAGGTAGTAAGCCGCGGTCAGGCCTGCGGGGCCGGAGCCGACGACGGCCACCTTCTTGCCGGTCGGCGGGGCCGGCTTTCCGGTGATCTTTTCCGCCTGTTTGCCGTAGCGCACGGCGGAATCTTTCAGGGCGCGGATCGAGATCGCCTCGTCGAGCTGGCCCCGGCGGCAGCGGGCTTCGCAGGGGTGGAAACAGACGGTGCCGCAGATGCTGGGAAGGGGCATGTTTTCCCGGACGACCAGGTAGGCGTTTTCAAAATTCCCCTGCGCGATCTCCCTCACGTAGCGATGGGCTTTGACCCCCGCTGGACAGGTGTGTTCGCAGGGAGCCAGTACCATAGCCGAACAGACGGCGGCGCGGCAGTGGTGGTCGTGGATGTGTTCCTCGTATTCCTCACGGAAGTACCGGATGGTGGTGAGCGCCGGGTTGGGCGCCGTCTGGCCAAGGCCGCACAGGGCGGTGTCCCTGATCGCGCTGCCTAAGCGCTCAAGCTCCTCGATGTCCCCCGGCTGCCCCTTGCCGGCGCAGATGTTCTCCAGGATGGTGAGCATGCGCTTGGTTCCGACGCGGCAGGGGGTGCATTCGCCGCAGGACTCGCTCTGGGTAAAGGTCAGGAAGTAGCGGGCCAGGTCCACCATGCAGGTCGACTCGTCCATGATGACCAGTCCGCCCGAGCCCATGATCGATCCCGCGCGGGCAAGCGTTTCATACTCGATAGGCAGGTCCTTGAGCCTCGCCGGGAGGCAGCCGCCCGAGGGGCCGCCCGTCTGCGCCGCCTTGAACCGACCTTTGCCCGATATCCCCCCCCCGATCTCGTTGATGACGCGGTCCAGGGTGATCCCCATGGGGACTTCGATAAGGCCGGAGTTGTTGATCTTGCCGGTGAGGGCGAAAGTCTTGGTGCCGTTGCTCCCTCGGGTCCCGAGTTTCGAGAAGGCTTCGGCCCCCTCCCGAAGGATGGTGGGGACGTTGGCGAAGGTTTCCACGTTATTGATATTGGTGGGTTTGCCGAACAGCCCCTGGGTTGCCGGGAAGGGTGGGCGCGGGCGGGGCATTCCCCGCTTCCCCTCGATGGAGGCCATGAGTGCGGTCTCCTCGCCGCAGACGAAGGCGCCGGCTCCTTGCTTGACGTGAATGTGGAAATGGAAGCCGCTGCCGAGGATGTTGTCGCCGAGCACGCCGAGCGTGCGCATCTGCCCCAGGGCGATCTCCAAGCGCTGGATGGCGAGGGGGTACTCGGCGCGGGTGTAGACGTATCCGGTATCGGCGCCGAGAGCGTATGCGGCGATGCACATCCCCTCCAGGACTGAATGTGGATCTCCCTCCAGCACGGAACGGTCCATGAAGGCCCCGGGATCACCTTCGTCGGCGTTGCAGATGAGGTACTTCCGGTCGCCGGGGGCTTTCCGACAGAACTGCCATTTCAGCCCGGTGGGAAAGCCGCCGCCTCCCCTGCCGCGCAGGCCGGAGGCAAGCACTTCGTTGATTACCTCGTCGGGTGTCATGCCGAGCGCGCGCTTCAACCCCTGGTAGCCGCCGCGGGCGAGGTAGTGGTCCAGGTTCTCCGGGTTGATGATGCCGCAGTTGCGGGTGGCGATGCGGATCTGGGGTGCGAGCAGTGGGAGATCGAAGAGGCAGCCGATGCCTTCGACCGGGACTTCGCCGATATACCCCATGGCATACTCGGCGAGGGGGCGGCCCTTCTTCAGTTCCGATTTCAGGATGGCCGTGAGTTTTGCCGGGGTAACCCGGTCGTAGGTGACGCGGCTCCGGCCGGGAATCTGGACATCCACGAACGGTTCGGCGAAGCACATGCCGATGCAGCCGACAGGCACGATGTGAGCCTTGGCGCCGAGGCGGGAGAGTTCTTCAGGGAGAGCGGCCAGAAGATCTCCGGCACCGGCGGCCAGCCCGCAGGTGGCGGCGCCGACATAGATGACGGGACGGTCTCCGTTCTGGAGGCGCGACCAGGTTTTTTCTGCTTTTCTGATTGTCTTGTCTAGATCCACCGTGGTTTCTCCTGGCTGAAGTGCCCTTAGGCCCGATTGCTCTTCTGGATTCCCGATCTTTTCTTGCCGCGCGCCGCCGATGCGGCCGCCTTCGTCTTTTTCACCTTCCTGGCCGGCTTCTTCCTGGTAGCCGGGGCCGAGGTTTCCGTGGCCAGTTGATCCACGATCCTGTTCGCGGACGAGCTCGATTGCCGTCCGTGGACGGTCGTGTTGGCTACAACGACGGGGGCGAGGGCGCAGGAGCCGAAACAGGCGACCGTTTCGATAGAGAAGTTCATGTCCGGAGTGGTGCCGCCAGCGGAGATGCCCAGCCTCTTTTCGATGTCCTGAAGGATGGTGGCGCTGCCGCGCACGTGGCAGGCGGTTCCGCGGCAGACGGTGATGATGTTGCGCCCCCTGGGTTCAAAGTAGAATTGGGTGTAGAAACTGGCCACCCCATAGACGTTCGATTCCGAGACTCCAAGGAATTCGGCCGTGGCTGCCATCGCCTCAGGCGGCAGATATCCCGCTTCGGTCTGTACAAATTGCAGCACGGGAATGAGATATTGTGGTAGAGGCTCAAATTTGGCGGCGATCTTTTTGTGCCACTGAGGTGTCGAGTGTCCGTTGGAGCCTTGTTTCATGATGCGCTCTCCTTGCCTTTTGATTCGTTTTCCCCCGCCGGGGGGCGGAAACCGCGCTGCTCGCAGTCGGATGCCCTGCATTGGTATAGCCACAAAGTAAATCACAGGCCGTCGCTTGATGTCCAGACCAGTCTTAACCTCGGGCCCTCCACTTTGCCAAGCACCAATGCTTCATAAATCCTGGACACCCACTAATTCCGTATAAAGGCAAAACGGGACATCCATTTTCTGCCGGTGCATGTCCGGTGGTGGCACAGAGTGGGTGTCCAGGATTTCATCGTTCGGGAGTTTCATCGCAGGATTGACCTGAAGAGGATGACCAGTCATGTCGTTTTTAGGTCCCTGGCGGGATCCTGGGTGCATGGGAAATTCCATGCGCTGCGGCTGGTCAGGCAAGGAGGAGATTGGTGTTGAGAGGGAGGGT
>JAAYAJ010000057.1 GCA_012719455.1 Acidobacteriota bacterium | reverse complement strand
GGTCTGGGGTTCCGAGGCCTGGGATTCTGGGGTCTGGGATTCCGGGATCTGAGGATCCGGTTCGAGGGATTTATTGATGTCCGCGAGCACTTCGCTCGGGCTGATGGTGCTCTCCCGGATCACCTGGGCCATCGCTTCCTTTTCCTTGTCGAGGTTGACTTCTTCCTCCCAAGTCTGCCGGAGCTCATTGGACGCGCGCTTGAATTCCGCCAGCCCCTTTCCGATCGTCTTCCCCAGTTCGGGAAGTTTCCTGGGGCCGAATACAATGAGTGCAAGAATGAAAATGATGACAATTTCCTGCATTCCAAGAGAGCCCATGAGTCACCCGCTTTCCTCGGTACCTTACTGTAGGGAGTCTAGATTAGGGCCTATGCGAAGTCAAGCGGGGGCGCCCGCGCGGACGTCCGGCGGGGGACGGGTTGCGCTTGTGCCGGTCGGCGGCCGCGTGCTATACTCCCTGCCGGATCTTCCGCGATGGGAGCCAACCCTTTATGAAACATGGATTTGCCATCCTCCTGGTCTCGGTAGTGGCGGTGTTTGCGCTCGTGGGTGGGCTGCTGGGCGACAGCGCGTTCAACCGATCGGCGGCCGACGCCTCGACCCCCCCGAACGAATTCCTCGCCAATTTCACCGAGGCGCTGGAGGTCATCCAGCTGAACTACGTGGAGCCGGTCGGTTCCGACAAGCTGGTCTACAGCTCCATCAAGGGGATGCTCCGCAGGCTCGACCCCCACTCCAGTTTCCTTGATCCCAAGGAGTTCGCGCGCCTGCGCGAGGACCAGCACAGTCGCTACTACGGTCTCGGGATCCGGGTTCGACCGCTGCTGCGGGACAAGGGACGGCACGTCATCGTGGAGCCGCCCGCCATCGGCACCCCCGCGGAGAAGAGGGGGCTCCGGGCCGGGGATGTCATCACCCGCATTGAAGGGGAGCCGATCGACGACTGGACTTCCGACGATGTCGTCGGCCGCCTGAAGGGTCCCCGCGGTACAACCGTGGACATCACGATCGAACGGCCGGGGGTGCGGGAGCCGATCGAGGTGACGATCGAGCGGGACGAGATCCCGATGGTGACGGTCCCCTACGCTTTCGAAATCAAGCCGGGGATCGGCTACATCAAGATCGACCGTTTTTCGGAGTCCACCGCCAAGGAGCTGGAGGAAAAGCTGGAGCAACTCCAGGGCCTGTCGGGCCTGGTCCTGGACCTGCGTGACAATCCGGGCGGGTTGCTCAACCAGGCGATCGCCGTGTCGGACTTCTTCCTCCCGCGCGGCGAACTGATCGTTTCCACCAAGGGGCGCGCGGCCGGCTCCACCAAGTCCTACGCGGCCCCCGGCGAGGAGCGGATCCGGGTGCCCCTGGTGGTGCTGATCAACCGCCACAGCGCCAGTGCTTCGGAAATCGTGTCGGGCGCGCTGCAGGACCACGACCGGGCCCTCATCGTCGGGGAAACCAGCTTCGGCAAGGGGCTGGTCCAGTCGGTCTTCACCCTCGACAACGATACCGGGATGGCGTTGACCACGGCCAAGTACTACACGCCGAGCGGCCGGCTGATCCAGCGCGACTATTCCGGTTCCAACCTCGAATACTATTACTTGGAGGGGGAGCCGGAAACCCCGCCGCTCAACAACGAAGGAGAGCGCGAGGTCTATTCCACCGACGGCAAGCGGAAGGTGTACGGGGGCGGTGGGATCACCCCGGATGTTGTGGAGCCGGCGCGCGAGCTCAACCGCTTCGAGATGCTGCTATCGAGCAAGGATATCTTCTTCCAGTACGCGCGGCGCCTGACCTCGGGGGAGGTCCCCTTCGCCGAGCACTTTCAGAACCTGGTGCGCAACGGGGAAACGGCGGCCGCCGGGAAGAAGGGGACGCCCGATTTCCAGGTCACCGATGCCGTGCTCGCCGATTTCGGGCAGTTCCTGAAAGAGCGAAACGTCGAATACACGGATGAAGAGATCGCCGTGAATGTCGATTACATCAAGAGACGCATCCGGCAGGAAGTCTTTACCTCCGCCCTCGGGATCCAGGAAGGGTACAAGATCGGCGTGGAGGGGGACAACCAGGTGCTGAAAGCGCTCGAGGTGATGCCGGAAGCGAAATCGCTGATGACTTCGAGGCGGATCATCACCCCCGCGCCCCCGCGCTGAAACCCCAGGATATGAAAAGGTTTTCACCGATTAACGGCCTGCTCGGCCTTTGCTGCCTGCTGCTCCCGGCCTGGGGGGCTGCGGCGTCCGTCCCGTCGGAGCCCGGAGAGCTGATCCGGGCCTCGCGGAAGCATTTCCTCGAGGGACAGACGCTCATCCGGAGCGGGGACGCCGAGGGGGCCCGGGAGCATTTCGACGAGGCGGTCGACATGCTGCTGGATTCGGAATGGGACCTCGGCGCCCATCCCGAAATCGCCCCCTACTTCCAGGAACTGATCCAGGAGATCAAGGATTGCGAATCGCGCTATCTCTACGCCTCCGTCGATATCGAGGAGGAGGCGGAGATCATCGAGGGGTACGGAGACCTCGACCTCGACGGCATGACCGACGACCCCGTTCTACAGGCCGCCCTGACGGCGAGCATCGCCGAGCATCAATACGATATCCCGATCACGGTCAACGAGATGGTGGTCCGCTCGCTCGAATATTTTCTCAACCGGGGACGGAAGCATTTCGAGGCCGGGCTCGTCCGCAGCGGGCAGTACCGGGAGATGATCGAGACCATTTTCCTCGAGGAAGGGCTCCCGCTCGACCTGATCAACCTCGCGCAGGTCGAAAGCCATTTCAAGGTGCACGCCCTTTCCCGGACCCGGGCCCGGGGGATTTGGCAGTTCATGGAAGGGACGGCCGTCCGGTACGGACTCAAGGTCAATCGCGACATCGACGAGCGCTCCGACCCGGAAAAGGCGACCCGGGCCGCGGCCCGGTACCTGAAGGACCTCTACGACATGTTCGGGGACTGGAACCTCTCCCTGGCCGCCTACAACTGGGGGGAGGGGAAGGTCAAGCGGTTGATCGAAAGCACCGGGATCCGGGACTTTTGGCAACTGGCCAAGCTCGGGAAGCGGCTCCCGAAAGAGACCATGAACCATGTCCCCCTGATTCTCGCCAGCACCATCCTGTCGCGCAACGCCGAAAAATACGGGCTGCCGGTCGAACTGGACCCCCCGCTGCGCTATCAGAAGATCGCCGTCTCCAAGCCGATCGACCTCCGGGCCGCGGCCCGGACGCTCGACATCACCTTCGACGAGATCCGGCGCCTGAACCCGGCCCTGAAGGGGGTGACCACTCCCGCCAACGATCCCGGTTTCCAGCTCCGGGTGCCGGAAGGGGTGGATGCTGACGCTGAGGTTAGAATCGCCGCCCTCCCCCGGGCCAGGGTGGACCGCGGGCACCGGGTACGCCAGGGGGAGACCCTGTCCGGCATAGCTCGCCGCTACAAGACCACTGTCCGCGCACTGATGAGAACCAACAACCTAGCTTCCGCCAACAGGATCCGGGCGGGACAGATGCTGCGGCTGCCGCTGGACGCCGAAGGCGGGAGCGGGGACGAGATCGGCGGCGCCGACAGGGCCTCGGCGGGCAGCCACCGGGTGCGCCCGGGGGAGACCCTGTCCGGGATCGCCAGGCGGTACGGCACGACGGTCGAGGCGCTGCGGCGGGCCAACAACCTCG
>JAAYAJ010000056.1 GCA_012719455.1 Acidobacteriota bacterium | reverse complement strand
GGACCGAGGTGAAGTGCCCCTGCAGGGCCGCAAAAGTGGCGAAATCGGCGCTGCAGATGGGGCAGCGGAATATGGTCAGCGTGGTCGGCGCCACGGTGCCCGGCAGCGTCGACGCCGTCCCCTTCCCAAGGGTGAGCCCAGCACTCAGCGTGCCGCCGGTCACCGCGATCCCCGCGTTTTTCAGAAAGCTCCGGCGGCCGAGGCCTCCACCTTCGCTCCGTCTGGTTTCTTCGTCAGCCATGGATACTCCTCCTTGAAATTAGTGCCTGGTCAGGGAATCCCGGTGTCTGCCGTTCGGTTTCCGAACAAGCGGGCCGCGAGCCCGGGCATAAGGATATATACTGAGCAAGAGCCTCCGATGTTGCACCGGCATTGCAATAATCAGTGCGATTCGTCATCCGCGCAGAAAGCGCACAACAGAGCCATTCTAGCCAAAGGGGGGGGCAAACGCCAGCATTTACGCAAGCCCCGGATACGGAGCCTTTATCATGCACGCGCAGGCGGAAGAATGGTAAACTGGGGCGGGTTCTTTATCACAAGGCGTCGGAAGCGCCGCCGGAATGGACAGCGATGGAAATCCCGCTTGCGGAGCGTGGGAACTACTACCGAGGGTTGCTGGTACTGATCCGGAAGGACCGGGTGATCAGCGCCCAGGAAAGGGACCTGATGATCCGGCTCGGACGGCGGCTCGACTTTGACCCGCGCTTCTGCGCAGGAGTGATCGACGACGTCCTGAAAAACCCCCACATCAAGAACCAGCCGATAAAGTTTTCCGACCGCGCCATCGCCCGCCGCTTCGTGCGCGACGCCCTCATGCTCGCCCGGATCGACGGGAAGATCCATCCCAAGGAGTGGACCTGGATCAGGGAAGTCGCCAGGAAAAACGGCCTAAAAATCGGGGACGGACCAGGACAACTTATAGAAAAACAATAAGATATCCTGCCATCCGTCCCCATCGCTCCAGACGGCGCTAGAATTTGATCCTGGGGATCAGGTGTTCCTTCATGCTGTCCCCCATCCCCCAGAAATAGGCCTCTCCCGTATAGAGCTGGAACACGACAAGCAGGGGGTTGTCCGGTTCGGTGATCCCGAAATCTTTCACGAAGGGGCGTTCCTCGATGCATCTCGCCCTCACCTCGAGGTCTTCGATGAAACGGACCTTGCCCGAGACCCTCATCGCCCGACTGAAATCCTTGGTGTGGAAATAGACCTCGACCTTCGGGTTCTGCTGCAGTTGCCGGTACAGCGCCTTGACCGATTGCGCCTGGAAATAGAACCCGGTTTCATCCGCGTACCACATGCCGAGGCAACGCACCCGGGGCTGATCACCCTCGACCGTCGCCAGGTAGCAGGACCTGTTTTCGTTGGCAAAATCGGCGTATTCCTTCAGACTCATAAATTACACTCCTTATCCAGGCGGGGACGGACCACGCTGAATGAATAATATGGGCCTGGCCCCTTCGGGCCCTGGCCGAACACCGCAGGGGAGCGATCGCTGCCCCGGGGAATTTATCATTCCTCCCAGACTTTCACGACCTTGTCCATCAGCCTCCCCCCGGGGCGGAACGGCATGCACTTCATGCTAGATGTCGTAGTCGAAATCCCTTCCCGGAGCGAGATCGATACCGCGGAGCGCCCCCTTCGAACATCCAGGCAGAAACTCCCCCCGGCGATCAAGGCGGCTGAAGGCCGGGGGAAAGTCCTCTGCGGCCCGGACAGGGCCCGCCTATTCGATCGGTTCCAGCGGCCAGCCCATCGTCTGCGCCCGGGGACCGACAATGGAGTGGATCAGGTCCACCTTGCCGTCCCGCATCCTGAACATATGGCAATCCACCAGCCCGCTGCCGGTGGGGTTGTCCTTGTTCGCAGACGCCCCGCCGCCGAACATCATGAAGCCGATCGAAAGTCCCCTTTCGGTGTCCACCAGGACGCGCCGCGGGCCATGGTCCATGCTGACGCCGATCCGCTTCCTGAAAGTCACCGGCGAGCAGTCATGGTCCTGCCCGGTCGCAAGAAAGCCGTTCTCCCAACGGTCACACACCTCGGCGAAGGGCACGCTGACCGTCGAGCCCTCCTTGAACAGGTCGAAATAATGATTGGCCGCGTCTGCCAGCACCTTGCGCGGGGTCCGTTTTTCGGGGGGAAGAATGGTCTCCCAGTCTTGATCCTTCGTGGAGAGGACGACTTCAGGGTTGAACATGAATTCGTTCTCCCGCGCCACGATGGTTTCCACCTCGCTGATCTTATCATTTTCAACCTTGAGCCGGACGGCGAACAGGATCGGCCGGACCGTCCCTTCGGCCGGCTTCGGCCTGGGCTTGGCCGCCGGAACGCCCGGCGCGCCCATGCTGCCGCCCATTCCAGTGCCCACCGTCTTGGAATCGTACGGCTCTTCAACGACGGCGATGACGGCCGTGGAACATTTCGCGGTATCGATCAGGGTCCGCCTGAGCAGGGGCTTGCCCGCCGTCTGCCAGAACCCCTCCCCGATCTTTCTCTCCACACCGTTCTCGGTGAACTTGACATCCGCGGCGAGCGGCAGCATCGCCGCGGAGTGCGCCGTAAGCGATTCAAAATACTTTTCCGTCAACTCTTCGAGCCGGCCGCGCGAGCAGTCGGCCGAGGCGTTGGACAGGCTTCCCAAAAGCAACAGCGCAAGGGCTGTCATACATGACATCCTGAGTTTCATCCTCGAATCCTCCAGATCATCGATTGCTGCAAACGTGGTATCCGCGAGCTGTCCCAACGACGGGGAACTTGCATCACGCTCAATAAATCATCCAATTTGCCGATGGAAAAGGCGCCAATGTAGAATTGGCTGGGAGACAGGGATTCGAACCCCGATCAGATGGTCCAGAGCCACCCGTCTTACCATTAGACGATCTCCCAGCCCTAGCGTCATTGTAAGAAAAGCGTCCCCCGGATTCAAGCTCAAAGCGCGCTCCCGCCGGATCAGGCGGACGTCTTCCGGACGATCTTGGCCCAGGCATCGCGCAGGGCCACCGTGCGGTTGAACACCATGGCCCCCGGCCGGGAGTCGGGGTCCATGCAGAAATAACCGAGCCGTTCGAACTGGAAGCCGTCCCCGGGCCGGGCCGCCCCCAGGGAGGCCTCCAGCCGGCAGCCGTCGAGGATCTCGAGCGAACCGGGGTTCAGGTGCGTCTTGAAATCTTTCCCTTCCTTTTCGTCTCCCGGGTTTTCGACCAAAAAGAGCCGGTCGTAGAGCCGAACCTCGGCGGGAAGCGAGTGGGGGGCCGAGACCCAGTGCAGCGTCGCCCTGGCCCGAGGCAGGTCTTCCGCCTCCCCCCGGGGATGGTACCGGCAGTGGACCTCCACAACCTCCCCCCGCTCGTCTTTGACCACACCGGTGCAGGTGACGAGGCAGGCGTAGCGCAGCCGCACCGTCCGCCCCGGGGCCAGGCGGAAAAATTTCTTGGGCGGGTCTTCCATGAAGTCCTCCCGCTCGATCAGGAGTTCGCGCGAAAACGCCACCTCCCGCGTCCCGGCCGAAGGGTCCTCGGGGTTGTTGACGGCCGGAAACATCTCCACCTTGTCCGCGGGATAGTTGTCGATGATCAGCCGCAGGGGGCGCAACACCGCCATGACCCGGGGAGCGCGGGCGTTCAGGTCCTCCCGCAGGGTGTGTTCGAGCAGGGCCACGTCCACGACCCCGTCACGCTTGCCCACACCGATCCGCTCACAAAAATTGCGGACCGATGCGGGCGTGTACCCGCGCCTGCGCAGCCCGCACAGGGTGGGCATGCGGGGGTCGTCCCAGCCGCCGACCAGCCCCTCCCTCACCAGCTGGAGCAGCTTGCGCTTGCTCATGACAGTGTAGCTGAGGTTGAGGCGCGCGAACTCGATCTGCTGCGAGCGCGAGGGGAGCCCGAGGGTCTCCTGGAACCAGTCGTACAAGGGCCGGTGATCCTCGAACTCGAGCGTGCAGATCGAGTGGGTGATCCCCTCGAAGGAATCGGACAGGGAGTGGGCGAAGTCGTACATCGGGTAGATACACCACTCCCCGCCCGTCCGGTGGTGGCGCACCCGGCGGATGCGGTAGATCGTGGGATCACGCATGTTCAGGTTCGGGGAGGACATGTCAATCCTGGCCCGCAACACGTGGGCCCCGTCGTCGAACTCCCCCGCGCGCATCCGCTCGAACAGATCGAGGTTTTCCTCCACCGACCGGTCGCGGTAGGGACTCGCCTTCCCCGGTTCGGTCAGGGTCCCCCGGTAAGCCCGGATTTCCTCGGCCGTCAGGCTGTCGACATAGGCCTTCTCCATCCGGATGAGTTCCAGGGCACAAGCGTACATCCGCTCAAAATAGTCGGAAGCATAGTAGAGGCGGTCGTCCCAGTCGAACCCGAGCCAGCGGACGTCCTCCTGGATCGATTCGACGTACTCGACATCCTCCTTGGCGGGGTTGGTGTCGTCGAAGCGGAGGTTGCAGCGGCCGCTGAACTCGGCCGCGATGCCGAAGTTCAGGCAGATGGCTTTGGCGTGCCCGATATGCAGGTACCCGTTCGGTTCGGGGGGGAATCGTGTGCACACCCGCCCTTCGTTTTTCCCCGCCGCAACGTCATCCCTCACCGCCGCCCGCACAAAATCGACGGGCTGCGCTGTTTCCCCTTCCGCCCCACCGGAGCCCCTGCCGAAATCCCCGTTGTTCCCGCTCGATTCCATGACACCTCCGATACCCTGTTCCAGCCCGCCGGCTCCACCCGCGAACCGGCCCCACCCCAAAACCGTGAATGAAAAGCCGAATCATACCATAATTCCATCCAGTTACAGGAAAGTCGGGGAGGCGCCGAAATTCTCTCGACGATTGGGCCTAAATTGTGATTTAATCCTCGTTTGAGGATGACGGCCAGGAGCGGCCGGCATCCCCCGGGATTCGGTCCTCCGCCAGCAGCATGAAACTTGCGGGGCACGCACGGCATCTAAATAAACGGAGGATGTCCCGTTGGCGCTTGTCTGCGAAATGCGGCGGGACCTGGACTCCTAACACGCTAGTACGAGAAAACAGGGAGATCCATCCGGCAGAACCAAGAGGGGGAACCATTGATGAAATGCACTAGCAGAACTTTCTTTGCAGCCTTGCTCGCGTTGGCGGTATCGTTTTTCATCGTCGCCGGCGACAGCACCGCCTTTGCGCTCTTACAGGATCAGGCCCAGGCCGAGGAAGAGGAGACGGAGTACGGGGAAGAGGAGTACATGGCTTGGGAGGCGGCAGACAAGGAGACCGACCCGCTCAAGTGCGGAGCGATGCTTCTGGCTTTCGTGGATAAATACCCCGAATCCGCACTTATGCCTTATGTAAAATCCTCCTACGAACGCCTGTTGTTCGAATGCTCCGAGGCGGATAAGTACACCGAGCTCGAGGTCCTGGCCGAACAGTGGAGCCAACACCACCCGGACGATCTGCAGACCCTGGCCTACCTGGCCAAGGCCTCCGAGATCCTCGAACACGACGAGAAATGCGTCGACTGCTACGAGAAGATCTACAAGCTGCGGCCCACGGGCAGCATCGCCTACCAGATCGCCAGGCTGTACAAGAAGATGGGCAACGACGACAAGTACTTGGAATGGAACGCCTCGGCCATGATGTACCCGGAATACGAAACGGACTTCCGGCTGCGTTACGAAATCATGCAGTTCCACGCATCCAAGAACAACATCTCCAAGGCCGAAGAATTCGCCCGGGAAACGATCAAGGCGGCCGACCTCGTAAAGGATCCCAGTGAGGACACCCGGAAGCACCTCGCCGTGGCCCGCCACGACGCCTACCACGTCATCGGGGTCAACCTCTACGACCAGAAGCAGTTCGACGAGGCCATCGAAGCCTTCCGCAAGGCCATCGAAGCCGAGCGCTACGCCGACGGCTACTACTGGATCGGGATGTGCGAGTGGGAAAAGAAGATGGTGGACGAGGCGATCGAATCCTTCGCCAAGGCCGAAGTTCTTGGCGGCGACATCGCCCCCAAGGCCAAGGAGAGGATGGAACAGCTGTACAAGGCGATCCACAACGACACCACCATCGGGATCGACAAGGTGTACCGGAGGGCCAAGGAGGAACTGGGGCTTTCCTAAATCCTAAGGAGAAGCGCGGAACAACGGAAGCCGCCGGCGGAGGAAACTCTCACCGGCGGCTTTTTTCATGCAAGCAGGAACGCGGCTGCTTTTTCTTGATGAGCCTGTGCGCCGCGTTGAGCCGGGAGATCGCCTGCATCAACGCCAGCTCCGCGCCCCGAAAATCGGTCCCGGGATCCTGGGACGACAGCATCTTTTCCGCGCGCTCCTTCGCCTCCTCCGCGCGCTTGACGTCGATGTCGGAAGCCATCTCCGCCGTTTGCGCAAGCAGCACCACCCGGTCGGGCAAAACCTCCAGGAACCCCCAGGAGCAGAACATGTAGTCGGTGTCCGCGCCGGTCTGGATGGAGATCTCCCCGATCCCCAGTTCCGCCAGGAGCGGCGCGTGCCCCGGCAGGATCCCCATGTAGCCCTGCCGGGCGGGGACCACGATGGCGTCGACATCGCCGCTGAAGATCTGCCGGTCGGGCGTGACGACCTCGAGATGAATGGTATCGGGCAGTGCCATGGTTCCCCCCTGCGCCATCAGGCGGCTTCGATCTTACGCGCCTTCTCGAGGACCTCGTCGATCCCCCCGACCATGAAAAACGCCTGTTCGGGGACGTGATCATACTTCCCCTCGCAGATCCCGCGGAATCCCTCGATGCTCTCCTTGATCGAGAGGTACTTGCCCGGGATCCCCGTGAACTGCTCGGCGACAAAGAAGGGCTGGGACAGGAACTTCTGGATCTTGCGGGCGCGGCTGACGGTCAGCTTGTCGTCCTCGCCGAGTTCGTCGATCCCCAGGATGGCGATGATGTCCTGCAGGTCCTTGTAGCGCTGAAGGATCTGCTTCACCTCGCGGGCGACCCGGTAGTGGTCCTCGCCGATGATACGCGGGTCGAGGATGCGCGAGGTCGATGCCAGCGGGTCCACGGCCGGGTAGATCCCCAGTTCCACGATCCTCCGCTCGAGGTTGGTGGTGGCGTCCAGGTGGGCGAAGGTGGTCGCCGGAGCCGGGTCGGTGTAGTCGTCAGCCGGCACGTAGATCGCCTGGATGGAGGTGATGGAACCGCTGCGGGTCGAGGTGATCCGCTCCTGCAGCTCCCCCATCTCGGTGGCCAGGTTGGGCTGGTACCCCACGGCCGAGGGCATGCGTCCCAGGAGCGCGGAAACCTCGGCTCCCGCCTGGGTGAAGCGGAAGATATTGTCGATGAACAGGAGCACGTCCTGGTGCTCCTCGTCGCGGAAGTACTCCGCCACGGTCAGGCCCGTCAGCCCGACGCGCAGCCGCGCTCCCGGCGGCTCCGTCATCTGCCCGTAGATCAGGGCCGTCTTCTCGATGACGCCCGACTCCTTCATCTCGAGCCAGAGGTCGTTCCCCTCGCGCGTGCGTTCCCCCACCCCGGCGAAGACGGAGAAACCACCGTGGTGCATGGCAATCCGGTGGATCATCTCCATGATCACCACCGTCTTGCCCACGCCGGCGCCGCCGAACAGCCCGATCTTCCCCCCCAGGACGTACGGCTCCAGCAGGTCGATGACCTTGATGCCGGTCTCGAGCATCTGGGTCTCGGTACTCTGGTCCTCGAAACTCGGGGCGGGGCGGTGGATGGGACGGCGCTGCCCGGCCTCGATCGGGCCCATTTCATCGACCGGCTCGCCGATCACGTTCATCACGCGCCCCAGCGTCTCCTTCCCGACCGGGACGGTGATCGGCTCCCCGGTGTCGATCGCCGTCATGCCGCGTACCAGGCCGTCGGTGGGCTCCATGCTGACGCAGCGGACCCGGTTCTCGCCGAGGTGCTGCTGGACCTCGACCCTCACGCGCATGGGCCGACCGGCCGCTTCCCCCTCGATGACGACGCAATTGTAGATCGACGGGAGGCGCCCTTCCTCGAATTGGCAATCCACCACCGGACCGATGATCTGAACCACTTTCCCGACCTGTGCCATTCCCGTTTCTCCTTCGCTCCGCGCCGCGCGCGCTTGGTTCCCTTCCGGCCCTAGTGGCCGGCGCCGCTGACGATCTCGATGAGTTCCTTGGTGATATCCGCCTGCCGCACCTTGTTGGCGTAAAGCGTCAGCCCTTCGATCATATCCGCGGCGTTGTTGGTGGCCGCTTCCATCGACGTCATGCGCGCCCCCTGTTCGCTCGCGGCGGCCTCGAGCAGCGCCCGGAAAACCTGAGCCTCGACGTGGCGCGGCAGCAGGTTGCCGAAGACCAGCTCGGGAGCCTCGTCGTAGAGGTACTCCACGCGGCCGGCCGCGTCGGAGATTTCGATACGCGGGATCGGCAGCAGCTGCTCCACGACCACGTCCTGCCGTACCACCGATTTGAACTCGTTGTAGACGAGCCAGACCTGGTCTTTCCGCCCCGAGCAGAACTCCTCGATGAGGTCCCGGGCGATGGCGGCCGCGTCGGCGAATGCCACCTGCTGCAGGATGCCGACCGCCTCGTGACGGACCGGGTAGGGACGCCGGCGGAAAAAGTCGCGCGCGCGCTTCCCAAGGATGTTCAGCTCGACGTCGCAGCCTGGGTGTTCGTTGAGGAACTCCAGCACCGAGCGGATGATGTTGGTGTTGTAGGACCCGCACAATCCCCGGTCGGCAGAGATCACCACGAGTTCGACCTTCCGGTCCCCGCGGCGCGCCAGCAGGGGGTGCGCCTGCTCCGGCACCCGGGCGGCCAGGCTCTCGAGCACCTCGGTCATCAGGCGCGCATAGGGGCGGGCGGCCACCACCCGCTGCTGCGCCTTGCGCAGCCGCGCGGCCGAGATGAACTTCATGGCCCGGGTGATCTGTTGGATGTTGCCAATGCTGTGGATGCGTCGGCGGATGTCGCGTATGTTGGCCATGCCGCGTTCGCCCTACGCCGCGCCCTGCGCGGCAGTGAACGTGTCCTTGAACTGTGCGAGCGCCTCATCGAGTTCGGCCTTCAGGTCGTCGTCGAGCGCCTTGGCGGCTTCGAGTTTCTCCATGAGCGGCTTCTTCGCCGACAGGAGATGACGGAGCAGCTGGGCGAAGAAATCGGGCAGGTCGGCCACCGCCAGGCTGTCGGTGAAGCCCCGGGTGCCGGCGTAGATCGACACCACCTGTTCGATGACCCCGAGCGGCTGGTACTGGTCCTGCTTCAGGATTTCCGTCAGCCTCTCCCCGCGCGCCAGCTGGGCCTGAGTCGCCTTGTCCAGGTCGGACCCGAACTGCGCGAAGGCGGCCAGTTCGCGGTACTGCGCCAGCTCCAGGCGCAAGGTGCCTGCCACCTGCTTCATCGCCTTGATCTGGGCGTTCCCGCCGACGCGGCTCACCGAGTTGCCCACGTGGATCGCCGGGCGGATGCCGGCATGAAAGAGGTCTGACTCCAGGAAGATCTGCCCGTCGGTGATCGAAATGACGTTGGTCGGGATGTACCCTGAAATATCCCCCGCCTGGGTCTCGATGATCGGGAGCGCCGTGAGGGTTCCCCCCCCTTTTTCCGCATTC
Source organism: Acidobacteriota bacterium (assembly GCA_012719455.1). Taxonomy (GTDB): domain Bacteria; phylum Acidobacteriota; class UBA6911; order UBA6911; family UBA6911; genus UBA6911. Next base: position 75,470 of record JAAYAJ010000056.1, on the reverse strand, counting down.
ATTTTCGCCGCCCGCTCCAGCAGCCGGGAGTGAAGGTAGAAGACATCGCCGGGGTAGGCTTCGCGCCCCGGTGGGCGGCGCAGCAGCAGGGAGATCTCGCGGTAGGCGGCCGCGTGCTTGGACAGGTCGTCGTATATGACCAAGGCGTGCCGACCGCGGTCGCGGAAGTACTCTCCCATGGTGCAGCCCGAATAGGGGGCGATGTACTGCATGGTGGCGGGGTCCGAGGCCGAGGCCGAAACGACGATGGTCCTGTCCATCACCCCGGCGTCGGCCAAGGTCTTAACCACCTGGGCCACCGTGGAGCGCTTCTGCCCGATAGCGACGTAGATGCAAACGACGTCCGTGTTCCGCTGGTTGATGATCGTGTCGATGGCTATAGCCGTCTTGCCCGTCTGGCGGTCGCCGATGATCAGTTCCCGCTGCCCCCTGCCGATGGGGATCATGGAATCGACGGCCTTGAGCCCCGTCTGGAGCGGCTCCTTGACCGGCTGGCGGTCCACCACCCCGGGCGACAGCCGCTCGATATTGGCGAATTCGGTGGCATCGATGGGGCCATGTTCGTCGATCGGCTCCCCCAGGGCGTTGACCACCCGGCCGACGAGGCACTCGCCGACCGGCACCGACATGATCCGCCCGGTCCGCTTGACAACGTCCCCTTCGCGGATCCGGGCGTGCTCGCCGAACAGCACCGCGCCGACGTTGTCCTCCTCCAGGTTGAGCGCAATCCCCTTGACCCCGTGGGGGAAATCGAGCAACTCGCCCGCCATCACGTGATCCAGCCCATGGACGCGCGCGATGCTGTCGCCGACGCTGATCACGGTCCCGACCTCGTTGACCGTCACCCCCGCCCGGTATTCGCGGATCTGCTCCTTCAGGATCCGGCTTATTTCCTCAGCCTTGATTTCCATAAACTCGTTCCCTCTCTGCGAGCGCTACGCGTTCAGTCCTGCCGCGTTTCCGACCGACTCTCCCGGTGGTTTTCAGCCAGGCGCCGCTTCATCTCCTCAAGCCGGGTCCGGATCGAGCCGTCGTAAACAGTGCTCCCGATCTCGACCATGACCCCCCCCAGCAAGCCCGGGTCGGTGCGCGGTTCGACCTGGACCCGCGCGCCAGTGAACCGGGACAGGCCGGCCTCCATCCTCTTCAGTTCCGGCTCTCCGAGCGGCGCGGCCGACGTCACCCGCGCGCGCACCAGTCCCAGGCGGGCATCGATCGTCTTCCGAAATTCTCCCAGGATGGCGGGGAAATACCGGATCCGGTTGTTGCGGAGGAGTACGTATAAAAAATTGGACGCCAGCGGGCTGACGGGATAGCGGCCGAGCAGCTCGTCCAGCAACCGGCCCTTGGCTGCGCGCGCAACGGCGGGCGAAGCCAGGGCCTCGAGGACGTCAGGCACGGCAGCAAAGATCTCCTGGAAGCGCTCGAGATCCGCGATCACCCGCTCCGCCGCCTTCTCCTCGAAAGCGACATCGGCCAGCGACCTGGCGTATCTTCTGGCAACCACAGAGGAAATCACCCGTTTTCTCCAGATATAAACGGTTCAAGCTAACACAGACTTCCTCCGGACGTCAAGATTGATCCCTCACCAAAAAACCCACATAATCAAATGCATCAATAAATTAGCCAACCACCTTCCTCGACCGGCCGCGCGGGGGAGTACACTGAGGGGAGAAGCCCGTCCGTGCGGGAGGAGACACCGCCATGAATATTGTCGTCTGGTTCGTATCCGCCGCTATGGCGCTGGCGGCGCCGGCCGCGGAGAAACGCGCCGATCTCGGCGGGAACTGGGCACTTGTCCCCGACAGAAGCGAGATGGAACAGGTGGCGCCGGGGATCCGCAACCTGCATATCGACGCCGGCCCCATTACTGTCGTCGAAGACGCCCCGCCCCCTCTGCCCGACCCCTCCCCCGCCGGCTTCATGTCCAGCCTGCGCCTGGAGATCACCCAGACGGGAGACCGAATCCGAATCGTGCGCCGATTCACCCTTGACGGGGAGAGGAGGACGGTCACCCAGGAGTTCGCCTTCGACGGCGGCCGCTGCCTCAATCTCGCCTCCGACGGCCGTGGCGAGTACGCCTCCCGCACGGAATGGAAGAAGGGGAAGCTCCTCACCGCGGGGATCCAGTCGATCTCGACCGGGCACGGGAGGGTGGAGCACAACGTCCAGGAGGAGTTCTCCCTCTCCCGGGACCGCAGGACCCTGACCGTCAAGACCCTGATCGCCACCCCCGAAGGGTTGGTCAAGCTGAAGCAGGTTTTCATACGCGATCGGGGGCCGTGAGCCACTTGATGAAAACGGCAAGGATTAAAATGGTTCGTCCCCATCTCCGTTCCCAAGCCGGCGAGGCCTCCTTGCGAGGACAATTCCTATTGTGAATTTTTTAGGATGAAAATGGCGGATTTTTCAACATCCTGTTCGGAGCCTGTCCGACCGGTTTCACAAACGCCGCAGGATGCGGTAACCTTACTGTTTTGCTAATGAGAGGCGGAGTCATGCGCAAGATTCTCATTCCGGCTGCCATCCTGGTCCTCATCGGCCTCGTCGTTGCGATGATCATTCTGAACCGGGGCTCGGACGCCCCGCAATATCACACCGCTCGCGCCGTGCGCCAGGATCTGCGGCTGGCAGTCAACACCAACGGCATCATCGAGCCGGTGCAGCAGAGCGAGGTCTACGCCCCCATCGACGGGGTGGTGGCGCGCATTCCCGTAAAGGAAGGAGCCCGCATCGCCCCCGGGCAGAACCTCATCGAACTGGAATCGGCTGAAACCCGCACGGCCCTCGCCGACGCGAGGACCGCGCTGCTCGAAGCGAGGAGGCAGGCACGGCGGGCCGAGACCGGCCCTCCCGAGGAGGAAGTCACGGTGCTCGATGCCTCGATCGCCGCCGCCGCCCATGCCCTCGAGCGCACACGAAAAGATCTCGCGGTGGAGGAGCGCCTGCTTGCCAGGGGGGCCGTGGCGCGGGCGTCGGTGGAAGCCCTCGCCGGAGAGCGGGACCGGCTCCAGTTGCAGATCCAGGGACTCGAGCGACAGAAGATCGATCTCCTCGGGCGCTACTCGGTCCAGGAGAAGGAGTGGGAACGGGCGAAAGTCCGGGAACTGGCCGCGCAGGTGGAGTTCCTGGAGCAACAGGTCGGGATGGAAACCGTGCGGGCGCCGAGAGCGGGAGTGCTGTTCGCCCTCGAGGTGAAACCGGGCGCCCGGGTCGCCAAGGGTCAACTCCTGGCCCGGATCAACCAGCCGGGCAGGGTGCGGCTCCGTGCCTACGTGGACGAGCCCGATCTTGGGATGATCGCCGAGGGCCAGCCGGCGCGGATCGAATGGGACGGGCTGGCGAACCGGCACTGGAACGGGACAGTCGAAAGGCCGGCCGGACAGGTGGTGGATCTCGACAATCGCACGGTGGGCTATGTCCTCTGCTCCATTGAGGGGGAGCCGGAGGAACTGATCCCCAACCTCAACGTGAAGGTCGAAATCACCACCGAACAGAAGTCGGACGCGCTCACGGTCCCCCGCAGCGCCGTCTTCAGCCTGGACGGGAAGCGGGCGATCATGGTGATGGAAGGGTCGGAGGCGTCCGTACGGACCATTGTCACCGGGCTGGTCACCGCCGAGGAGATTGAAATTCTTGAGGGGGTCCGGGAGGGCGAGGTCGTGGTGACCAATCCGCTCGACGCAAACCCCGGCCGGCCGGCATCCTGATGAAGACATCCTTCCCCATCTTCGAGATCCTCCGCACCGCCGTCCAGGCGCTCCTGCGCAACTGGGGGCGAGCGGTCCTGACGTCGCTGAGCATGGTCGTGGGCACCGCTTCGCTGGTGCTGGTCGTCATCGCCGGGATCAGCGGACGGGCCTATACCCTGGAGCAGATCCAGGGGGTGGGAACCAACCTGATCTCCATCAACAACGAGTCGGCCCCCGTCGCCGACCGGCTCAGTCCGGGGGACGTCGAGGCGATACGGAAGGAAGTCCCTGGAGTCGGAAATGTAGCCCCCCTCATCACCAGTTTCCCCACCCTGACGCTCGACGGGGTGTCGCGCCGCGTCACCCTGATCGGGACGACGCCCGAATACCGCGAGGTGCGCAACCTGCGCATCCTGGAGGGCACCTTCATCGACGACAACGACATGCGGTTGCGGAGCAAGGTGTGCGTGATCACCGAACCGTTCCGGCGGCGCCTGGCACGCGATCCCTTCTACGACGGTTCGATCACGCTCCACGGCATCCGCTTCACGGTCATCGGCATTTTCAGCGAAAGAGCCAACACCTTCGGACAGACGGAGGTGGCCGAATTCAGCGCCGTCATGCCGCTGCCCGTCGTCCGCTATTTCAAGCCGGACGACTCGATCGACAGCATCTACGTGTCGGCCGTAAACATGGGGTTGGTCCCCCAAGTCACGGAGGAGATCGAGCGGCTTCTGATCGCCCGGCACCGCGACCAGGATTTCTACAGTGTCATCAACCTCGCAAGCATCCTCGAGGCGGCGGGAAAGATCAGCCTCGGACTGACCCTGGTACTGCTGGTGATCGCGGCCATCTCGCTCGTCGCAAGCGGCATCAGCATCATGAACATCATGCTCATCACCGTGACCGAACGGACGCGGGAGATCGGAATCAAGAAGGCGATCGGCGCCCACCGCAAGGTGCTGCTGACCGAATTCCTGGTCGAGGCGCTGATCCTCAGTTGCGGCGGGGGCCTGGTGGGCACCCTCCTAGGGGTGGCCGCCCCCTTTTCCGTCCGCTTTTTCGCCCCCGACATCCGGATCGATATCCCCGTCCTGGCCATCGTTTTCGGCTTCGGGGTCACCCTGCTGGTGGGACTGACTTTCGGCATGCTCCCCGCGCTGCGGGCTTCGCGCATGAACCCGGTGGAAGCGCTGCGCTATGAGTAAGAGGCTCGAGTGGGGCCTCCTCGGCCTCTACCTGGTCCTGTTCGGGATCTACTGCGGCTTGGAACTGGACACCTTCGTGGCCGACCTCCCCTTCTTCCAGGTTTCCACCCTGATCCTGTTCGTCAACATCCTCTGCGTTGTCCTGGCGCCGGTCGCGCTATACCTCCTCTTCGCCTCCCTCCCGGGGATTTGGCGCCGGCGGGGGGGCCGCATCGCCGTCTCTACGCTCACAGCGGTCGGCTTTCATTTCCTCCTCTTCCTTGCGGTCTACAAATCGGTCCGTAAAATGGACTTCGACTTTTTCTTCATGTGGTACAACCTCGGCGACGCCCTGCCGGCCACCTGGAAGCTCTTCGCCCCCTGGTTCCCGGTGGTCATCGCCCTCATCGCGATCTTCGCCCTCTGCCAAAAACGGGCCTACGCGCCGCTTTTACGCCTCGGCGGGCGCGCGCCGCGCGCCTTCGCCCTGGGCCTCGGGGGCGTCATCGCCCTGTCCGCCCTATGCCAGGGGTTGACGATGGCTTCCGTCCGGGGATCGGCCGCCGGGTTCGTCTATTCCAGTTTCCTCAGCGACCGGAGCCTGCGCAACGAATACACCGAGCTCTACGAGCGCCACATCGCCCGGCTTCAGTCCGAGAGCGCCCGATCGAACGGCCGCTTCGCCCCCGGCGCCCTGGGGGACGCGGTCTTCGTCGTCAAGCAGGAAAGCCTCAGCGGCCTGCTGACCGGCCCCCGGGTCACCCCGCAATTGATGCGCGCGGCGCAGGACGGCGTCCTCTTTCCCCGCATGTACGGCAACTCGGTCCAGAGCCTGCGCGGCTACGAATGCATTCTGTGCGGGGTCCCACCGAGCGCCGCCGGGGCGCTGGTGGACGAATACACCCCGGAGGAGATCGAAAAACTCACTTGCCTGCCGCAGCTGTTCCGATCGCTCGGCTACCGCACCCTCTATTTCTTCGGGGGAAGCCGCAACCCCCGGATCGTCAGTTTTGCCCACTCGACCGGCTTCGAGGAAGTGCTTTCCGACGAGATCATGCGGCCGGGGGACATCAAGTTTGACTGGGGCTACCGGGAGGACATCTTCTACCGCCGGGTCTTCGAGCACCTCGACAACCATTACGCGGGAGATAAGATCTTCGTCTTCCTCGACACCGGGGCCACCAACCACACCCCGTTCGAAGTGCTCGACGAGGCGCTCCTGGACACGATCCCCTTCCCCAAGCCCGGAAAATTCGAAGAACGGCTGTCGAACACCACCTTCGTCCAGGACGCCTATTTCGGGCTCTGCTACGACCTCTTCCGCGCGCGCTTCGGCGAGCGGGGGTCGCTGGTGGCCGTCAGCGACCACTCCTGGCCGCTCCCGATCCACAAGCACAACATCTACAACGAGCGCGGGGCCTGGGAGGAGAACTTCCTGATCTCCCTCCTCTTCGTCCCCCCGGCCGACTCCGGCGGCCGCTTTGGCTCCGGCGTCGAAGTCCCGGAGCGCTTCAGCCAGATGGACCTCCTCCCGACCATGCTCGACCTGCTGGGGATGGATCACGGGGCCCTGCTGGGAGAATCGTTCGCCCCCTGGCTCGGGGCGGACGGGGAGCGCACCCCGCCCTCCATGGCCAAGCTCTCGATCCAGCCCTACGGCGGGGGATACATTTCGGTCGTGCGCTACCCGGAAAAGTTCCTCTTCGACGTGCTCGGGCGGAAGGTGACCATCTACGACCTCGAGCGGGACCCCTGGGAGCGGTCCCCCACCGAAGGCGATATCCAGGAGCACCTCCCCCTGATCCGCTCCTTTTTCGACATCCAGTAGCCCAAAACCCCTTCCCTGCCGATTTTTAGCACTCTCTGATGGTTTCGGCCCGGATTCGTCTAGGGTATAATGGCCGCGTAACTTTGGCCACCACGCGGGAGACCGGAATGGATCAGATGCTGTACGCAAGCACCAACGGACAGACACCGACGGTCGGCCTGGCCCAGGCCCTGATACAGGGGCAGGCGCCGGACAAAGGCCTCTATCTTCCGGTCTCCATCCCCCGCTTCGCCCCCGGAGAACTCGAGTCGCTCCGGGACCGGTCCTACCCCGAGATCGCCGCCGCCGTCCTGGCCAAATTCGTGTCGTGCACCTTCCCCCCGGAAACCCTGGAGGAGATGTGCCGCGAGGCTTACGACTTTGACGTTCCGATCGAACCGGTGGACGGCCGCCGGTACGTCTTGCGCCTCGACCGCGGCCCGACCGCCTCTTTCAAGGATTTCGCCGGGCGGATGATGGGGCAGATGTTCGGCCGACTGCACCGCGACGCCCCGGGGCGGCTGGTGATCCTGACCGCCACGAGCGGAGACACCGGGAGCGCCATCGCCCACGCCTTTTACAAGATCCCGAAGATCGATGTCATGGTGCTCTTCCCCCCCGCCGAGGTCAGCGCGCGCCAGCGGAAGCAGATGACCACGCTCGGAGAAAACATCACCGCCGTGGGGGTCCAGGGGAAGTTCGACGATTGCCAGGCCCTGGTCAAACAGGCGTTCACCGACCGGACCCTCGCCGGGGTGCAGCTGACCTCGGCCAATTCGATCAACATCGGGCGGCTACTCCCGCAGATCGTCTACTACGTCTACGCGGCCGTCCGCCTCACCCCCGAGGGGGGCCCGATCATCTTCTCCGTCCCCTCGGGCAACTTCGGCAACATGATGGGAGCGCTCCTGGCCGCGCGCATGGGGGTTCCGGTCGAACGGATCGTGGTCGCCACCAACCAGAACGACGAGGTTCCGCGCTTCCTGGAAACGGGACGGTACGAGAAAATCGTCCCCTCGCGCCACTGTATCTCCAACGCCATGAACGTGGGACACCCGAGCAACTTCGCCCGCGTCGTCTCCCTCTTCGGGGGATGGCTGGACGAGACGGGGACCATCCGCCGGATGCCGGACATGGAGCAGCTGAAAAGCCTGCTGTGGGCTGTAAGCGTGAGCGACGAGGAAACGCGGGAGACGATCCGGCGCGCCTGGCACGAGCGCCGGCTGCTGCTCGAGCCGCATGGCGCCGTCGGCTGGCTCGGGCTGGAGCGTTACCTCCACGAGCATCCCTCTTCCGCCATAGCCGTGAGCGTCGAGACGGCACACCCGGCCAAGTTCCCCGAGGAGATCGAACACCTGCTCGGGTTCACTCCCGAGGCGCCCCCGAGCCTGGCCGAGCTGGAGCTGAAAAACGAGCGCTTCCTTACCATGCCCGCCGATTACGGGGCATTCCACCGACTGATCCTGGACACGTACCGCTCATGAAATACGTCATTTTTCTAGGCGACGGCATTGCCGACTACGCGGTTCCCGAACTTGGGGGGAAAACCCCGCTGATGGCCGCGCACACCCCGGCGATGGACCGGATCGCGCTGGAGGGGCGCACCGGCCTCGTGGAGACGATCGCCCCCGGGATGATGACCGGGTCGGCCATCGCCAATCTCGCCGTGCTCGGCTACGACGCCCGCGAGCTCTTCCAGGGGACCGAGGGGCGGGGGGTGCTCGAAGCCGCCAGCCTCGGCGTGGAACTCGACGACGACGACCTGGCGCTGCGGGTCAACCTGATCTGCATCGAGGACGACAGGATCCGCAGCCACTCCGCCGGTCACATTTCCAATGAAGAAGCCCACCGGCTGATCCACGACCTCGACGCCCACTTTGCCGACTGGCCCCTGCGCCTCTATCCCGGCCTCAGCTATCGCCATCTCCTGGTGGTCCCCGGCGGGGAGTTCCGGCTGGAGTGCTTCCCGCCCCACGACCACGTCGGAGTCCTCTACCGGGAACTGGCGATCCGGCCGATGACGCCCGGGGGGGAGGAAACGGCCGCGCTCCTGAACCGCCTGGTCGAGGAATCGAAAAAATTCCTCGCCGGGCACCCGGTCAACCAAAAGCGCCAAGCCGAGGGGAAACAACCGGCCAACGCCCTCTGGCCCTGGGCCCCCGGGAAAAAGCCGATCATGCCGACCATCGAGGAGCGCTTCGGCGTCCGCGGCGCCGCGATCACGGCCGTGGACCTCATCAAGGGGCTGGCCATCTACGCGGGGATGACACCGGTCGCGGTGGAGGGGGCCACGGGTCTCTACGACACCAACTACGAAGGAAAGGCCCAGGCGGCCCTCGAGGCGCTCGAGGAGGTCGATTTTGTCTACATCCACGTCGAGGCCGCCGACGAAGCCGGGCACGAGCGCGACCTCCAGCTCAAGATCCGCTGCATCGAGGACCTGGACCGCCGCCTGATCGGTCCCGTCCTGGAAGGGCTCGAGCGCAGGGGCTGGGAGAGCACCGTGGCGGTCCTTCCCGACCACCCGACCCCCATCGCCACCGGCAACCACACCCGCGAGCCAGTGCCGGTCGCCATCCGCGCGCCGCGCCTCGAGCCCGACGCCGTCGCCCGCTTCGACGAAGAGAGCGTCAAAGCGGGCGCCCTCGGCCTGATGAAGGGGGCGCAGTTCATCGAGACCTTCTTCGGAGCGGGAAAACTTTAAACCGCACGGCCGATCTCTTTGTCACCGGCCGATCCCGTTCTTCACCATGACGAGATGACGAGCGCGGAAGCGCTCCGCCCCGATTGCGCAAACAGGTTCCCGCTACACCGGGATTCTCGATTCGCAAGGAACTCCGGTCTGGCAGAAGCCGCAGCCGTATCCATCCAGGCCGTAGTGCTTGGCGGCGTACTCCGCGGTCGCGTTGCACTGCTTGAGGCATGCCGCCTTGTCGTGCCCTTCCTTGGTGACGGCGCCGGCCGGGCATCGGTTCATGCACATCCCGCACCCTCCCGTGGCGTAGAACAGGCAGTAGGCGTGATGATCCTGGTAGGGACGGGGTGTTGCCGGGACCGCGATCCGGGCGACGACCGAGCCGCAGCGGTGGGCCTTCCCCTTCGCGGTGATCAAGCCGTCGCACAACCCGAAAGTCCCCAGGCCGCCGGCGTAGGCGGCGTGCCGCTCTGACCAGGTCGAGGCGATGCCGTACCGCTGCGATTGCTCCATCTTGTAGCTCTTGGTAAGCACCGGAACCACGGCGGGGTGGCCCGCTTCCGTGAGGGTTTTGGCCACAAACCGCCGCAGTTCCTCGTTGAACTCCTCGCCGTACATCCGGGCCCGGATCCATTTCTGCGAAGGTTCGTTCTTCCGCCTGCGCAGGTCCGCCTTGATCGCCTCCGTGTGGGGAAGCACCCAGGAGATGACGGTCAGCTCCCCGGGTGTTACGGCGACGTCCGGGACCTCCTTGTTGAAAACCTCGAGCGGGGTGAGGTGAAAGGGCCCCACATGCTCCTTGAAGGACTCGAAGATGGGATCGTCCCCCCGGGCGAAGCCGACCAGCGGCTCGTCCCACGCCTTTTCGTTTTCCGCGTTCCTGATGGAGTTGGACGGGGAATTCGCGACGCGCTCGACGACGAGCGACCGGATCCAGGCGGCGGGATCCTGTTCGGGCCGCGTGGAGGCGAAGAGATTGAGACTCATGTTTCCGGCCACGCCGGCCAGGGCCGAGGCTTTCAGAAATTGTCTTCTATCCAGTTTTGTCTTCATCCCAAAACTCCTTTCGCAGGCCCCATTATCACGCTCCGGGGGGGGGAAAATCCAACGGAAGGCTCTTTTTCCGACGGCATGGGCCGTCGGCCGGCTCCCGACACCGAACCTGGTCCTCGGCAGTTGCCCGGCGCCGGGAGCCGGACCCCTTTTCGTTTTACTTTTTCGGGTAGTATTGGAGCAGCGCCTCGGGCATGCCCCCCTCGGTGAGAACGACACGGTTTTTGATGAGCCACTTCCCGTCCTGCTTGACCAGCTCGGACCTTTCACGCCCGTACTCCACGATCTTGCCTTCCGTGGTCACCAGTTCCGCCTTGATGCTGTGCCAGAGGAAGGTGGCGACCGCCTTGTCCCCCTCGACATCGATCTTCATGTTCGTCAGCATCATCTCCGACACCCCCTCCGGCACGGCGTCGGCCGCCTTCGGCTTTTCCTCCCCGCCGCCTTGGATCCCGGCGTACATCGCCCTGATCTCCTCGATGCCGTTGGCGACCATGCCGTTGACATCGAGCCTGCCGTCCGCCGTAAAGAAGGACATGAAGTCATGTGCGCTGTCCGGCCTGAACTGCGCGTAGTAATCGATGAAAAGCTCTTCGATGGCTGCGCGCTCCATCAGCGTGGTCAGCTCCGGCGGCGTTGCCTGAGGCGCCGTGCTGCAGCCGGCCGCGAGCCCGAGAACCGCCAGAATACCCAGAAACCCGATCTTTCTCATTTCTTATTCTCCTTGCATAAACATGGGTGTGAAAGGAACCCCCGTCGGCACCGGTTACCGCAACGGCAGCGGGGCCGAATGACCCGCCTAAACGGCATTGTAGCCGAAGAGCGCGACGATCAATATCGGTTTTTGGACACCGGAGAAATGGGAATGGACGTCCGGCCACCCGCCTTGGGAGCGCCTGCAACCCGCGGGGCGCCGTTGCTCGGGTTCCCCGCCGCTTTTGCAAGCCGGGCTCCTTGACGCCGGGGGGGTGCGAAGTTGCCGGATCCCCTTTAGCAAACCGGGCGGCGGCTAAATATCAAAAAAACAGCCGCTCCCGGGTTTGTCTATTCGGCGCGCGCTTGATAGCATTGCCGGATGGATATTCTGGCAAAGCTGAACAGGGAGCAACGGCTGGCGGTGGAGCACGGTTCCGGCCCGGCGCTGGTGCTGGCCGGGGCGGGGAGCGGAAAGACGCGCGTCATCGCCTACCGAATCGCGTACCTGGTGCGGAACGGGGCCGTGCGCCCGGAAAACATTCTCGCGGTTACCTTCACCAACAAGGCGGCCAAGGAGATGCGCGAGCGGGTGCAGAAGCTCCTGGGGAGCGGGCGGAGCGCGGAGCCGCTGATTTCGACCTTCCATTCCTTCTGCGTGCGGCTGCTCAGGCGGGAGATCCACCACCTGGGATACCAGAGGGACTTTTCCATCTACGACACCGACGACCAGAAGCGGTTGATCAAGCAGACGCTCGAGGAGATGCACAAACCCGACCTGGAGCTCTCTCCGCGGGAGATCATCAGCCGGATCAGCTACGCCAAGAGCCACGGGGTGACGCCGGAACGTTTCGCCGCCCGCTTCCCCTCCGACAAGGCCGAGGACCTCGCGTACATATACGACAAGTACAACACCCGCCTCAGGAACACCAACTCGCTCGACTTCGACGACCTGCTCCTGAAATCGGTGGCGGTGCTGGAAAAGAACCCCGAACTGGGGAAATTCTACAGCGACTGGTACCGTTACATCCTCGTCGACGAGTACCAGGACACCAACCGCCCCCAGTATAACCTGCTCCGGCTGCTGACGACGGCGCACCGGAACCTCTTCGTGGTGGGGGACGAGGACCAGTCGATCTACAAGTTCCGGGGAGCCGACATCCAGAACATCTTGAAATTCGAGAAGGATTTCCCCGGCGCCCGGGTCATCAAGCTGGAACAGAACTACCGCTCGACCGGCAACATCCTCCGGGCCGCCGGCGCCGTGGTGGGGAACAACCGGGAGCGGAAGGGGAAGACGCTCTGGACCGAAAACGACGGCGGCGACCTGATCAGCTGCCGCTCGGCCGAATCGCCGCGGGAGGAAGCCCGGCTGATCACGGGGCACATCAAGCAGATCCTGCGCGAAAACCCCGAATGGCGCCTCGCCGTCCTCTACCGCGCGAATTTCCTCTCGCGCAACTTCGAGGACGTCCTGACCGAGGAAGGGATCCCCTACGCCGTCGTCGGCAGCACCGCCTTCTTCAGCCGGATGGAGATCAGGGACCTGCTGGCCTACCTGCGCATCGTCTTCAATCCCGTGGACGACATCGCGCTGCTGCGGGTGCTCAACACCCCACCCCGGGGGATCGGCGCGACGACGGTCGACGCCCTGACCACCTTCGCCATCGAGCGGGGGATCCCGGTGCTGGAGGCGCTGCGGGAGAAAGTGCGGGATCCGCAATTCCCGCCCCGGGCGACCCGGGCGCTCGAGCTCTTCCTGGCGTTGGTCGACAAGTGGGCGGAAATGCGGGAAACGAGCACGTTGACCGCGATGCTGGAGGCCATCCTCGCCGACACCGGGTACCGGCAGATGCTCGAGCGGCGCGAGACGGCGCTCGAAGCCGAAAACCGCGCCGGGAACATCGACGAACTGATCGCCGCCGCCGCCGAATCGGAGGAGCGGGGGGAAACCATCGCCGAGTTCCTTGACCGCGCCTCCCTCTCCTCGGAACTGGATCACCTCAACCCCAACGCCCGCGTGTCCCTGATGACGCTTCACAGCGCCAAGGGGCTCGAGTTTGACGTGGTGTTCCTGGCGGGGATGGAAGAGGGCCTCTTCCCCCACTCCCAGTCGAGCGGGTCGGAAGCCGACCTGGAGGAGGAGCGGAGGCTGTGCTACGTCGGGATCACGCGCGCCCGGAAAAAGCTCTTCGTCACTTGGACCCCCTTCCGCAAGACCTACGGGCCGGAAGCGGGCTTTCCCGCGCAGCCGTCCCGTTTCCTCAAGGAGATGCCCGCGGAGCTGGTGGAGGGGCTGGACGAGCTCGATGCGGCCGCTGATGATCAGCAGCCATGGGGGCGCTTCTCCGAACATCCCGCCGCACGCCGCACCATGTTCGCACGCGGGGAGGCGCAATCGCCCCGCAAGGGAGCCGCCGGGAACCGTTCCAAACCGCTGCCGCAACCAAAATCGATCGCAGAATTGAAGGAGTACCTGGCCGCACAAACGAAAGGGACGTCCTCCGTCGCCACGTCCTCCGCCCCCGCCGGCACGGGCGCGACCGGGCTGCGGAGCGGAATGCGGGTCCGGCACGAGCAGTTCGGCGACGGCATCATCCTCAGCCGCGAGCGGATGGGGAACGACTTCAAGCTGGTGATCACCTTCAGCCGCGTCGGCCGCAAGTCGCTGGTGGAAAGATTCGCCAAGCTCAAGGCCCTGTAGCCGCTTTCCGTCCCCGATAGAGCGATTCGAGCACGGCCAGGTTGATGCGGTCTTCCTCCAGTTCGGGCCCCTTCGGGGTTTCCAGGATCTTGGGGATCGCGAGGAATCGACGGTCGTTCAAGAGAAAACCGAAGGAGTCGAGTCCGAGGTGCCCCTTGCCGATGCCACAATGGCGGTCCACGCGGCTCCCCAGCCCCTTCTTGCTGTCGTTGACGTGAAAGACGCGGATCCGCCCGATCCCGACCAGGCGGTCGAATTCGCACATCACCGCGTCGTACCCCCTTTTCGTCCGCAGGTCGTAGCCCGCGGCGAAAGCATGGGCGGTATCGAAGCAGACGCCCACCCGGTCGCCGGCCTCGACCCGGTCCAGGATGGAGGCCAGTTCCTCGAAGCTGCGCCCGAGGGCGCTCCCCTGCCCCGCGGTGTTTTCCAGGAGCAGGACGACGGGAGGCCCGACCTCCCCGAGCGCCCGGTCGAGCGCCGCCACCACGCGCGCGCACCCTTCCCGCTCCCCCGTCCCCATGTGTGCACCGGGATGCAGCACCAGGTAGGGGACCCCCAGGTAATTGGCCCGCTTCATCTCTTCCATGAAGGCGCGGACCGATTTTTCGTGAAGCGCCGCGTCGGGGGAGGCGAGGTTGATCAGGTAGCTGTCATGGGCCACCACCGGACCGATGCCGGTCCGGGCCCGGGCCGCGGCAAACAGCTCCCGGTCCTCGTCCGAGAGCGGGCGGGCGTCCCACCGGTTGCTGTTCTTGAGGAAGATCTGCAGCGTGCGGCAGCCGACGTTCCCCCCGCGCTCGAAGGCCTTGTGGATCCCCCCGGCGATCGACATGTGCGCCCCGATCAGCGGCGGTTTCATCGCCCCCCCTCCGGCCCGGGCGGGAGCTGGGCATACGCCCGGATCTCGGCGAGCACCCGGGGGCCGTACAGTTCAAGCTTCTTTGCGCCGATGCCGAAGACCGCGAGCAGCGCCCCGGGGTTCGCCGGCTTCTTCCGGGCCAAGTCGCGCAGCGTCGCGTCGCCGAAGACGACGTAGGCGGGGACCCCGGCCTCGGCGGCCAGGGCACGGCGCAACCCGCGCAGCCGCTCGAACAACCCCCGGTCCACGCCGTCCCAGGAGTCCTTTTCAACCGCCGCCTTGGGCGCCCGCCCAGTCTTGGGCGCCTCGAGCAGGAGTGGGCGCTCCTCCCCCGCGAGCACCCGGCGCCCCCGCCCGGTGAGCTTCAGCACCCCGTAATCGCCCACGCGCGCGAGGCACTCCTGCTCCACCAGTTGCTCGATCCAGTCCCGCACCGCCGACCGCGATTCCGTCTTGAGAATCCCGTGGGTGGAGAGCCGGTCATGGCCGTTGGCCACGATCCGGTCTTCCCTGGAGCCGTAGAGGACGCCGGCGGTGTAATTGGCCCCGAAGCGTTCCCCCTGCCGCAGCACGCTCGAAAGAATCTTTTGTGCCACGACGAGGGAATCGGCGACCCCTCCCACCTCCCCCAGGCAGATGTCGCAGGCGCCGCACGGCTCCGCCCCCGGCGGCTGGCCGAAATAGGCGAGGATCGCCCGGTGCCGGCAGGATACCCCCCGGCAGTAACGCGACATCTGTCCCAGTTTCTCGAGGCCGTTTTCCACGGTCTGAGGTTCCGATTCCTGGATGATGCGCTTCCAGGTGAGGTAGTCGGCGCCCGAATAGAGGAGGAGGCATTCGGCCTCGAGCCCGTCACGCCCCGCCCGGCCGCTTTCCTGCTGGTAGTGCTCGAGCGACTTGGGCATGGCGGCGTGGATCACGTAGCGGACGTTCGATTTGTCGATCCCCATGCCGAAGGCGACCGTGGCGACGATCAGGTCGGCCTCTTCCCCAATGAACGCGTTCTGGCTCCGGTGCCGCTCCTCGTCCGACATACCGGCGTGATAGGAAACCGCACGGTAGCCATGACGGCGGAGGGTTGCGGTCAGCCGGTCGACGTCGGAACGACGGAGGCAGTAGACGATGCCCGATTCCCCCGCGTGCCGGTCGATGGCGGCGCGGATCTGCCGCACCCCTTCGCCGCGCCTCCGCACGCGGTAGACCAGGTTGGGACGGTCGAAGCTGCCGACCAGGATCTCGGGCGCGCGGAGCCGCAGTTGAACGGCGATATCCCGCCGCACCTGTTCGGTGGCCGTAGCCGTATAGGCGCCGATGGGGATTTCAGGGAAAGCCTCGCGCAGGAGGCCGAGACGGCGGTATTCGGGGCGGAAATCATGCCCCCACATGCTGACACAGTGGGCCTCGTCGATGGCGACGGAGGACACCCCCAGGCCCCGGAGAAAATCGATGAACCCGGGGGCGATCAGCCGCTCGGGCGACACGTAGAGAAGGCGGAGCCCCCCCGCGCCCAGCTCCCGGGACACCCGGCTCCGCTCACCCGCGGACAGGGAACTGTCGAGCCGTCCGGCGGGGATGCCGCACCCGACCAGGGCGTCGATCTGGTCCTTCATCAGGGAAATCAGGGGGGAAATCACCAAGGTCAGCCCGGGAAGGAGCAGGGCGGGCGCCTGGTAACAGAGGCTCTTCCCCCCGCCGGTCGGGAGCACCACGATCGAGTCCCGCCCCCGAAGGACGCACTCCATCGCCTCGCGCTGCAGCGGACGGAGCCGGTCATACCCCCAGTACCGCTTCAATGCCTCCGAAATCCTATCTGTCACGGTTTCTCCGGTCCTCACCTACAGCGATAAATATCCATGCCGGCGATCTGTTTTTCAAGGCGGCAGGCGTCGTCGAGGTAGCCGGCCAGGGGAGCGTAGTCCATGATCGGATAACGACCGAAATCGTGGTAGTCGCCGGGGGAGGTATCCACGACGAGGTCCACGCGGTTGTTGCGGAGGTCCTCCTCCAGCATCGGCCACGCCTCGGGGACGGCGCGCCATGCGATGTCGGCGCGGTCCCGCTCGTCGGGGTCGTTCCCCTTCCGGTATCCCGTGAGGAGGTGCGTGTTCATGAACCGGGTGGCGGGGGTCCGTTCCGCGTAGACGTAGACGGGCGTAAACCACCCCCAGACGAACACCGTGTCGTCGGGTTCCGTATGGTTCCTGATGTACTCGGCCGCGGGGCGGAAATCGGGCTCGGGCCGCCACCAGGTGTCGGTGGAAGCCTCGAAGAAGATGCCCATCCCCGCGAAAACGGCCCCGGGGATCAGCGTCAGCGCGAGGATGGCCCCCTTCCAGGCGCGCCTGCGCCCCGGGGATCCCTCCGCGAGGCAGCGCCCGGCGCACAGCGCAGCCACGACGCAGAGGGGGGGAAGGATCTGGATGAAGTAGTGCCCGAACATCCGGCTGCCGATCAGGGTCGCGCCCATGCTGGCCGCAAGCCAGAGCAGGAGGAAGGCGGAAAACCCTCCCCCGCCGCCCGGGCGCCACCGGCCCGACTCCCGGCGCACCCAGAGGGCGGCGAGCACCCACAGGAGGACGGTCGACACGACGAAGGGGAGGAACTCGGCCAGGAGCTGCGGGAAAAACCGGAGCGCCTCGTTCCCCGACTGGATGTACCGGAACGGGTAGGTGAGGTTCCAGAACACCCAGTCGTCGAGAATCCCCGCCCGGCGAAAGAGGAGCGCGACCACGCCGGTGGGCAGGGCGAACCCCGCCCCGAAAAGGAGGGTGGAGCCGATGGTGAACCCGGTCCGAATCCCGCGCTCGAAAAACGGGAGGACGAGGAGGAAGACGAGGACCGCGGCGCCCCCGACGGCGCCCACCTGCTTGAACAGGGGAGCGAACCCGAAAGCCAGCCCCGCGGCGAAGTAGAGCGGCCGGCTGGCCCGGGTGAGGGCATGGAAGAGGAGGAGCGCCCCGAGGGCGTAGGGGAGGGCCATGAAAATCTCGCTGTTGGCCGCGATCATCTTCGGGTAGAGCGAGGCGGTGAAAACGAGATAGAAAAAGAAGGCGCAGGGGGCCGCGCGCCGCCCCTCCAGCCCGAGGGCGAGCAGGCCGAGCACCGCGGCCGTGAGCACAGTCCAGGCGAAGGTCAATCCGTGGACCGCCCGCATATTGTATTTGCCGAATAGTTCGAAGGCGGCCCGGTAGATGTAGAAGATCCCCGGCGGCTTGTTCTCGACGGCGTCCCGGTAGGGCAGCCCCCCGTCCATCAACACCGCGGCGGCCCCGGCGTAGCACCCTTCATCCATGTCCTGCAGGGTGTGGAACAGGTAGGGAACCCTTAGAACAGCGGCGAAGAGCAACATCAGGCCGAGGGTCCGGATCGTCCCGACCGTCATCGGTCCCCCTTCAAGCGGTGCGGGTCTCAGATGACCGTTCCGCTGCGGATCCAGGCCCCCTTGGGCACTACGATGATCCCGTCCCGGATGCAATAGTTCTCGTCGTCTTTCTCCTGGAGATTGTGGGCGTTGATGATGGAGACGTTGTCGCCGATCCGCACGTTCTTGTCAATGATGGCGTTGATGATCGTGCAGTGGTTCCCGATGCCGATGTGCGGTTGCTTTTTCTCCGCGTTTTCCAGCAACTGCTCCGCGGTTTCGTAGTGGTCGGCGCCCATGACGATGGAGTGCTTGATTGTCGTTCCGCTCCCTATGCGGCTGCGGACGCCGATGATGGAGTGCTTGATGTCGGCGCCCGTGAGGATGCAGCCGGTGGAGACGATGGACTGGTGCACGTTGCAGTTGTTGAACTTCGACCCGGGCAGGTTGCGCGGGTGGGTGTAGATGGGGCGCGTGACGTCGTAGAAGTTGAACCGCGGGGAAACATCGGCCAGGGCGAGGTTGGCTTCATAGAACGCCCGAATGGTCCCGACATCTTCCCAGTACCCGTCGAAGGGGAAGGCCCACACGCGATGGACCCCGACCGCCTGGGGGATCACTTCCTTGCCGAAATCGGTCGCCGTCGTACCGGTGAGCAGGTCCACCAGGAACTGCTTTTCGAACACGTAGATCCCCATGCTGGCCAAGTAGTTCCGGCCGTCGGGCCGGTCCTCCGAGACCAGGTCCGGCAGCTCCTCCGGCCTGGGTTTCTCTCTGAAGCCGACCACCTCTCCCCCCGGCGCCGTCTTCATGATGCCCAGGTCCGGGGCGTCTGCGGCGGAGACCGGGATCGCCGCCACGGTGATCTCGGCGCCGTTCTGGACGTGGTAGTCGACGATCCGGCGCAGGTCCATCTGGTACAGCTGGTCCCCGGACAACACGATGATGTACTTCGCGTCCTCGTACGGGATCAGGTGCTTGAGGCTGCGGCGCACGGCGTCCGCCGTCCCCTGGAACCAGCTCGAACTTTCGGGCGTCTGTTCGGCGGCCAGGATATCGACGAAGCCGCCGTTGAACATGTCGAACTTGTAGGTCTGGACGATGTGCTTGTTGAGGGAGGCCGAGTTGAACTGCGTCAGCACGAACACCCGGTTGATGTGAGAGTTCAGGCAGTTGCTGATCGGGATGTCGATGAGACGGTATTTGCCGCCCAGGGGCACGGCCGGTTTGCTCCGCTCCTTGGTCAGGGGATACAGGCGCTGCCCCTCTCCGCCCCCCAGAATCACTCCTATGATGTCTTTCATACCCGCACTCCGAAGGTTCCGGCCCGCGTCCGCGGGCGTGTTCTACCCGGCCGCGAAACCTTCCACCGCTTCGTAAAAGCAGGAACGCGCCCCCGTATGACACGCGGGCCCCTTCGGGCGGACCCGGATGACCAAGGCGTCCAGGTCGCAATCGGCTACGACACTGACAACCTCCTGCGTGTTACCCGAGGTCTCCCCCTTGTGCCAGAGACATTGGCGGCTCCGGCTGAAAAAAACCGTTTCACCCAGCTCCTGCGTCTTCCGAAGGCTTTCACGGCTCACATACGCTACCGTGAGCACCTCGCCCGTGGCGGCGTCCTGGACGACCGCGGGGATGAGCCCACTTGCGCCCCATTTAAGATCTTCGATTCTTTTCTTCATATTCGCTCTCTTGTCCGCTGTTGTCCATATTATTCTGCCGAGCGTACCGGAATCCCGCGCGCATGGGCGAAGCGGGTCTCCCCCTTGACCACGCGCACGCGCCCGTCCTAAACGCCCGGGCAGGGAATCATCCTCTTTGCCGGCATGCACCTAAAATCTTCCGCTTATTCCCCGGCCCGTCACTGCCACGACGTCATCCGGGCCCTCAAACTCCTGAAATCAATCTTGCCGTCGTAAAGCGCCCGGCCGAGGATGACCCCCTCGATCCCGGCATCGCGCCTCAGCCAGAGCGCCCGGACATCCGCCTCGGAGGCGACGCCGCCGCTGGCGATGACTCGGAGCCCTGATTCCCGGGCGACCTTCTCTGTTTCCTCGACGTTGACCCCGGTGAGCATCCCATCGCGCGCCACGTCGGTATAGACGATGCGTTCAACCCCGAGCGCCTTCATGTCGCGGGCCAGGTCCACAGCCGCCACGGGCGTCTGTTCCACCCACCCGCGCAGGGCCACCTTTCCCTGCCGCGCGTCGATGCCGGCCAACACGGAGCCCGGGTGGCGCCGCACCGCTTCGGCGACGACGGCGGGATTGTCCACCGCCACGGTTCCCAGGATGACGCGGTCAGCGCCCAGGTCGAAAACGGCCTCGATCTGGTCGAGCGTTCGCAGCCCGCCCCCGAATTCGACCGGGATCTTCAGGGAGCGGAAGATGGAGCGTGCGATGTCCAGGTGCGCCGAGCGCCCGCTGAAGGCGCCGTCGAGATCGACCAGGTGGAGCCGCGTCGCTCCCTCGGTCTCCCAGTGGAGCGCCATGGCCAGGGGGTCGTCGCCATATTCCGTCACCCGGGAGGCGACCCCTTCCTGGAGCCGGACGCATTTCCCCCCCTTCATATCCACCGCCGGTATCAGTTCAAGCATCTACATTCCCCTGTCAAATCGCGAGAAAGTTCTCCAGCAGCCGCCTCCCGACGTCTTGGCTCTTCTCAGGGATGAGGGTTTCCGTTCCGTCGGCCGAGCTAGAGCACCCCCTTGGTGGACGGCACTCCCTGGACGCGCGGGTCGGTGCGCGTCGCCCCGGAGAGGGCGCGCGCCGCCGCCTTGAACACCGCCTCGAAGATATGGTGCGCGTTGCGGCCATGGAGTAGTTCGATGTGCAGGTTGAGCCGGCCGTGTATCGACACGGCGCGCCAGAATTCCTCCACGAGCTCGGAGTCGAGTTCCCCGACCCGTTCCCGCTGCACCTCGACATCGTAATGGAGGAACGGCCGCCCCGAGAGATCGACAACGACTCGGGCCAGCGCTTCGTCCATGGGGAAGTAGGCATGGGCAAAGCGCACCAGGCCGCTCTTGTCCCCCAGGGCCTCGTCCAGCGCCATCCCCAGGCAGATACCGATGTCCTCGACCGAATGGTGCGCATCGACCCCCAGGTCCCCCCGGCAGGCAACATCGAGGTCGAAAAGCCCGTGCCTGGCGAAAATCCCGAGCATGTGGTCGAAAAACTGCACCCCCGTATCGATGCCGCCGTTGCCGCCGCCGTCCAGGTTGAGCGTCAGTGTGATATCGGTTTCCTTGGTGGTCCGGCGGATCGCCGCTTGTCGTCCGTTCATGGGTTCCCCGTTGGGCGCGCGGCGCCGGCCGCCCCGAAGGAATCCAGGCCGTCGCGTAGCGCTGTCAATAGTTGAGTGTTCTCCTCCGGCGCGCCCACGCTCACGCGCAGGCAGCTCCCGAGGGTGGGGTACGAACTAACGTCCCGCACCAGGACGCCCCGCCGGTAGAGGTCCTCGAAGAGTTCCCGCGGGGGGACCGGGGTCTCGATCAGGAAAAAGTTGGCTTGCGACGGGTAGACCCTGACCCCCGGGATCTCCCGGAGTTCGCGCTCCAGGCGCTTCTTTTCGGACAGCATCGTCTCGATCGCCGGCCGGAAGCGGTCGATGTAGTCCAGCGCGACCTCGGCCGCGGTGAGGCTGAACTGGTTGATATTGTAGGGGAGCTTCGCCTTGGAAATCTGGGCGACGAGGTCCGGGTGCGCCATGAGGTAACCCAGCCGCAGCCCCGCCATCCCCATCGCCTTGGAAAAGGTCCGCGTGATGACCAGGCGCGGGTAGCGCTCGAGCAGCCCGAACCCGGTGTGGCCGCAGAATTCGTAGTAGGCCTCGTCGAGCAGCACGAAGCCCTCGAATTCGTCCAGGATGCGGCGGATCTCCCCTTCCCGGATCGCGCAGCCGGTGGGGTTGTTGGGGTTATTGACGACGAGCACGCGGGCGCCTGCTTCCCGCGACCGGGAGATCAGGGCGTCGACGTCGTAGCTCATATCGGCGCCGAGCGGGATGTCGACCACGTCGGCCCCAAGGATGGCGGCGATCAGCCGGTAGACGGTAAACGTGGGAACCGGGATGGCCACCCGCGTGCGCGCCCCCACCAACACCATCAGCGTTGCCTGCAGCAGTTCGTTGGAGCCGTTGCCGGCCAGGATCCCCTCCTTGGGCCAGCCGACGAACTCCGCCAGCTTCGCGTGCAGCCGGTCGGGGATGAAATCGGGGTAACGCGACCACTGCCGCGCGCGGAAGCGCCGGAACGCCTCCTCCTTGAGATCCGCTGGAAAATCGAACGGGTTCTCGTTCTGGTTGAGCTTGACCCCGGCCTCGTACGCGTGGAGCGTATAGGCCGGCACTTTCAAGACCCGCGGCTTTACCCCGCGGAGGGGCGACGTCTTCTTCACGGTCACTTGTCCTTGCGCTTGAGGGTTTTCGGGGACTCCTGACGGATGGACACGCTCCGGGCGTGCGCATCGAGACCTTCGGCGCGGGCCAGCGCGTCGATCGATTTCCATGTACGGGCCAGTTTCTGCTTCGTGTAGCGGATGATGCTGGTCTTGCGCTGGAAATGGTACACTCCGAGCGGCGAAAAGAAACGCGCCGTGCCCGCGGTGGGCAGCACGTGGTTGCTCCCCGCGAAATAGTCCCCCACCGCCTCGGGGGTGTAGTCCCCGTAGAAAATCGATCCCGCGTTACGCACCGCCTGGATCGCCGAGCTGGGGATGCTGGAGAAGATCTCGAGGTGCTCCGGGGCGATCTCGTTGATCCACTCCGGGTAGTCGTGGTAGCTGTCCATGATGACAATGGCGCCGTAATTTTCGAGCGACTTCCGGGCGATCTCCTTCCGGTCAAGCGACTCGAGCTGCAGCTCCAGTTCCCGCTGCACCAGCACCGCATGGGGCATGGAGTCAGTGAAACAGATCGAGCAGGCGAACTCGTCGTGTTCGGCCTGCGAGAGCATGTCCGCGGCAATGAAGCGCGGGTTGGACTCCGCCGTCGCCATGATGACGACCTCGCTCGGGCCCGCGATCATGTCGATGTCGACCTGCCCGAAAACCTCCCGCTTGGCGGCGCTGACGTAGGCGTTGCCGGGACCGACGATCTTGTCCACGCGCGGGACCGTCTCCGTGCCGTAGGCGAGCGCCGCCACCGCCTGGGCGCCCCCGACCAGGTAGATCTCCGTCATGTTGAGCTTGTGGAGGGCGGCCGCGACGATGGGATGCTGCTGGAAAGTGCCGGGCGGGGTCACGACCACGATCCTCGGGACCCCCGCGATCTTCGCGGGAATGACGTTCATCAGGACCGACGAGGGGTAGGCCGCGCTCCCCCCGGGGACGTAGACGCCCACGCTGTCGATCGGCAGCACCCGCTGCCCCAGGATCGCCCCCGGCTTGCGGTACTCCCACGATTTCTGCACCTGCCGCTTGTGGTAGGCATGGATGTTGAAGATGGCCTTTTCCAGGTCGCGGAGCAGGGAGGGATCGGCCTTTTTGGCCGCCGCCCGCAGCGTCTGGGGGCGGACCCGTAGCTGGCGTTCCTGGAGCTTGACCTTGTCAAACTGCTCCGTGAAGCGCACCAGGGCGCGGTCCCCCTCCTTCCGGACCTGGGAAATGATCTGCCGCACCGAGGCGGAAATCTCACTCGTCGCCAGGATCTTCCGGCTTTCCAGGCGGGCATAGAGCTTGGCCTTGTCTTTGGCTTGATAGATGCGGACCATAAACACCTTTCCGTGTGAGGTATCAGGAATCGGCGGCAGCCTCAATCCTGCATAGGTTCCACTATAGCCGGCTCGGACATCAGGGCTTCGATCCCGGCGATCTCCCTGGGCGCCTCGGAAGTCAACACTTCATGACCGTCGGCGGTCACCAGCACCGTGTCTTCGATGCGGATCCCCAGGTTCTTCTCCTTCAGGTACACCCCCGGTTCGACGGCGATCACAACCCCGGGCTCCAGCGGCGCCCCTTCCCCGACGTCGTGCACAGCCATGCCGACATAATGCACGAACCGGTGGGGAAAAGGTCCGCCGTACCCGTGCAGCTCGAGCGCCGCCCGGGCGGCCTCCTCCACTTCCCTGAACGTGGCGCCGGGGCGGACCTTCTCGAGTGCCGCCTGCTGCGCCGCGAGCACCGCCCGGTAGACCTCCGCCTGCTCGGCGCTGAATCTTCCCGAGACCGGGAACGAGCGGGTGACGTCGGCCGTGTAATAGCCGTAGTCGGGACCGAAATCCATGACCACCATCTCCCCGGCCATCATTTTGCGCCGATTGTGCCCATAATGCAAAATGCACGAGTTCGGCCCGGAAGCGACGATGGGGAAAAAGGCGTACCCCGCCGCGCCCCGGCTCAAAAACCCGTAATGCGCCCGCGCCGCCAGCCGGTATTCATACTCCCCGGGAGCCGCCATTTGCATGGCCGCCCTGATGCCGAGCGCCCCGATCCGGCCGGCCTCCCGGAGCAGGGCGATCTCCCATGCATCCTTGACCCGCCTCATCTCGTCGAGGACGGGCGCGAGGTCCCGGATCTCCACCGACGGGCCGAGACGGTCCCGCAGGTTGCGCTCGAAAGCAGCCTCCCCCGTTTCCCGGCCGTCCCACGGGTCGAAACGACGGGCACCGGCGGCGGCGAGGGCCCGGTCGCGACTGACTGCCGCCGTTTCCCGCGGGGAACGGGGCAGATAAATGATTTCCGCCGCGCCCGCCCGTCGATCCAGTTCCGCTCCGAACCGGGCCGCGTCGAGCACCGCGTCCATCCCGGTCGCGCGCTGCGCCTCCGGCCCGGGGTACAGGCGCTCCCCTTCCCATCCCTCCCGGTCCCGGTCGCGCGGCGGCAGGAACAGGACGCTCTCCCGGCGGGCGCCGTCGATGAGCAGCAGCGCGCCGGGGACCTCAGTGCCGGTCAGATAGTAAAAATTGTTGTCCTGGCGAAACGGGACGTAGGCCCGGGGGTCCCCCGCCCCGGCAAGCACGGCCACCGAGCCCCCGATCCGCTTCATAACCCCCGCGCGCCGGAGGGCGAAGGGGGATCCGTCGGGTCGGTCCGCTTCGGCCCGCGCCCCGTCGGCGATGCCTCCCAGCACCCCCCCGAGGATAAGAAACCCGGCCGCCGCAATCCGCAACATTCCCCGCTCCAAAGAATGGATCATAGCATCAAGTCCGGGGGGATGGGCGGAAAAGCTGGGGAGCCTGTCCGATACGGGGATCAGGCGCCCTCTTTTCCGCCGAGGAGCGACCCGCGCGTGATCGCCCGCGCGCCGAAGCGCCGCACGATGTCGTCGGCCGCCTCGGCCAGTTTCCGGTCCCGCGCCGGGGCGGGGGGGAAAAGCTCCCGCTGTCCCCCGCCCGGCTCCAGGCCGGAAGCGGTGACTCCGAGGAGCCGCACCTCCATCCCGTCGCGGAACAACCCCTCGAACAGGTCCAGGGCCACCGGGAAGACCGCTTCGGCCGTATCCACCGCCTCCGCGAGCGATCGGCGCCGGGTCGAGGTGGTGAAATCGGACCGGCGGAACTTGAGGGTGACAGTGCGGGCGCGGACCCCCTCGGCCCTCAACCGCCGCGCCACCTTTTCCGAAAGGTCGAGGAGCGTGTTCCGGAGCCGCAGCCGGTCGGCGGTGTCGCGTTCGAAGGTGACTTCGTGGCCGATGCTCCTGCACCCCGTCCCCGCCGATACCGGCCGGTCGTCGATCCCGCAGGCCAGGAGCCAGAGCCTCTCTCCATGGTCCCCCAGCAGGCGGGCGGCCGCCCCGGCGCCCAGGGCGGCCAGTTGCCCCACGGTCCCGACTCCCAGCGCCTTGAGCCGCGCCTCCGTCTTCGGCCCGATCCCCCAGAGCCTGCCGATGGCCAGGGGGGCCAGGAATTCCCGTTCGCGCCCCGGCTCGACGACGACGAGCCCGTCCGGTTTGTCCAGGTCGGAGGCCACCTTGGCCACGAACTTGTTCGTCGCGACCCCCACGGAGGCCGTGAGATCGAGTTCCCGACTGATCCGTTCCCTGAGCTTCCGGGCGATGACCTCTCCCGGCCCGAACAACCGGCGGCACCCGGTGACATCCAGGAAGGCCTCGTCGACGCTCACCGGCTCCACGAGATCGGTGAACCCGGACAGGATTCCCATGACGAGGCCTGAAACCCGGGAATACTTGCGCATGTCGGGGCGGAGATAAACCCCTCCGGGGCACAGCCTCCACGCCTCCGAAATCGGCTGGGCGGAACGGACCCCGAACCTGCGGGCCTCGTACGAACAGGTCGCCACGATCCCCCGCCCGCGCCCTCCCCTGGGGTCCGCCCCCACGATGACGGGCCGGCCGCGGTACTCGGGGTGGTCGCGCTGCTCGACCGCCGCGTAGAAGGCGTCCATGTCGACGTGCAGGATCGTCCGCTCCATGGGTCAAGTAAACCACAGAACGAGCCGCCTTCACAGGTTCTCCGGCGCCGGCGGCGCAAAAACCTGACGTATTGCCTCCAGAATGCCGATCTGCCCTGCAGGGGAATCGGCCGTAACCTGGTGTATGATATCCCCCGCTGCGGAAAACAGGGGAAACCATGGGGATCGCGAAGATGGACACAAGGCGGAGGCAATCGAGGATTCTGGTGACCGGGGGGGCGGGCTTTATCGGCTCCCACACGGTGGTGGAGCTGCAGCAGTGCGGATACTCCGTCGTCATCGTGGACAATCTCTCCAACTCACGGGCCGACGTAGTGGACCGGATCGCCAAGATCACCGGCGTGCGTCCCGAATTCCACGAATTCGACCTGACCGACCGCGCAAAAACCGAGGCGTTCTTCGCCTCCGCCTCGGACCTGGACGCCGTCATCCATTTCGCCGCCTTCAAGGCGGTCGGGGAGAGCGTGCGCGATCCGCTCGCCTACTACCGCAACAACCTGGAATCGCTCCTGCGGGTGCTCGAGGGTATGCGCCGCCACGGTACACAAAACCTGGTGTTCTCTTCCTCCGCAACAGTCTACGGCCAGCCGGACGAGCTGCCGGTCCGGGAAACCTCCCCCGTCCAGGAAGCCTGGTCCCCCTACGGGAGCACCAAGCAGATGGCAGAGGAGATCCTCCGGTTTTCGGTTGCGGCGTACGGGCTGCGTGCCATCGCCCTGAGGTATTTCAACCCCGTGGGGGCGCACGAATCGGCCCTGATCGGCGAACTCCCCCTGGGGGTCCCCAACAACCTCGTCCCTTTCATCACCCAGACGGCGGCCGGGCTGCACGATTGCCTGGAGGTCTTCGGCACCGACTACGGCACGCCGGACGGCACCGCGGTGCGCGACTACATCCACGTCGTCGACCTGGCCCGCGCCCACGTGACCGCGGTGGCGCGCATGATCGGGGGGAAAACCCGGTCCGACCTGGAGGTCTTCAACCTGGGGACGGGCAAGGGGTACAGCGTGCGCGAGGTTATCGACGCCTTCGAAAGGGTCTCCGGCGTCCGGCTCAATGTGCGGACGGTCGGCCGCCGGAGCGGGGACGTGGAGCAGGTGTGGGCCGACACCTCGCTGGCGAACCGGGAACTCGGGTGGAAGGCGGAAAAGGGTCTGGACGACATGATGCGTTCCGCGTGGAAATGGGAACAGGCGCTCTCCCGGAGCCGGTCCGCCGGAAAGGAATGAGCACCGCGGCCGTCGCCCGGGCCCGTATGGTTACAGATCCACCTTGCGCAGGCGCAGCGCGTTGGCGATCACCGAAACCGAACTGAATGTCATGGCCGCGCTCGCGATCATGGGGTTGAGCAGCAGCCCCAGGCCCGGGTAGAGCACCCCCGCGGCGATGGGCACCCCGAGGGTATTGTAGACGAAGGCAAAAAAGAGGTTCTGGCGGATGTTCCGCATCGTGTGCCGGCCGAGCTTGATCGCCCGCACCACGCCGCGCAGGTCCCCGCCGATGAGGGTGACCCCCGCGCTCTGGATCGCAATGTCGGTCCCCGTCCCCATCGCGATCCCCACGTCCGCCCGGGCCAGGGCGGGGGCGTCGTTGACGCCGTCCCCCGTCATCGCCACGACTTTCCCCTCGCGCCGCAAGCGCCCGATGAAATCGCCCTTGCTCTCGGGGGACACCTCCGCCTCCACGGCGTCGATCCCCAGCTGGTTCGCCACGATCGCGGCCGTGGTCCGATTGTCCCCGGTCAACATGATCACGCGGATTCCCTGCCGGTGAAGCTCCGCCACCGCCATGCGGGCGGAGTCCCGGATCGGGTCCTCCACGCCGAGGATCCCGGCCGGGGCGCCGTCGATCGACACGAGCATCACGCTCCTCCCCGCCCGCCTCAACTCGTGCGCCGCCTCCGCGAGCAGGTCATCCGAACTCCTCTCCGCCTCCCCCAGCAGCCCGCTGCCGCCCACGGCCACCCGGTGCCCGTCGACGACGCCCGTGACCCCCTTCCCGGGCACCGACCGGAAATCGGCCGCCCGGGACAGCACCAGCCCGCGGTCCAGGGCCTCGGCGACCACGGCGGACGCCAGCGCGTGCCCGCTCCCCTGCTCCAGGCTCGCCGCCAGCCGGAGCATTTCCGACCCGGTCCACTCCCCGAAGGACTGAACGGCCGTAAGCACCGGCTTCCCCTCGGTCAGGGTGCCGGTCTTGTCGACCACCAGGGTATCCACCTTTTCGAGCCGCTCGAGCGCCTCGGCGTTGCGGATCAGCACCCCCGCGCGGGCCCCGCGCCCCATCCCCACCATGATCGACATCGGCGTCGCCAGGCCCAGGGCGCACGGGCAGGCGATGATGAGGACCGCGATCGCGGCCGCCAGCGCGTAGACGCTCCGCGGTTCGGGCCCAACCAGGCTCCAGGCGACGAAGGCGGCCAGCGCCACGGCGATCACCGCCGGGACGAACCAGGAAGCGACCCGGTCCACCAGGCGCTGGATGGGCGCCCGGCTCCGCTGCGCCTCGCTCACCATTTGCACGATCCGGGCCAGGAGCGTGTCGGTTCCCACCTTTTCCGCCTTCATAATGAAACCGCCGGCCCCGTTCAGGGTCCCCCCCGTGACCTGGCTGCCCGCCGATTTTTCCACCGGCATCGCCTCACCCGTCACCATCGCCTCGTCAACCGCGCTTGCCCCTTCCACTACCCGGCCGTCCACCGGGATCTTTTCCCCCGGGCGCACCCGCAGCAGGTCCCCCGCAACCACCCGGTCGAGGGGGAGGTCCATTTCCACACCGTCGTCCCGAATGACACGCGCGGTTCGGGGAGCCAGCCGGAGCAGTTCCCGGACGGCTTTCCCGGTCCGGCTGCGCGCCCGCAATTCCAGGACCTGGCCGAGGAGAACCAGGGTGATGATCACGGCCGAAGACTCGAAGTAGACCTCGGGGATGCCGCCATGGCCGAGGAAGGATCGGGGGAGCAGCCCGGGGAACAGGAGGGCGACTACGCTGTAGAGGTAGGCGGCGCCGGCGCCGAGCGCAACCAGGGTGTACATGTTGAGGCTCCGGCTGACGATCGAACTCCAGGCCCGCCGGAAAAAGGGCCACCCCCCCCACAGCACCACGGGGGTGGAGAGCGCGAACTGGGCCCAAACTCCGACCGAGCCGTGGATTCCCAGGGTCCTTCCCCCCATGACGACCAGCAGCAGGGGGAGGGTCAGGGCCAGGCAGACGAAGAACCGGCGCTTCATCGCGCCCATTTCAGGATTGTCCGCTTCGTCCAGCCCGGGGGCGAGCGGCTCCAGGGCCATGCCGCAGGCGGGATCCTCTACCTTCGCGTCCATTGACCGTTCTCCATCAGAAACCGTCCCCGGCGCCATATTATAGCCCATTCGTCCGCTTTCAGGCCCCTCCCGTCGCCGCCGCGTCGAGACGATCGGACAGGTGTCCGGCGTCGCGCACGGCGACGCCCAGGCTCCGTTCCCAGACGAGCCGGCTCTCCATGCAGAGGTACACCTCGACCCCGGGGGCGCAATCGCTGATCCAGGCGTTCATCTTCCGGTAGATCTCCTCCCGGACCAGCCGGAAATAGCGCAGTTTCCCGTGATGACCGGGGACGAACTCGCCCCAGGGGAGGCGCGAACCAGGATGGCGCTCGATGAGGCGCTCGCGCAGGTGGGGCGTAAAGCGCAGCGCGCCCAGGCTGATCCAGGCCACGTCGCCGGGGTCGACGACGGAGAAGATCTGCCGGACCACGTCGCGGTACTCCTCCTCCCAGCCGTCGTAGTGCACGATCGGGTCGAAGTGGAAACCGAGCCGGTAGCCCCAGCGGCGGCAGCGGTCGGCGGCGGCCAGCCGCTCCTCGAGTGTCGATGAGCCCCCTTCCTCCGAGCGGCGGATCCGGCGCGAATTCATCGACCAGGAGACCACCGTGCGTCCCCCGTGCCCGAGCCCCTCGAGGTTCGCGACCTGGTCCGATTTGGTCTTGAGTTCGAGGATGCCGTTCGGCAGGGAGGCGAAAAACGGAACCACCCGCCGGGAATAACCGGTGATGGGGTCCAGGGCGAGCGAATCCGCCAGTTCGCCGGTGCCGATCCGGAAGAAACGGTCGGGGTTCCGCCCCAGCGTCCGGCCGATCTCTTCCAGGAAGTCCTCGATATTGGTGCAGATGACGATGGCGCTCCCGCTGAGATAGGACTGCAGCACGCAGTAGGTGCACTCGAAGTGGCAATTCCAGGCGTAGCTGGCGGTGAAGTAATTGCAGCACATCTCCGCCCCCGACCCCTGGCACTGTTTCAGGAACTTCCCGCGGTAGCGCGCGAGGATCAGCGTATCGCGGGACGCCGAGATCCTGCCGGCGTCCGCCACCGTCCGGCGCGGAATCCCCGGGAGATTCCGGAGGATCCCGGCGGTGGCGGGATCTTTCCACGATTCCGCTTCGATTATCACTTCCCTGGGGCGATAGGCGATCATGGGCGCTCCCTATTCATCGACCTCGAACAGTGTTTCCAGGTCCGCCCCTCGGGCCGCCCGCTCGAGTTCCCCCGCCAGGAACCGGAACCGCGCCGCGTCCGGGGCCGAGAACTCAACGCGAATATCGGCCGTCTCGAAATAGGGGTGGGCGGCCAGGCGGATCGCCCCGGGGAGACCGAGCGCCCGTTCCCGCTCCCGGAACCGGGCCCGGGCCCGCGTCAACCGGGGGTGCCGCCGGCGATAGAGCGCCTCGTGCAGCCCTTCCCCCTTCGCGGCGGGGGAGAGCGAGGGGTCGTCCAGGATCGCCCCCACCTCTTCTCCGTCCAGGGGGGCGCCCCAGGAGGCGCCGTCCCCGGCGGCCAGGTCCCGGAGCAACCCGAGGACCTGGCGCTGCAAACTGGCGCTGAGCCGGATGCGCTCCATCAGGAGGGCGAAACGATCCTGACTCTCCGGGGGCATCCGCGCCAGCGCTTCCACGCTCTGCTGCGTCAGGATTCCCCCGGCCAGGCAGTGGTGCAACCCGGGGCGGGCCCGGGCGACCAGGAGCTGGGACTCGAGGATGTCGGCGCGCGGGGGCAGGCCCAGGAGCGGGAGATAGACGCGAACGATCGTTTCGGGGAGCAGGCCGGCCTCCTCGAGCTTGTCGAGCGCGCGGGCCCGCTCGAGCGGCTCCAGCGGCCGGAAGGCGAGGTTGTCCCGCAACGCGAATTCCAGCGGATGCAGGGGGGAAAAGTCGGCCGGGCCGAGCACCCGCGCCGGGACCGATTCCCGGCCCAGGGTCCGGGCGGCATGGATCCTGCGGAACCCGCAGACGATGATCCTTCGCCCGCCACGCTCGAGCAGGACCACCGGGTTCAACTGCCCGATGTCCCGGAGGGACCGCACGAGCGCCGGCGCCTCCAATTCCCCGCTGATCCTGCACTCTTCGTTTGCAGTATCGATGTCCCGGATGGGCATGTCGGTGATGTTCATGGCCCAAGCATATCGGAACCCTGCGCGGGTTCACAAGCCGATGCCGGGCGGCGCTCGTTTCAAGTTGTGTTTGCAGAAGGCTTTTGATATAAAACCGCAAAGCGCCGGGGCGGTCCCAGGACCGGTTTTCCGGCACGTAACAAGGAGGCGACACCATGACTTCCCCCACGACTTCCAGAGTTGCCCGAACCCTCGCCGGCCTTCTGTTTTTCTGCCTGGCCGCCATGCCGGTAGCGGCCCGGGCGCAGCAGGCCCAGGATTTTACCGAAGAGCAATACAAGCTCTACGAGGAGATCAAGGCCACGACCGATACCGCGGCCAAGGTGGACAAGGCCGCGCGGTTCCTGAAGGAAAACCCCAAGACGAGCCTGCGCGAACACGTGCTGTCCGAATACCATACCGTCATCGTGAACCTGGGACAGCAGAACAACTACGCGCAGATCATCACCCTGGGTGAAAAATTCCTGGCGGCCGTGCCCGACGACGACTTCACCTTCGCCGCCATGGCCGAGGCCTATTCGAAAACCAACAACACCAAGGGCTTCGCCGCGTTCGGCGAAAAGGCTTATGCGGCCAATCCGAGCGGCCAGTTGGCTCACGCCCTCGCCGGGGCCTACCAACAGCTGGGCAACCAGGCCAAGTTCGCCCAGTGGGGGGAGCGTGCCCTGGCCAAGGATTCCGGTCTTTACGACATCACGGACGGACTGACCCGCTACTACCTGAGCGCCCAGGACACGGCCAAGGCGAACAAGTACGCCAAGATGAC
Organism: Acidobacteriota bacterium; assembly: GCA_012719455.1. Classification (GTDB taxonomy): domain Bacteria; phylum Acidobacteriota; class UBA6911; order UBA6911; family UBA6911; genus UBA6911. Next base: position 42,854 of record JAAYAJ010000056.1, on the reverse strand, counting down.
GGTCGCCGCCCTTCCCAAGGCGGAAAAGCCGGCGACGGTAAGCGCCGCCGACTGGAAGAAGGCCACCGACAGCTATTACGCTACCGCCTACTACACGATCGGGATATCAGCCTACCAGAACCAGAGTTACACCTCGGCGATCACCAACCTGGAGAAATCGGTGGGGTATTACAAGAGAAACGATACCGCCTACTACCACCTGGGGCTGGCCCACTGGCAGTCGGGCAAGTCGGCCCCGGCCATGCTGAACTTCGCCAAGGCCTACGTGCTCAAGGGATCGGCGTCGACTGCGGCGCGGCAGTACCTGGAAAAGCTCTGGAAGAGCAGCCACCGCGGTTCGCTGACCGGCGTCGAAAACGTCATCAAGAAAGCCGAAGAGGAACTTAAGTAGTTCCGCCCCCGGGACCGCCCCGCGCGGGCGGTCCCGGGCACACTTCTTCCCCCGCGTTTACTGCAGCGCCCGGATCCGGACTTCGATCCCCGCTTCGTCCTTCAACAGATCCACCAGCCGTGACGTATCGGTGTCCCCGAAATGATAGGGGTACAGCACCCGGGGACGCAAAGCCCGGGCTACGTCGGCGACCTGTTCGGGCGTCATCGTAAAGGGCTGGTTCATCGGCAGGAAGGCGATGTCGATCCCCTCGAGCTTCTTGATTTCGGGGACGTTCTCCGTATCCCCGGCGATATATACACGCCGGTTCCCGAAGGTGAGCACGTAGCCGTTGCCATTGCCCCGGGGATGGAACGCCTTTTCGTGATTGTAGGCGGGAACCGCCTCGACGGGAATGCCTGCCAGGGTGCGCGCATCCCCGTTTTTCATCACGAGCGCACCGGCGAGCGCCGCCGCCGATTTTCCGTTGGCGGCCACGACGGTGCGCGAGGTGCTGACGGCCGCGATTGCCTTCGCGTCCAGGTGGTCGCCGTGCTCGTGCGTGACCAGGACCAGGTCCGCCTTCGGCATCGTCGTGTAATCGGCATACATCGACACGGGGTCGACGTGAATCACCTTCCCCGCATAGGTCAGCATCAGCGTCCCGTGCCCGATGAACGTGATTTTCAGTTCTCCGCCCGAGGTCTCGAAGGAGTCCTCGGCGAAATCTTTCTGCGCCGGCGCGGTCGCCGGCGCAAGCAGCCCGGCAAGAGCGACAAACGCCAGGCCCCGCATCATCCAAGTTCCGTTCATCATCCGTCCTCCAGAATTGCGTTTTCCCCATTATACCCGGACCCGGCCGATCCCGGACTTTCAACCGCGGGCCGGGCTAAAGAAAGCGCACCGAGTCGACGGCGAGTGTAATCGCGCCGAACTCCTCCAGGACCGTGCCGCCGAGCAGGTAGGGGCGGGAACGATTCAGCATGTGGCAGAAACGGGCGTAGGCTTCCGGGAAAAAGACGGTTTCGTACAGGGCGCTGGTATCCTCGAAACTGATGAACTCCATCGGCTCGTCGTCCCGGGTCGTGATGAGCTTGCCCGTCACCCACCAGCCCACCGTGGTCACGCGTTTCCCCACATATCCGGGCAGGTCGGCGCCCCGGACGCATTTCCGTTGCGCCAACGCCCGCGCGTAGAGCGCGAGCGGGTGGCGGCTGAGGAGGAAACCGAGCGTCTCCAGTTCATGCTCCAGGATGGTGTGCGGGGAGTACTGCGGCACCCGGGGGATCTCCACCGGAGGCAGGTCCTCGAAAAGCGAACGGGTTTCCGGCCGGCGCCCGCCGCGGGTTTCCCGCTGCTGGAGCGCCTTCCAGATCATTTCCGGCCGGGTGGCGCCGCCGGAGATCCCGTCCATGGCGCCGGCCTTGACGAGGGTCTTCACGTCCGCCACGTCGATGGGGACGCGGCGCAGGAAATCGTCCGGCGACCGGAACGGCCCGTCGCGGCGCGCCGCCAGGATCGCCTCGAGCGCCGACCGGCCGAGCCCCTTGAGCTGCATCAACCCGACGCGCAGCGTCTTCCCCCGGCCCCGGTACTCCCGTCCGCTTTCGTTGACGTCCGGGAGCCGCACCTCGAGTCCCATCCTGCGGGCTTCGGACACGTAGGCGAAGGCCGAATAGTACCCTCCCCCGTTGGTGAGGACCGCGGCCATGAACTCTGCCGGGTAATGCGCCCGCAGGTAGCAGGACTTGTAGGAAACCAGGGCATAGGAGGCCGAGTGCGGTTTGCAGAACGAGTACCCGGAAAAACTCAGGATCATCTCCCAGACCTCGTCCACCGTCACCCGGGGAACGCCGCCGCCGGCCGCGCCGGCATAGAACCTCTCCCGGAAATCCTCGAGCTCTTTGCCCGCCCGTTTCCTGGAAAGCACCTTTCGGAGCATGTCGGCATCGGCCTCGCCGAACCCCGCGAGCGCCATCGCGATACGCGAAACGTCCTCCTGGTAGACCATGATCCCGTACGTCTCGCGGAGGACTTCGTCCAGGACGGGGTGGAGCGACTTCCAGGCGCCGCCCCGCAACCGCCGGACGTACTCGCGGATATACCGGTTGGCGGCAGGACGGATGATGGAGCTGTGAATCACCAGGTGGTCGAAATCACCGGTGCCGCACTTCTGCAGCAGCTGCCGCATGGAGGGGGATTCCACGTAAAAAACCCCCAGCGTGTCCCCCCTGCGGATGAGGTCCTGCGTCCGGGCGTCGTCGGTGGGGTTCCAGCGTTCGTAGTCGATATCCACCCCGCAGTGCTCCCGGACGGCCGCGAGCGCATCCCGGATAACCGCCAGCGAGCGGTTGCCCAGGAGGTCGATCTTGATCAGGCCCGCGTCTTCCGCCTGGTCCTTCTCCCACTGGATGATCGGGACCCCTTTAGGCGCCGTCTCCACGGGCACGTAACGGTCGATGCGGTCGGGCACGATGACGACGCCGCCGCAATGAACGGACAGGTGCCGGGGACAGCCGTCGAGCCGCACGGCCATGCGGATGATCTCGGGCCAGGGATCGCCCAGATCCATGTCCTTGAAAACGGGGTGATGGCGCACGGCGTCTTCGAGATGGGCAAGCGCCCAGTAATAACCTATGCGCCGGGTGACCGCCTGGATCTCGACCTCGGGGATGCCGTACACCCTGGCCACTTCCCGGACGGCCGCGCGGGCGCCGAACCCCACGTGGTTGGCGATCATGGCCACCCGCCCGGAGCCGTATTTCCGGAACACGTCCTCGAGGACGCCGTCCCGCTCGTCCCACGGAAAATCGATGTCGATGTCGGGCGGATCGTTGCGCCCCTCGTTGAGGAAGCGCTCGAAAAAAAGGTCGTGGGCGATCGGATCCACGTGGGTGATCCCCAGGCAGTAGGAGACGAGGCTGGCCGCGGCCGACCCCCGGCCGCAGGTGCGTGCCGAGCGACGGACGATGTCCCGCACCACCAGGAAATAGGGGGCGAACCCCTTCGACTCGATGATGCCCAGTTCGTGGTCCAGACGCTTCGACACCGCACCGGGAAGCCCCCCGTAGCGGCGCGCGGCCCCCCGGAAACACTCCTCCCGCAGATACCCGAAAGCGTCGGCGCCTTCGGGAAGGTCGCAGCCCGGGAACACCGGCTTGCCCATATCCAGTTCGGCCCGGCATTCATCGGCGATGCGGGCGGCGTTTTGCAGGGCGCGGTCGAGGTGCGGGTAGCGCCGCGCCATCGCCTCCTCCGGCTTCAGCCACCGGTCCTCCCCCGCCAGTTCCCCCGGCGGGATCCGGGACAGGGAGGTGTTCAGGCCGATGGCGCGCAACAACCGGTGGAGCGCGTAATCGGACGGGTGCGCGAAATGGACGTCGTTGGTCGCCACGGGGGGAACGGCCGAGGCCCGGGAAAAAGCGACGAGACCCGCTTCCGTCCGGGGATCGTCGAGCGCAACGTAGAGGCCCGAGGTCCCGTTCTGGCGGGCGAGCGCCTCCAGCAACGGGACCTGGTCGCTGAGCACCACCAGGTTTTCCCGCTCTTCCATGAGGGCGCGGGAGAGGCGGAAGCCGGGCGCCCGGAGCCCGGAGACGATGCGGCAGAGCAGGGAGTACCCTTCACGGTTGCGCGCCAGCAGGATCGCCCGCTCCCCTTCCACCCGCAGTTCCGCCCCGACGATGGGGCGCACCCCCCGCTCGGCGGAGTATTGAAGGAACCGGACCAACCCGTAGACACCGTTGATGTCGGTCAGCGCGAGCTCCGTCATCCCCCGCTCCAGGGCCGCGTCCACCAGCGCTTCGATGCTGCTGGCGCCGCGGCAGAAGGAGTAGTGGGAATGAACGTGCAGGTGGACGAACATGGTCCCTTTCACGCCCCGGCGGACAACGACGCGGGGAGGAGGACGGGACGGCCGTAGCGGCGGCCGAGCGCGTCGAGCGCCTGTTCGAGTTTCAGGCGGCGCGCGGCCCCCGGGTCGGCGAACAGGTCCATTTGGACCGGCCCCGCGGAGAGCGCCTCGAGCCGCAGGCGCATGCTCCGCACGCGCGTGCGCCGGCCGAGAGCCCGGCGGAGCAGGGGAAGGGCCGCGCCGTACAGGGCGGCCGATGACTCGAGCGGCACGGCCATACCCGCCCTCCCCACCCCCTCCCCGTAGTCGGCGTAGCGCACCCTCACCTCCACCCGCCCGGCGCGCCGCCCTTCCGCGCGCAGCCGCTCCCCCGCCCGGGCGCAGAGCCCCGCGAGTTCCCTTGCAAGCAAACCGTAATCGTTCGAGTCTTCGCCCAGCGCCTTTTCCAGTTCCAGCGCCGGAACCGATCGTGCCGGAACCACCGGGGTGCGGTCGATCCCCAGGGCCCGCTCGCGGAGCAGGAAACCGAAACGACCGAACGCCAGGGCGAGATGTTCCGGCCGCATGGCGGCGACATCACGGATGACGCTCAGGTTCAGTTCCCGGAACCGTTCCCCGGTCCGGGGCCCGACGCCCGGGAGCAGCCCCACCGGCAAAGGGGAGAGAAAGGAAGCTTCGTCCCCGTGCGGCACGTCCTGCAACCCCGCCGTCCGCGTCACCTCCGACGCGATCCGGCTGACCATTTTATTGGAGGCGATCCCGAGCGCGGCCTCGAGGCCCAGTCGCCGCCGGATTTCCCGCCGCGCCTTCCAGGCGGCGTCCCGCGGCGGGCCCCAGAGCCGGCCGGTTCCCGTGACATCCAGGTAGGCGTGACCGTAACCCGAGGGTTCGAGCACCGGGGAGTAGGCCGCCAGGACTCCGCATATCGCGCGGGAGGCCCGGAGGTAGAGAGGTTCGTTCGGCGGCAGCACGATCGTGTCCCGGCAGCAGCGCAGCGCCCGGGCCAGCGGCATCCCCTTGCGGACCCCCGCCCTCCAGGCCTCCGGGGACAGGGCCGTCACGACGGAACGCGCCGCGGAGCGGGGAGCGACCACCACGGGGCGGCGGCGCAATTCGGGATGCACCACCCGTTCCACGGCCACGGGGAAAGACCTGACGGCCAGGTAGATGATTTCACGGTCCAGGATCATGACTACAAAATAGGTGAAGATTTGGTGAAAATCAAGCGGGAAGAGGAGGCGCGGCGCCCCCCGCCGGCCGCCGCCCGCAGCGGGCGCCAGGGCCGTCGAACCCTCGCTTGCACCAAGACATATCAGGGAGTAATATCGTGCAGAACGGCCGGTCGTTTATGGCGACAGGTCCGGCCGGCAGGGGGGCCATGGAACAAGAAATTCGACAGATCAATTGCGCCTTCATCGGATTCGGCCGGGTCGGCCGGGCTTTGGCACGCCTGCTGGTCGAGCGGGAAAAATGGCTGCTCCGGACGCACGCCGTCGAGTTGAAGATCACGGGGATCGCGACGAAGGAGCATGGGATGGCGATCGACCACGGCGGTCTCCCCATCAGGAAGATCCTCGGCTCCGGCAAGCGCGGCCCCGCGCTGGACCGGTTTCACAACGGGCCGGAGTGCGCGTCGCAACTCGATTTCATCCGGCAGTGCGGCGCCGACGTGCTCTTCGAGATGAGCTTGCTCGACCTCAGCGGGGAACCGGCCGCCACCCACATCCGGGAGGCCCTCGGGGCGGGATTGAACGTGATCACCTCGAACAAGGGCCCGGTGGCGACGCATTACACGCAGCTGACGCGCCTGGCCCGGTTGCGCGACGTCCAGTTCCTCTACGAGGGGACGGTCATGGACGGTGTGCCCGTGTTCAACCTGCTCCGCAATTCCCTGCCGGGGACGCGCATCCTCTCCCTGCGGGGGATCTTCAACAGCACCACGAACTACATCCTGACCCAGATGGAACAGGGAACCACGTTCGAGGCCGCGCTCGAATACGCGAAGACCACCGGCGTGTCCGAGGCCGACCCCAGCCTCGATCTCGACGGCTGGGATTCCGCCGTCAAGCTGTCGGTGCTGATCCAGGCCGTCATGGGCGGACACGTGAAGCCGAAGGACATCGACCGCAGCGCCATCTCGAGCGATATCGGCCGCGCCGTGCGGGCCGCCCTGCGCCGCGACCGGCGCCTGCGCCTGGTCGCCCGGGCGTACCGCCAGGGCGGGAAGGTCATCGGGAAGGTGGAACTGCAGGAACTCGAAGTCTTCGACCCGCTGGCGGCCATCCGGGGCCTGAGCAACATCCTCGTCGTCAACACCGACACCATGCGCGAACTGGCGATCGTGGAAAACAACCCGTCGGTGGACCAGACGGCCTACGCCCTCTTCGCCGACCTCGTTTCCCTGCTGCGCTAGCCTGTCCGGGAATCAAATCCCCCAGCCGCCGCTCACGTGGATGTTGGTCCCGTTGACGTAGCGCGCCTCGTCCGAGAGGAGGTAGCGGACGGCGGCGACGGCGTCGCCGGGGGTTCCCAGGCAGCCCGCGGGGATGGCCGAGAACGACTGCGCCAGGTCCTCCTCCGGCACGCCCCCGGTATCGATGAAGCCGGGGGAGACGGTGTTGGCGGTGATGCCGTGCGGGGCGAGTATCCGCGCCAGGGAACGGGTCAGCACCAGCACCCCGATCTTGGCGATGTAGTGGGCCGTGATGAAGGGCTGCCCCACCTGCTGGTCCGCGTTCACAATGCTGAAGTTGACGATGCGTCCCCACCGGCGCCGCATCATCCCCGGGGCCGCGGCGCGCGCGAGGTAGAAGACCGGGTGGAGGTTGGCGTCGAACATGGCGTGCCACCCCTCGACGCTCTCCTCGAGGAGCGGCACCCGATGGTAGGCGCCGACGCTGTTGATCAGGGCATCCAGGCGCCCGTGGGCATGTTCGACCCGCCGGACGAGTTCGGCCGCCGTGCCGGGGTCGGAGACGTCGGCGCGCACGCAGGCGTGCCCGGGGCCCAGGGCCTCGAGTTCGGCGCGCAGGGAGGCCGCTTCCCTCTCGCTTTGGCGGTAGCAGACGGCGACGCTCCACCCTTCCGCAGCCAGGGCAAGCGCCAGCGCACGGCCGATGCCCCGCACCCCCCCCGCGATGAGCGCCGCGCGGCGATTCCCGGATCGATCCCCCATTCTGCCGCCCCCTTTCCGCCCGTTCCTCCTTCAACCGCTAATTGAAATGCGGGTTCTCGGGCTTGATGTGCTCGAACCTGCGCACCAGCACGAGCGTCTCCAGTTGCTGTTCGAGCACAGGGATCAGGGCGTCGCAGCGCTCCGAAGCGTCGTCGAGCTCCAGCAGTGCCTGCTTCTGATCGATGGCGAGGTTGAGGGTCATGGCGACCATGTTGACCAAGGCGTCGAAATCGAGTTGGGGCATGAGTTCGTTCACCTGCTGGGGCGTCCCGGTCGCCAGTTCTGTGAACCGGGCGAACAGCTCCCCGATCCGGCTCTGGCGGCCGGCTATTTCCTCCGCCGTCCAGCCCGGCAATGCGGGCTCGATCCGCTCCACTTCGACCTGCTGGTAGGGCGAATGCCGGACCTCCCGGAGGATGCGCACCCGGTCAACCCCCACCACCACGATGTTGTACTTGCCGTCCTCCAGTTCCTCGTAGCTCTCGATCCGGCCCAGGCAGGCGATGTCGTGTACTTCGGGCATCCCCCCGGGGCCCGTCTCCCCCCCCGGCCTCAGGAGGGCGATGACGATCTCCCGGTTTCCCGCTATCGCCTCCCGGATCATGACCCGGTACCTCTCCTCGAAGATATAGAGCGGCACCGGGGTTTTGGGGAACAGCACCACATTGGGCAAGGGGAAGAGGGGCACGATCATTTCGCCACGATCATAGTCGGCCGGGCCAACGCAGTCAACAGATAGATCGGTGGCCCCACCGGCGCTCCCCGGTGGTAAAATAGAGACGGGATCCGCAGGTGGAGACAGCGGCATTCCTATTTCATGCGCCGTCCCGCCGAACGCCCCGCCAACGCGGGTTTCACCGTGCGCAATCTGTTCAAGGACAAGGAGGTCCCATGCAAGACACTGTCGTCAGCTGCCCCCGGTGCGGCGCAAAAAACCGGCTGAAGCCCGAGAGCGGGAGCCGGTCACCCGCCTGCGGCAAATGCCGCTCCCCCCTCCCCTGGATCGTCGACGGCACCGACATCAGCTTCCGCCGCGAGCTGGAAGCCCCGGTCCCGGTCCTGGTCGACTTCTGGGCCGATTGGTGCGCCCCGTGTCGTATGACGGCGCCGGTGCTGGAGGAATACGCCGGCGAGCAGGCGGGGCGGCTCAAGTTGATCCGGATGAACGTGGACCGGAACCCGGCGACGGCAGGGCAGTTCAACGTGCGGAGTATCCCGACCCTGATCCTGTTCAGGGACGGGCAGCCGGTCGAAACCGTGATCGGCGCCCTGTCGAAGAGCGCCCTGCGGGAGCGCCTGGATCCCCGCCTGGGATAGGAGCCCGGTCACGCACCGTTGAGGATGGTCTCGGGCCAGAGGTCGGCCTCGTAAACCACGCGCGCCTCCCCGGAGAGCAGGACCTCCGCGAACCTGCCGCCGGTGTCGCCCCCTTCGACCGCCTCCCGGAAATGGACCGTCAGGATCTCGCCGCTCCGCACCTCCACCTCCACCGGCGACGACGCCCGGCCGCGCGAGGCGGCCGCGAGGACCGCGGCGATGCACCCGGTGCCGCAGGCGAGAGTCTCCTCCTCGACCCCGCGCTCGTAGGTGCGGACGGCGATGCGGCGGGGGTCACGGACCAGGGCAAAATCGACGTTGGTCCCGGCGGGGAGGAATTCGGGGTGATACCGGATCGCCCGGCCCCAGCGCTCGACCTCCATGGAGCCGAATTCCTCCTCCGATGCCATGAAGCAGACCGCGTGCGGAACCCCCGTGTTGATGAAATCGAGGGAGAAGCGGCGCCCTTCGGCCTCCACCCCCAAGTCCATCCTCTGGCCGTGCGGAAGGGGCATCTGCACCTTTACCTCGATGTCCAGGAGTTCCGCACCGACGACGCCGGCGAGGGTGCGGAAGGCCATCCGCGGAGTATCGACGATGCCCGTGAGGAATGCGAAGCGCGCAGCGCAGCGGGCGCCGTTCCCGCACATTTCCGCCTCGCTGCCGTCGGCGTTGAAGAAACGCCAGCGAAAATCGACCTCGGGGTCCTTTTCGATCAGGATCACCCCGTCGGCGCCGATGGAGCGTTTGCGCCGGCAGGCACTGCGGACGAAATCCCCGCAAGCGTCGGCGTCGATCAGCCGTTGACGGTTGTCGATCAGGATGAAATCGTTGCCGGTCCCGGTCATCTTGAAAAAACGGATCCGCCCGCTGGTCTCGCGCTTCATGGATGGAACGCTCCCTTCGCAATGGGCCCGTGGCCCGGGCCCGGAATTACTTATAGGGCAAATCGCCCGGGGAGCACAAGCGGAGATTGCCCCACGCGCGTACGGTTATGGACCTCGAACGGCCCGTTGCCTATAATGAATTCCATGACGGAATTCGATGAGACCGCCGGCGGCGGGGAGATTGCGGAACCGGCGGGAAACGCGGGGAACGAAGAGCGCAAGTTCGACGGCGCCGCGCCCCAAGGGATCGCGCGCTACGACCCCCTGCGTGCCTACCTGGCGGAGATCAGGAAATTCGCCCCGCTCAGCCGGGAGGAGGAGCAGGCGCTCGCCCGGCAGTACCACAAAACCGGAGACCGGGAAATCGCTTACCGGCTGGTGACCTCGAACCTCAGGCTCGTGGTCAAGATCGCCATGATCTACCGCAAGGTCTACCGCAACATCCTGGACCTCATCCAGGAGGGGAACCTCGGCCTGCTCCAGGCGGTGCAGCGGTTCGACCCCGAGCGCGGGACGCGGCTCTCCACCTACGCCGCCTGGTGGATCAAGGCCTACATCTTCAAATTCCTGCTCGACAACAAGCGGATGGTCAGGATCGGGACGACCAACACGCGGCGCAGGATCCTGATGAACCTCAACCGGGAAAAGCGGGAACTGGAGGCCCGGGGCATCGTCCCCACCTCCCGCCTGCTCGCCAAAAACCTGAGGGTGGACGAACAGGAGCTGCGGGAGGTGGAACAGGGGATGACCGGGGGGGACCTGCCGCTCGACGCGCCCCTGGGCAACTCCGACGGGAACGTCCGCTACGTCGACACGCTCCACACGATGGAGCAGAGCATGGACGAGAAGATCGCCCAGGAACAGTTCCGGGAGCTGCTGGAGAAGAAATTCGCCGATTTTTCCGAATCCCTCTCCAAGCGCGAACGGGATATCCTCACCCGGCGGCTGATAGCCGAGGAACCGGAAACGCTGCAGCAGATCGCCGACCGCTACGGCATCTCGCGCGAGGCGATCCGCGTGGCGGAAAAGAAACTGATCGCCAAGTTGAAGCAGTACATGATCGACTCGTTCGGCGACGTGCACGAAATCGAGTTTCACCTTGCCGGGTGACGCTCACTCCCCCGTTTCCACCTCGGGAGCGCCGAACCGGATGGTCGCCTTGGAACCGAACCTCTTGTAGTTCTCGTAGGTCAGGGTCTGCTCGATCCCCACGGTGTCCTGGGCGAAGTGGAGCTTTTCATCGGCGTGGGTCCAGACCGGGAACCAATACTCCCCGTCGATGACCAGGCGCAGCGTCTCGAATTCCGGGAAAAGGTTCCCCCGGCGCTCCGGCACCGGCCTGCCGACCGTTTTCACGATCTGCAGGTCCCGGTCGTCCACGTAGATCTTCCCCTTGAAATAAAAGCGGTCCCCCCGGGTGTTTTTGGGGCGCACGGAGAAAACGTAGCACACCAGCTCGTCCACCTTCTCCTTCCCCTCGTACTTGAGGTTGTACAAGGGCAGTTCAGATTCAGTCAAAGCGAAGGGATTGATGTTGAGCATCACGTCCTCGTCCTCGGGTGTGAGCCTGACCGAGCGGAGCCGGCCGCTGCGACGCAGCGGCCGCACCTCGCGCGTGCCGTCGTCGTTGAAAACAACCTCGGACACGATCGTCATCGACTCGTTGCGCGGTGCGCCGTTGAGCGAGACCACCTTGATCACCGCAATCTGCGTGTAGGAGTATTGCATCCAGGCCGCGTAGGACTCCGTCTCCTTGGCGGTGAACCTGCGGATGATCTCTTCGGGAGACGGGCTCTTCCCCGCCTGGGAGGCCTCGGCGGCTCCCGGGATTGCAGGCGACTCCTGGGCGGCGGGCAGAAAGCCCCATCCAAAAAGCGTGATGACGGCAAACACGAGAATTCCGGCGTAGCGCATCGTTTCCTCCCGTTCCAAGACAGGTCCAGGTCCAATTTTCTCACATCCTGCCGGAAAAAACCGGGGAATGCGTGTCCGGCAGGGCGCATAATGTTAGAGTAGGTCGCCATGTCACTGGAAAATGTGGTCATCATCCTCGCGGGCACGAAACACCCGGGCAATATCGGGTCGGTCGCGCGCGCCATGGCCAACATGGGCCTCGGGCGGCTCGTGCTCGCGGCGCCCCGGTGCCGGATCACCGATGAATCCTACCGGCTGGCCAAGGCCGGGGGGCCTATCCTGGAATCGGCCAGGGTCTGCCGCTCGCTCGCGGGCGCCCTCCGGGGAGTCCGCCTGCTGGTCGGGACCACGGGGAAAAGCGGCGGCTACCGCTCCCCCGCCGCCCCGCCCCGCGCCATCGTCCCCCGGATCCTCGACCACGCCGCGCGGCAGCGGGTGGGCATCCTCTTCGGCCCCGAGGACACCGGGCTCGTCGACGACGACCTACGCCTCTGCCAGCTCCTGATGCGCATCCCGACCCATCGCCGGGCGAGCAGCATCAACCTGGCCCAGGCTGTCATGGTGGTCGCCTACGAGCTCTTCCTCGGCAGCCTCGGCCATACCCCGGCGCGGGCGATCAGGACGGCGTCCCTGGAACAGACGGAGGCCATGTATGCGCAATTGGAAAAGGCCCTGCTGGAGATCGGCTTCCTGCACACCCAGAACGCGCAACACATGATGTTCACCCTGCGCCGGATCTTCGGCAGGGCGGGGCTGGAATCGGCCGACGTCGGGACCCTGAGGGGGATCGCACGCCAGATCTCCTGGTACGCCACGACGCAGGACCCCGCCGGGGACTGAGAGTCAGCGCTTGGGAACCAGCTTGTCGGCCGGCAACCGGAACCCGGGCTGGGATTCGGCATCCTTCCAGGGGACCCCGTACCGGTCGATCAGGAACGTCTCCGACGGCGCCTGCATCTCCCCGTTCAGGTCCTTGTATTGGAAATTAGGCCTCCGGTAGCCCGTGGCCGTCGAAAGCCCCCCGCTCCGTTCGAAAAAGTACGCTCCCGAAAAACTGCCCAGCAGGTCCCCTTTCTGGTTGTAGACAGGGAGATCGAGCAGGGAGTCGGGCGGGAGGAATTTCAGGAACGAGTTCGACAGCGGCAGCCGCGCCCCGGCGTCCTTGACCACGTAGATCGCACTGAAGGGGATCGCCTGCGCGGTCAGGGAGGCTTCGATCTCGGCCGCAAGCGCGGCCCTCTCGAGGCCCGCTTGCTGCCCGATGGTCCGGATGCGCTCCGAGAGCCCCTCCCAGTCGACCCGGTCATGGGCGTAGTTCACGCACTTTTCCACGTCCTGCCAGCGTATGATCTTCCCTTTCCCCCGCGTCTTGGTTTTGCAGGGAAATTCGGCGGCGGCCGCCCGGTACGCCTCGCCGACCACCGCGTCGACCGCGGCCCGGACCTCCTCCCGGGAACCCTGTCCGAAGGCGGCGCCGGTGAGACCGGCAAGGAGGAGGAGGCTCGACAATGACAGCTTCACAAAGGAGGGCATAGGTTTTTCCTGAACGTTACGGGGCCGGGGCCCCGGTTGACCGGCCGGAGGCGGTGACCCTGCCGGTTCCGAAATAGAGAAGGCCGGGCTGCACCGCCGCGCCGTCGCGAGGGAGGATGCGGACCAGCGCGATACGGCCCGGGTCGGCCTCATCATGAATAAACACGATGTTGCCTTCCGGGACGATGCGCCCAACCGCCTCCGGGAGCGGGACCGCGCGGAGGTGGACGGAAACCAGGGGATTGGGCTCGCTGCGGACCTCGAAGATGACGCCGGTCCGCGCGGCCAGCTCCACCAGCACGTCATGCAGCGGGCAGTCGGCGATATCCGCCGTCACCGCGCCGTCGGCCAGCGCGATGCTCAGCAGAACGGGTTTCTGCGCCTGCGCCGCGTTCTGGGGGTTTTCAGGGAGGCGCTGCCGCGGCTGCGCCCCGGCGGCGGGGACCGGCGCCAGCAGGGCAAGACAGAAAAGGACCCCCCCGGCGCGTACGGGTCCCGGCCTATTCATCGCCGCCCCCGGGTTCCCGGATGGTCAGGAAGCGATCGAAACGGTACATCGCGAAAAGGCTCCGCAGTTTCCGGTTCGGACGGAACAGGACGAGTTCACCCTCCACCTCCCTCATCCTCTTGAACAGTCTCAGGATCTCCCCCACTCCCGAGCTGTCCACGAAGGGGACCGCCTCAAGATCGAGCACGATTTTGCGCGGCCGCCCGGCAAGCACCTCGTCGATGCGGCGCGCGATTTCCGGGCAGTGCTCCAAGGTGAGCCTGCCTTCGATCCGGATGATTCGACCTTCCCCGTTAGTTTCGACTTGGATATCCATGAGTGTTTAGGCAAAAATACTGGCATATTTGAGCGCCTGGAGCAAGCGTCTGATCGAACCGCTGATTTCGCGATTTGTCATTCATTACCACAAAACCGCGAGGCCCCATTACGACCTCAGGGTGGTCATGGACCGCAGGCTGCGCTCCTGGTCCCTGCTGAAGGAGCCGCCGCGGCGGGTGGGAGAGAGGCGGCTGGCCATCGAGCGGGAGAGCTTCCCGGTCGAGGCGGCTTCGAGCCCCGTCTTCGAGGAAGAGGCTTTCGGCCGCGGACCCGTCATCGCCTGGGACGAGGGGGAAGTGGAAATCGGGCCGGAGGCGGCCGCGGAGCTGAAGCTGCGGTTTGCGGGATCGAAAATGACCGGGACGTACCGGTTGCGGCGGATGCGTTGGTATCCCGGGAATCAATGGATGTTCAGCAGGATAGAGCCATGAAGGCCGGGGCCGTGCACCATGCGGGGGCGTATTTTGCCTTGACAGGAAGGGCCGGTCCATAAGAACCTGAACTCAACGGGAAAGGGGGAGTCCAGCTCCCGCAACCCAGGTTCCGGGGCTCCCCGCGCCTTTATGGATTGCGGTGTTGCATCGATAAAACGAGCTTTTTCTCAGGAGTGATGACTATGACCCGAAGACTTGTCGGCTCGATAATAGCCATTCTATTGCTGTGTGGAGCCAGCGGCTTCGCCCTGCAGGACAAAATCTCGCCTCTTTCCGACTACCAGTACAAGAAAGATTACGCTCAGTACGAGGAGATCAAGAAAGAGGCGGACGTCGCCAAGCGGGCCGACCTGCTGATCGGCTTCGTCAAGGAGCACCCGATTTCCAGAATCCTGCTTTACGTGGCCACCGATTACCAGGCGGCCATCAACCCACAACTCGAAAAGAAGGACTGGGCCAAGGTGATCTCCATGGCCGACGCACTCCTGGAGCTCCTGCCCACCGTGGAAAAGGTCAAGGCGGAGGAGATCCCCGTGGGAGAGGCTGAGTTCCTCAAGGACCAGCTTTCCCCGTCGGTCCTGCTGATGCAGCGGACAAAGATGGCCGCCCATTACGGGGCCGGGGACCTGCCCAAGGCCGCGGAAATGGCGGAGACGATCTACGCCGCCGCCCCGGACGCCGCCATGCTCCAGACAATGGCCGCCATCTACCTCGCCATGGAGAACTACGACAAGTACCTGGAGTGCGGCCAGAAGATCCTGGCGGATGCGCCGATCGACCAGCCCCTGGGCTACACGACGGCGCTGCAGATGGCCGACGTGCAGCTGCGCAAACAGGACGTCCCGGCCGCGACCGCGCTCTTCGCCAAAATCATGGCCGTCTACGGCGACAAGGTGCCGCCCAACATGCAGGAGGCCCAGTGGAACGCCACCCGCGCCATCGCCTTCGGCCTGATGGGAGCGGAAGCCTACCAGAAGAAGGATTACCCCGCGGCGCTCGAAACCTACCAGAAGGTGGTCCGGTTCGACCCCAAGCGGGACGACGCCTGGTACTACATCGGGATGAGCAAGTGGCAGACCGAGGGGCAGAACGCGGCCATGGAACCATTCGCGAAGTGCGTGGTACTCGAAAAGTCCATGGCCCCCAGGGCCAAGCAGTACCTTGAGCAGATCTACCAGGGGAGCCACTCGGGCTCGCTCGACGGAATCGAAGAAGTTCTAGCCAAGGCCAAGACCGATCTCGGGATCTGACCCGAACACGACAACGTCCCCCCGGAGCCGCTCCCCCGGGCCGCGGCTCCGGGGGGCGGTCGCTCCCGCCCATCCGCCCGGAATTTTCTGGAGATTTTCAGGAAACCATTCTACACTTTAGGGCCGCGGTCATCAGAGTTCCACATAGATACTTGCACCAGCCAAGCTATCATCAACAAAACAGGTGTGATATGGCAGAAAAGGATACCCGTTCCAAGGACGTCGCCGGCAACCAGAAGCTCCCGATCCAGGAGGCGCTGGACAAAGAGGGGGAGCAGCTGCACATCAGCGAGCTGCAGGCCCTGAATATCAAGGACTTGGCGAAGATCGCCAAGAAATACAAGATCGCCGAGGCGGGCAAGCTGAGTAAGCAGGACCTCATCTTCGCCGTCCTGCAGGCCCAGGCGGAGAATCACGGGCTCATCTTTTCGGAAGGGGTGCTTGAGGTGCTCCCGGAAGGTTACGGCTTCCTCCGCTCCCCCGATTACAGCTATCTACCCGGCCCCGACGACATCTACATTTCGCCTTCCCAGATCCGGAAATTCGATCTCCGCACCGGCGACATCGTCTCCGGGCAGATCCGCATGCCGAACGAGGGGGAGCGCTACCTCGCCCTGGTGAAAGTGGACGCCGTGAACTTCGAGCCGCCCGAGGAGGCGCGCCACCGGATCTTCTACGACAACCTCACCCCCCTCTACCCGCAGGAGCGGATCCAGCTGGAAACGGTGCGCGAAAACCTTTCCGCCCGGGTGATGGACATCTTCACTCCCATCGGCAAGGGACAGCGCGGACTGATCGTGTCGCCCCCCAGGACGGGCAAAACCATGCTGCTGCAGAACATCGCCAACTCGATCAGCACCAACCACCCGGAGGTCTACCTCATCGTCCTCTTGATTGACGAACGCCCGGAAGAAGTCACCGACATGGAACGCTCCGTCAAGGGAGAGGTGATCAGCTCCACGTTCGACGAACCCGCCTCGCGCCATGTCCAGGTCGCTGAAATCGTCATGGAAAAGGCCAAGCGCCTGGTGGAACATAGGAAGGACGTCGTCATCCTGCTCGACAGCATCACGCGCCTGGCGCGCGCCTACAACACCGTCATCCCCTCGAGCGGCAAGGTGCTTTCCGGCGGCGTCGACGCCAACGCCCTGGAGAAACCGAAGCGCTTTTTCGGGGCCGCCCGGAAGATCGAGGAGGGGGGGAGCCTCACGATCATGGCCACGGCCCTAATCGACACCGGGAGCCGCATGGACGACGTAATTTTCGAGGAATTCAAGGGCACCGGCAACATGGAGATCATCCTGGACCGCAAGCTCGTGGACAAGCGCATCTTCCCGGCGATCGACATCAACCGGTCCGGCACCCGGAAGGAAGAACTGCTGGTGGAGGCAAACGACCTCACCAAGATCTGGATCCTGCGCAAGGTGCTGAACCCCCTGTCCATCGACGAAGCGATGGACCTGTTGCTCGACAAGCTCCACAAGTCCGACAGCAACGCGGAGTTCCTCGCCTCACTGAACAAGGGTTAACCCGCGGAGGTCCTGCCCGACCTCCGGCACCGGCGATTTGCGGAAAAAGCGGCGGCCGGATTTGCCCCGGCCCGTGCGGGATCCTATTCAGTGAACAGGAGGAAACGACACGATGCCGCTCTACGAATACATGTGCCTCGAATGCGGGGCGGAATTCGAAAAACTGGTGCTCCGGGCCGGGGAGGCGGAAGAGGTCCGCTGCCCCGAATGCGGGAGCGGCCGGCTGGAGGAGCAGGTCTCCAGTTTCGCTTCGGTCTCGGCAGGCGGCGCCGCGAATTGCGCCCCGAGCGGAGGGTGAAGAATCGGTTAGTTTCGGGCCGTGAGCCCGGCCTCATCGTTGGTCATCATTGGGTCATCATTGGGAGGATGAAGAGGGGGAGGAGGTCCCGGTCGGGCCTTCGGCCGGCGGAGAGGCCGTCCAATGGATCGTCCCGTAGGGCGTGTCCTCCAGGACGATGTGGCGCTTTCCCAGTTCCGCGCGGATACGGTCCGCTTCGGCGTAATCCTTCCTTTCCCGCGCCTCCTCGCGCCGGGCGATCAGGGCCTCCACCTCGGGATCCGCCGGTGCGGCTTCCGCCGGGTCGAGGTCGACAAATCCCAGCACCGAGTTGATCCTGTCCAGAGCCGCGAGCGCCAGGTCAGCATCCTTGCGCGACACCCCCTGGCCCGCCAGCAGCGGGTTCACCTGCCGGATCAGGAGAAACAGGGCCCCCAAGGCCTTGGGGACGTTGAGGTCGGCTTCCAGGGCGGATTCGAAGGAGGCCGTCATTTCATCGACGGCGCCCTGGATGGAATCGCCCGATCCTTTGCCGGAGCACAGCCTGAGCCGGGCAACGAAGGTGTCGATCCGCCCGAGCGCGGCACGGGCCGCCTGGAGGGCCTCCCGGGAATAGGTGAGCGGCTGGCGGTAGTGGACCGACAGGAGCAGGTAGCGGACCTCCCGCGCGGTAAACCCCGCGCCCAGCAGGTCCTCGAGCGTCACCGCGTTTCCGGCCGAACGGGACATCTTCTTCCCCCCGGCCAGCACCAGCCCCGAGTGCACCCAGTAGCGCGCCGGCCCTTTGCCATGGAGCGCCTCACACTGGGCGATTTCGTTTTCGTGGTGGGGGAATAGGATATCGCTGCCGCCGGTGTGGATGTCGAACTCCTCTCCCAAGTAGCGCTTGCTCATGGCCGCGCACTGGACGTGCCAGCTGGGGCGGACGTTGCCCCATTCGGTCTCGTAAAAGATGTCGTGCGCCATTTCGGCCAGGGTGGACCGCTTGAACAGGGTGAAGTCCCTGGGGTTCTCCTTGTCGTATTCATCCAGGTCCACGGTGGCACCGACCCTGATCTTGGAGAAATCGAGCCCGCTCAGCGCACCGTACTTCGGGAACCTGCTGATGTCGAAATAGACGCTGCGCAGCCTCTCGTAGGCGTACCCCGCGCCCACCAACTCACGCGCGAAGCCGACCATGTCGTCGACATGTTCCGAGGTCCGCGGGTATTTCCAGGCGTGCTTGACCCCCAGCCGGTCCAGGCAATTCATGAATTCGCCCGTGTAGCGGTCTGTCAGTTCCCGGAGCCCTATCCCCTGCCGGATCGATTCCTGGATCGTGTTGTCATCCAGGTCGGTGATATTCATCACGTGACGAACCTCGAATCCGCAGTATTCCAGGACACGCCGCAGCAGGTCGGCCACCACCACGCGGCGCAGCAGGCCCAGGGTGGGGGGGGCGTTCACCGTGGGTCCGCAGGAATAGACCGAAACCTTCCCGGGCTCGAGCGGCTGGAATCTCCGCTGGGTACGCGAGAGCGTGTCGTACAGCTCCAGTTGGGGCTCCCGGCGCGCAACGGGGACGGAGGATTGGAAGAGGGACGTGCTGAGATAACGGTCCCCCCCGTCCGGAAGGATGACGACGATGACGCCGCCCGTGAGTCCTCTGGCCGTCTCAAGGGCCACGTGGCAGGCGGCCCCGGCGCTCATCCCCACGAACAGCCCCTCCTCCCGCGCCAACAGCCGGGCGGTCGCAAAGGCGTCGTCATCCTTAATGTTGACCTTGGAGTCGAGCCGTTTCCGGTCGAAGATCCCCGGTCGGTAGGCCTCCTTCATGTTCTTCAGGCCCTGGATCTTGTGCCCCAGGTAGGGCTCCACGCCTATGATGCGGATCGCGGGATTGTACTCCCTGAGCCGGCGGCCTGTTCCCATGAGGGTGCCCGAGGTCCCCATGGTGGCGACCAGGTGAGTGATTCTCCCCCCGGTCTGCTCCCAAATCTCCACCGCCGTGCCGTGGTAGTGGGCCAGAGGGTTGGCCGGGTTGTTGTACTGGTCGGGGATGAAATACCTGCCGGGCTCCTGGCGGTTCAGACGATAGACCGCCTCGATGGCACCGTCCGTGCCGAGCCGGGCCGGGGTCTTGAGAAACCCGGCGCCCAGCGCCGACAGGATCCGGCAGCGCTCCTCGCTGACCCCTTCGCTCATCGCCAGCAGGACCTTGTACCCCTTCACCCCGCCCACCAGGGCGAGCCCGATTCCGGTGTTCCCGCTGGTCGCCTCCAGGATGATCTTGTCCCGGCTCAGTTCGCCCGCGGCCTCCGCGGCCTCGATCATCGACCGGGCGACCCGGTCCTTGATCGATCCCCCGGGATTGACGCTTTCGAGCTTGGCCCAGATTTCGACCTCCGGGTTGGGACACAGGCGCCGGAGCCGGACAAGAGGAGTGTTGCCAATGAGATCGAGTGCGCCGGAACCGAATACGGGTGCTTTCATAATGCGGAAAGGCTATCACGGAAGGATCCGGTCGTCCACCGCCGCCTGTCCGGGCGCCCGCCCCATGACCACGCGGGATGATTGCTTGTCCCTTTCTTGCATTCCCGCCGGGCTCAACCCGTGACCAGGAGGGGATTGCGGCGCCCGCAGCGATAGGTTACGATCACTGGTCGGGAGCGTGACCATGGGAGTCCCCATATCGCAAATGCTGGCGGTCGCCAGGTACATCGTCGGGCGCAAGGTCTCCAGGACGGCCCGTTATCCGCTGGTCCTCATGCTGGAACCCCTCTTCCGCTGCAACCTCGCCTGCTCCGGGTGCGGCAAGATCCAGTATCCGCCGGAAATCCTGCGGCGACAGCTCTCCCCGGAACAGTGTTTCGAGGCCGCGGAGGAGTGCGGCGCCCCCATGGTCAGCATCCCCGGGGGGGAGCCCCTGCTGCACCCGCAGATCGCCGGGATCGTGGAGGGGCTGATCGCGCGCGGGAAGTATGTCTACCTCTGCACGAACGCCCTGCTCCTGAAGGACAAGCTGGGCGACTTCCGCCCCAACAAGTACTTCACCATCAACGTCCATCTCGACGGTCTCGAACAGTTCCACGACCGGTCGGTGGGGCGCGCGGGGGTGCACCGCATCGCGACGGAGGCGATCAGGGAAGCCGTTCGCCGCGGGTTCCGCGTCACCACCAACACCACCCTTTTCAACGACGCCGATCCCGAAAGCGTGCGCGCGTTCTTCGACGAGACAATGGCCCTCGGGGTGGAGGGGATGACGCTGTCCGCCGGCTACCCTTACGAGAAAGCGGCCGACCGGCGGCACTTTCTCCGGAAGGAGGAAACCCGGCGGTTGTTCGCCGCGGTGCTGCGCGGGCGCAAAAAACACTGGAAATTCAACCAGAGCCCGCTCTTCCTCGAATTTTTGACCGGGGCGAGGGACTACGACTGCACCCCCTGGGGGATGCCGGGATACAGCCTGTTCGGCTGGCAGAAACCCTGTTACCTGCTCGAGGAGGGCCACTGCAAGACCTTTGCGGAACTGCTCGAACACACCGAGTGGGACAGGTACGGACCGCGATCGGGCAACCCCAAGTGCATCAACTGCATGGTCCACAGCGGCTTCGAGGCCAGCGCCGTCAACGACACCTTCGGCTCCCCGTCAGGCATGCTCCGCACCATCGGCGCCATGATACGCTGAGCCGTACGCGGCCCCGGGAATCCCCCGGCTATTCCAGCCGGACCAGGGTGACGGAAGACGCCGCGCTCCGGGAACGGTAGACCCGCTGGGTCGCCGGCCGGAAATCCTTCTCGTCGGCGCTGTAGATGTCGACGAAACTCTGCGGATTGACGTCGACGAGCGGAAACCAGCTGCTCTGCACCTGGACCATGATGCGGTGGCCCCGGCGGAAGGTGTGGTAGACATCGGGCATCGAAAACTCCACCGCGGTGATCCGCCCCGGCACGAAGGGCTCCGGACGGGAAAAGCTGTTGCGGTATTTTCCGCGGAAGGGCTCCCCCCGCACCAATTGCTGGTACCCCCCCATCGACCCGTCCCGCGCCCCGGTCCCGTCCCCCGTGGGTTCCTCGGGGTAGGCGTCGACGAGTTTCACGATAAAATCGGAATCGGTCCCGCTGGTGGAAACCCTCAGGCTCACGATCACCGGTCCGGCGACGGTAATGTCCTCCGCAAGCGCGGCGGTGGCATAAGTCAGCACGTCCGCGCGCGCGGCGGCGAAACGCTGGTCTCCGACCATGTAATCCCGCGCCATCCCGGTGGCCTGCCGGTCGATGTAGGGGACCGGGCGGCGCGGGTCGCTCGTGTACTGGTCGAAAGCGTCGGCGGCGCCGATGGGGGCCGGTTCGCCCCCCAGCATCCCCCCCTCCCGCAGGTAGAGGTTCATCGGGCGGCCCTCCCGCGGCGGCCAGTGCTCCTGCCGCACCCATTCGTTCCTGCCGGTCAGGAACACCGAGGCCTCGGGAAGATCGAGCTCGCCTTGCCCCTTCAGGAAGTGCCGGAAAAAGGGGAATTCAATCTCGCGGCGGTACCGGACGGCCGTTTCCGCCCCGAACCGGACCGCACCGAGGAAGTCCCCGTCCGAATTCGCCCAACCCCCGTGATCCCAGGGGCCCATGACCAGGATATTGTAGGTTTCTGGGCTGGACGCCTCCACCGCCTGGTAGACGGCAAGGGTCCCGTACAGGTCCTCCGCGTCGAACCACCCCCCCACGGTCATGACGGCGGGCCGGATATTCTTCAGATGCGGGCGGAGGGCGCGCACCTTCCAGAATTCGTCGTAATTCCCGTGACGCATCAGCTCGTTCCAGAAAGGAACCCTGTTTCGGAAGATCTTCCGGTTCACCTCCCGGAGCGGGCCCAGATCGAGGAAGAAGTCGTAGGCGTCGGGGACCGGCCAAGGGAAGGGCTTCGGCCCCTCCGTGGTGGGCGCCGGGCGGGGATACCCGTAGCTTGCCAGGAAACCGAAGGAGTGCGCCAGGAAGAAAGCTCCGTTGTGATGGAAGTCATCCCCCACGAACCAGTCGGCGATCGGCGCCTGGGGTGAGACGGCCCTGAGGGCGGGGTGCGCGTCGATCATCCCGGCGGCCGCGTAATATCCCGGGTAGGAAATGCCCCACATCCCCACCCGGCCGTTGTTGTTCGGAATGTTGCGGACGAGCCAGTCGATCGTGTCCCAGGCGTCGGTGGACTCGTCGATGTCACCCCTCTTCTTCTCCGGCAGGTGGGGGCGCATGTGGACGAATTCGCCCTCGGACATCCTGCTCCCGCGCACATCCTGGTAGACGAAGATGAAGCCGTCCCGGGCCAACTCCTCCGAAGGCCCCAGGTGCCGGGGGTAGGCGTCGGCCCCGTAGGGGGCCACGCCGTATGGGGTGCGCTGGAGCAGGATGGGGTAGGGGCGGGAGGCGTCCCGGGGGGTGTAGACGGCCGTGAACAGTTTCCGGCCGTCCCGCATCGGAATCAGGACCTCGCGCTTGTCGTAGCTCGAAACGACCCCACCCGGCATCCACGCCGAAGTGAGGCCGAGCAGCGCCGCCAGCAGGAGGATCGGAATCGTCACCCGGCGAAGCTCCATGGCAGGCACAGCATGCCCCGCAGGACGACGTCCAGGGACGATGTTCCCATGCCGCGGCATTCCCCCCTCCGTTACAGCCTGATGACCTTCGCCCCACGCCCGAGCGCCATCTCCGGCAGTTCCTCCCTGCAGGTAAACACGATCAGCTGGCGCCGCGCGGCCTCCGAGACCAGGACCTCGAACGCCTCACCAAGCCTGGGCCGGTCGTAGGCGGCGAACGGTTCGTCGAGGAGGCTGGGGCAGCGGTCGGTTTCCGAGGAGATCATGTCCAGGATCGCGAAGCGGGTGGCGAAGTAGATCTGGTCCTGGGTCCCGCGGCTCAGGTGCTCCGCCAGGCGTAACTCGCCCGTCTCCGACTCCCGCACCCAGATCTGGAAATCGGGATCCACCTTGACCTCTTGGTAGCGGCCTCGGGAAAGGCGCAGGAAGCGCCGCTCCACCTCGCCGTTCAGCTGCGGCGCCAGGACCTCCTGCTGCTGCCGCGAGATGGTCTCGATCGCCTCGCAGGCGATCGAGAGCGCATTCCGGTTCATCTCCAGCCCGTTCAACCGCTCCTCCGCCAGGGCCAGGTCCTCCTCGATCTCGGAAACGGGCCGAACGTTGTGAAAGGCGTGCCGGACGCGCTCGACCGCGGCGGCATGTTCCTCCCGGGCGGCGGCGAGCCGTTCGGCCGTCCGCGCCGCTTCAGCCTCAGCTTCCGCGATCGAGGGCAGGTAGGGCAGGAAGCGCGCCGGCCCGGCGTCCGGGGCCGGCACGGCCTCCTCCGGCCCGACCTTCCCGCTCAGTTCCTCCAGTTTCCCCTCCCACTCCTCCAGGCTGAGGCCTTCCGCCAGCCTCTGGAATTCCCGGGCCCGTGACGCCTGCCGCTCCGTAAGCTCCTCGAGCCGCCGGCGCCGGGCGCACTCCTGGCGGAACTCCTCCGCCGAGGCCACTCCCGCGTCGGTGAGCATGGCCTCGACGCGGGCGCAGGTCGCCCGGTACTCCCGCTCCAGGGATTCGTGCTCCGCCGCCAGGTCGCGCACCTTGACGGCGCAGCCGCCGTGGCGCGCGTCCAGCTCCCGGAAGCGGCGCAGGTTGGCCCGCGCGGTATCCACTTGGAATTTCAGGCTTCCCGGGGAGCAGGGCAACCCCACCTTCCCCAGGCTTTCCTTCAACAGGCGGTAGCACTCCTCCGATTCGGAATCGAGGCGCCCGGCCTGGGCATCCGTTTCGGCCAGCCGCGCCTCGATTCCGGAGAGCCGCTCCCGATCCAGTTCGCACTGCCGGGCGGCGGCGAGGAAATCCTCGAGCTTCCGGAAACCCGACGCGGCCAGGACCGCATCCAGTTCTTTCCGCTTGCCCCCCCCTTTTTCCCTGACAGCGGTCATTTCGGCCTCCAGGGCGCGGATCGACCGCTCCAGGTCGAGCGCCGCGACGCTCCCCCTGCGCGCGAGCACGAAGAAGAGAACCGCGACGGCGGCCAGTACCGCCCCGATTCCGACCGCGTACGGGAGAGGAATCCGCCCGAACCCGTCCGCCAGCCCCCATGCCGATGGCACGACGGCCAACGCCCCGCACCCCGCGGCCAGGAGTCTCCACCGTCGCACGATGCGCCCCGCCTCCCCTCGACGCACCTTTTCCCCCGCGATCGTCCCGGCCAGCAGGGCCCCCTGACGGTCAGCCTCCTGCTCATCTTCAACCGCCTCGCGCGCCAGGCGTTGCCAATCGGTCCCATCCGCCGCCGCCGGGCTCCGCCCGGCCAGGCGCTCCTTCACCGCCGCCGCCTCGGCCGCGAGGCGCTGCCTCGTTTTCTGCACGCCGTCCTTCTGGAGCGAAAGGCCGAGGTAGGTGACGAACCATTCCGTGATCCGGTCCGCTTCGCTGCCGGCGGCCAAGTCGGCGTAGGGGAGCAGTTCGCTCCGCGCCGACGCGGCATGAGCAAGGGCCGACTCGGCTGCGCTCCTGGTCGTCCCCACCTCCTGGAGGCGGCGGGCGAGGCTTTCACGCGCTCCCGTCAACCGGTCGAGCTCTTCCAGCCCCTCCACCGGAAAATCGGCCCGTCCCCCGAGCCCCTCCAGTTCGGCCCCGATCGCCCCCAGGTCCTGATCGAGCTCCTTGAGCGAGCGGACCCTGACGATCATCTCCCTCCTGCGGGCGGCAAGGACCGCGGTCCCGGCCCGGGCCAGTTCCCGCTCCAGGTCCCGGATCTCCCCCGAAATCCGGTCCCGGTCCTCGAGCCACCCCTCGAACTGCTTCCGGCGGGAAAGCGCCTCCTGCCGCTCGGCCGCCAGCGCGGCGACCAGGTCCTGCGCCTGCCGATAAGGTTTCGTCGGCGCCCGATCCGACCCGAGGGCATCGAGCCGATCCTGGATCTTCGCCAGGCTGCCGCGGGTCGAGAGCTCTTCGTCCCCCGACTGCGCCAGGTTCGCGATCCGGTCGCGGATGGCCTCGTAGCCGCTGATCCCCGTCACCTGGTTTTCCCGGACGATGGCCACCGATTCGAACAGCCCCTTGGGAATGCCAAGGTGTGTCTGGGCGAACAGCACCTCCCCGTTGCGCTGCTGGTCGTAATGCCGCGTGATCTCCTCCCCGCTCGCGGCGCGGATCTCGATCCGGGTCTCTTCCCGGCCGAAGGCGCGGCGGATCTCCACCTCCCGCCCGTCCCCGAGCCGTACCCAGAGCACCCCACCGTATTCCGCCCCACCCCAGGGACGAAACGCCTCGACCCAGGGATCCATCCGGCGCTGCACCCTTAGGTCGGCGCGCAACTGCCCGTACAGGAGCCCTACCAGAACGCGCTGCAGGGTGGACTTGCCCCCCTCGTTGGGCGCGTAGACGACGTTGAGCCCGGGGTCGAATTCGAAGCGACGGTCGGACAACTTTCCAAATCCGAGAACGTGGCAGCGCAGGAGGATCACCGGAGCCTCACCTCCCGCCCGCTGAGGGCGTCGACCCCGTAGAGGCGGGCGCGTTCGAGCGTTTCCCGCTCCCGCCCGTCGGATGAGGCGATGCGCTCGTTCATCAGCCGCACGAAGCGGCCGCGCAGCGTCTTTTCCCCGGCGACCTCGTCGAAATCGATGGCCGGGTGCGTGGCGTCGTCCCATTGCAGCAGCAGGCACTCGTCCGCGAGTCTCTCCCCGAGTTCCTGCAGGGACAGGTCCAGTTTGGGATCGAGCGCGCCGACGAGCCGGACCCGGAGCAGGGTCTCGGCGTCGTACTCCACGCCCCGGTGTTGCGTGACGGCATCCAGGACCTGCTCCCTGGTGGAGAAATCGTCGCAGGCTATTTCGAGGGTGTTCCAGTCGAACCTGCTCGACACGCGGCCCTCGACCCGAACGCCGCCGTCATCGATCTCCCCGACCAGGTAGCCGCGGGGCCCCGCTTCATCCCACCCCCGCCCCTCGGGGATGCCCGAGTACCAGATCTGGGCGCCGTCGCCCGGGTTTTCCACGCGGCGCTGCTCGTGGTAGTGCCCCAGGGCGCAGTACTGCACGTTCTTGCCGGCGATGTCCGCGGCCGTGAACGGTCCATGTTTCGATTTGCCCATCGGCCCGCCGAGGTCGGAAGCATGCGCCATGACGATGTTGCACCCATCGTCCGGGAGGACCGGGAGTTTCAGGAAGAGGCGCTCCTCCAGGAAGTTGTGAAGGAATCCGAATCCGGTCACCCGCACCCCCAGTTCGGGCAGTTCCACCGACCGGAATTCCTCCGCGTCGAAAATGTGGACGTTGTCCGGCCATGCTTCCTCCCGGTATGGGGAGCCCTTGGCGAAGGGATCGTGGTTCCCCGGGGCTATGAAGATGCGGATGCCGGCCGCCTTCTCGAACTGTTGCTTGAGGAATTCGCAGGTATCGGGCGTGACCCGGTCCGACTCGAACAGGTCCCCGGCGATGAGGACGAGCCCGGCTTCGCACCGGCGCGCGTCCTCGAGGATCCCGCGGAAGGCGGCGCGGATCGCCTCCCTTTTCCGGTCACCGAGCCGTGAAGGGATGCCCGAGCCGGAAAAGCTGGTATCCAAGTGAATGTCGGACGTATGGATAAAGCGAACAGGTCTCATACACTCCCGCCGGCGATCTCACTCCCCGGGATGATGGGGCATGCAGGACGGTCTAGCGGAGATAGTAGAATTCCCCTCTCTCGATCTGACCGTCCCGGTTCCGGTCGAGACGCTCGAACCCCTCCTCCGCGTCCAGCCACTCCGAACGGTCGATCAGGCGGTTGGCGTCGAAATCGAGGTCCTCGAACACCCGGTTCCACCACAGGGCTTTCCGGGACAGGAATTCGGTCCGGCTCAAAACACCATCGCGGTTCGTATCCAGGAAACGAAAACCCTGGTTCCGTCCGGGCCACTCCATGCGCTCCAGCACGCCGCTCCGGTCTCCGTCGAGAGCGTCGAAGGAGGCCGCACGCGCGCGCGTGAGTTCATCCATCCCCTGCACGTCCCCGCCACCGTCCCCGGCCGCCCCAACCTCCCCGGCGGCGACTTCCGCCCGGGCCTCGTCGGCGGAATACAGTTCCGACCCTCGCGACAGGAACAGCACCGGCAGCAGGGCGAGAACCAGACTTGCAAAGCCGCGGTATTTCATGGCCGTTTGCCTCCGAACAGGTTTTGGTTTTGCGCCCGCGCCCCCGGACGCGTTGGGGGGTGCGCCCCGCGCCCGTTCAGTGTACCAAAAAATCGGTTTCAAGGCTTGGTTGCATTTGCCCTTGGTGTAATATGGGGACGCGGCCGGCGTTTCCGGTGCCCGGGAGGAGGAAGCGTGCAGCAGACAGGCAGTTCCGGCGGAAGAACCCCCTCGGACGACCGGGTCCTCCCGGCGCTTCTCCTCAAAATCGCGCAAGGTGACCGTGCGGCCCTGGCGGAGTTTTACGACCGGACCGGACCGCTCGTTTTCGGGCTTGCCCTGGGGATAACGGGAGACAGGGCCCGCGCGGAAGAAGCCGTGCTCGACGTCTATACCATCATCTGGAAAGAGGCCGCGGCGTACGATCCCGCCCTCCCCCCCCTCCGGTGGCTGGTGGCGACCGCCCGCGAACGGGCGCTCCTGGGGGTGCGGCGCCCGGGACCGGCGGAGGGCGCGCAGGCCGGGCGGCCCGGCGTGCCGTGGCTGAAGCCGGGCGGGGAAACGCCCGCGACGGCGGCCCCCGCGGAGCAGGAGCGTGCCCGCGCAGCGCTCTCCGCGCTTCCCGAAGCCCAGCGCGAAGTCCTGATCCAGGCCTACGGCGGGGCGTCCAGTTGCGACGAAATCGCCACCCGGCTCGGCAAGCCGCTGGGGGCGGTAAAAACCCTCCTCCGGCTCGGCATGAACCGGATGGCCGAAACCGCCGGTGAGGGCCGGGCATGAGACATGATCGCGCGACCGAAGAGACCCGGGAAACGGCGGCGCTCTATGCCCTCGGCGCCCTGAGCCAGCACGAGGCGCGCGCATTCGAGATCCATCTCGCGGAGGGGTGCGACGTGTGCGCCGCGGAACGGCGCAGGTTCTCCAGGGCCACGGCCATCCTGGGGCTGGCGTTCGAAGAACACCCCTGTCCGGACTACCTCCGGGACATTCTCCTCGAGCGCATCGGGCGGGAAACCCAGGTCCCGGCGGACGAAGGGTCCGAACCAACGGTGGACCCCGCACCGCCCGCGGCCGGCCGGCGCGGCTTCGCCCGCGTCCTCCCCTGGCTGTGCACGGCCGTCGGCGCCGCCCTCGCGCTCGGGTGGATCTTCACCTGGACATCGGCCCGCACCGAAGCCGGCCGGCTGCGGGCGGAACTCTCGGAGGCCCGGGCGGTGAACGCCAAGACCCGGGACGAGCTGGGCGCCCTGGCATCGCGATCGACCCAACTCGACCGGATCCTGGAAATGGCGGGCAGACAGGGGCTGCAGAGCGCGCGCCTCGTCGGCCAGCCCGCGACCCCGACCAACTCAGGCATGATCCTCTGGGACGCCGACCGCCGGCAGTGCCTTGTCATAGCCTCCCTCCTCCCGGCTCCCCCGGGAGGGGTCTACCAGCTCTGGTTTTCGAGCCCCGGGACCAGGGTGCCGGTCGGCGTGCTGGAGGCGGACGCCCACGGGCGCGTGCACGCCCAGCTCCCGACTCCCGCAGGGCTCGAGCGGGTCCTGGCGGCCATCGTCACCCTGGAACCGGCCCCGGGATCGGCCGCACCCCAAGGCCCCTTCTGCGCCACCGGGCAATTTCACTGACCCTCCCACGACGCCCCGCTTCCATTTGAAATACGGCCCAAAGGCGGATATCCTCTCTCGTTTGATGGAGGTGAATCCAGATGCCGGCTTACGACCCTCATGAGATAGAGTCCCGGTGGCAGCGGTACTGGGAGGAAAACAGGACCTTCCGCGCCACCGAAGACAGCGCCAAACCGAAGATCTACGTGCTCGACATGTTCCCCTACCCTTCCGGGGAGGGGCTCCACGTGGGGCATCCCGAGGGGTACAGCGCTACCGACATGTACTGCCGCTACCAGCGGATGAGGGGACGCAACGTGCTGCACCCGATGGGCTACGACGCCTTCGGCCTCCCCGCCGAACAGTACGCCATCGAGACGGGGACCCACCCCGCGGTCACGACCGAGAAGAACATCTCTAATATCCGCCGGCAGATCAAGCAGCTCGGTTTCAGCTATGACTGGGACCGCGAATTCAGTACGACCGACGCCGAATACGTGCGCTGGACCCAGTGGATCTTCCTCCTGTTGTTCGACACCTGGTTCGACCCCGATTGCGAGTGGACGGACCCCGCGGGCAGGCGCCGGCGCGGGAAGGGGCGTCCCATCGCGGAGCTGCCGATCCCCGCACCGGTGGCGGCCCGGGGGGAAGATGAGGTGCGCCGGTACCGAGACTCGTTCCGCCTGGCCTACCAGGCCGAATCCCCCGTGAACTGGTGCTCCGCCCTGGGCACTGTGCTCGCCGACGAGGAGGTCATCAACGGGAGATCGGAACGGGGGAACCATCCCGTGGAGCGCGTGTTGCTGCGCCAGTGGAATCTGCGCATCACCGCCTACGCGGACCGGCTGGTGGAAGACCTGGAAACACTCGATTGGCCCGCCGCCATCAAGGAAATGCAAAAGAACTGGGTGGGGCGCAGCGAGGGGGCGGAAGTCGACTTCCACATCGGGGCGGAGGATGATTTCGACCGCTGGCGTCGATCCCGGGCGCGCTCGGGATTTCCGGAAGCGCCGGGGCCGGACACCCTCCGCGTCTACACCACCCGGCCCGACACCCTCTTCGGAGCCACCTACATGGTCCTGGCCCCGGAACATCCGCTGGTTGACCGCGTGACCGCGGAAGAGCGGCGCGCGGAGATCGCCGAGTACCGCGCCAGGACCGCGGCGATGAGCGAAGAGGACCGCGTCGCGGGACGCGGCGAGAAGACCGGCGTCTTCACCGGCGGCTACGCCACCAATCCCGTCAACGGTAACCGCATCCCGGTGTGGATCGCCGACTACGTCCTCTCCAGCTACGGGACCGGCGCCATCATGGCGGTCCCGGCGCACGACCAGCGCGACCTCGAATTCGCCCGCAGGTTCGGCCTCCCCGTCCGCGCCGTGGTGACGCCCCCGGCCGATTGGCTGAAGCTCGCCCAAGGCAAGGGAGGCGCCGCCCTGACCGCGGACACCTACCCGGAGAGGGTGGGGGAACTGCCCGAGGCCTACGCGGGAGAGGGCCCCGGCATGCAGTCGGCCAATGATGAAATCTCGCTCGACGGCGTGCCCACCGCCGAGGCGAAGCCGGCCATCACCGCCTGGCTGGCCCGGGGGGGCCTCGGGCGCGCCGCGGCGAAGACCAGGCTGCGCGACTGGCTCTTCAGCCGGCAACGCTACTGGGGGGAACCGATCCCCATCCTCCACGAACTGGACTCCGCGGGAAATCCCAACGGCCTGATCCGGGCGGTCGGGCTGGAAGAGCTCCCGGTCCTCCTCCCCGAAATGGAGGATTTCAAGCCCACCGGAAAGCCGGGGGGGCCCTTGGAAAAGGCGGTCGCGTGGATCCGCGTGACCCGCGACGGCAAGGAGTACCTGAGGGAAACCAACACCATGCCGCAGTGGGCCGGCTCCTGCTGGTACTACCTCCGCTTCTGCGATCCCCGTAACAGCGAACGGCCCTGGGACCCGGAAAAGGAACGCTACTGGATGCCGGTGGACCTGTACGTGGGGGGGGCCGAGCACGCGGTGCTGCACCTGCTCTATTCCCGCTTCTGGCACAAGGTGCTGTTCGACCGCGGGCACGTGTCCACGATGGAGCCGTTCAAGAAGCTGGTAAACCAGGGCATGATCCTTTCGGTGACCTACCGCAACTCCGAGGGGAGGATCGTCCCCTATCGCCAGATCCGCTTCGAGGAAGGGAAGGCGTTCGACGCCGAAACCGGCGCGGAACTCACCGGGGAGACCGAGAAGATGTCGAAGTCCCGCGGCAACGTCATCCCCGTGGACGTGCCGATTCAGCGGTACGGCAGCGACACCACCCGCCTGTACGAGATGTTCATGGGGCCGCTCGAGTCGACCAAACCGTGGAGCATGCAGGGGGTGGAGGGGGTCAGCCGCTTCCTCAACCGTTCCTGGCGCATGATCGTCGACGAGGAATCCGACGCGCTCCGGCTGAACGAACGCGTACGCCCCGGTGCCGCGCCGGACAGGGAGGAACTGCGCGTGCTGCACAAGACGATCCAGGCCGTGACGCAGGACATGGAAAGCCTGAGCTTCAACACGGCGATCAGCCGGCTGATGGAATTCGTCAACTTCTTCACGGGCCGGAAAGAGCGGCCCCTGGAGTGCATGGAGAGCTTCGTGCTCATGCTCGCCCCCATGGCCCCCCACATCGCCGAGGAAATGTGGCGGGCGCTGGGGCACGAGCAGTCGCTGGCTTATGCCCCCTGGCCCTCCTTCGAGCCGAAGTACACGGAGGAAAGCGTCGTGGACGTGCCGGTACAGGTCAACGGAAAGGTCCGCGGGCGGATCCAGGTCGACGCCCAAGCCACGAGGGAGCAGATGGAACAGGCGGCCCTGGGCGATCCCAGGATCCGGAAACACCTCGAGGGGACGACGGTGCGCAAGGTGATCGCCATCCCCGGCAAACTCGTCAACATCGTGGCCGGCTGACGGCGGAGGGACCTGAATGCGCACGCGCCTTCTGATGATCTTGCCGCTGGCCGGCGCCCTGACGGCGGCGGGATGCGGGGAAAAAACACCCGCGCCCGGGGCGGCTATGCCGGGGGACCCGGGAATCGAACCGGCCCACGCACCCGCCCTGCAGGCGCCCCCGACCGGCGGCGCGCTGCGGTTTTCGGCCCCGGACGGGTGGAAAGAGGAGACCCCATCGTCCCCGAACCGCCAGGCGCAGTATTCCCTGGCGCGGGTTCCCGGCGACCCGGAGGACGCCGAGGCCGTCGTCTATCATTTCGAAGGGGGAGGAGGCACTCCCCAGGCGAACATCGAACGCTGGATCGGCCAGTTCCGAAAACCGGACGGCTCCCCGGCGTCGGACACGGCCAGGATCGCGAACCGCACCATCAATGGCATTCCCGTCACGGTGGTCGACGTGAGCGGCTCCTACACGGGTTCCATAATGGCCATGCAGGGGGCGGCCGATTCCAAGCCAGGATTCCGGATGCTGGGCGCCATCGCCGAAACCGGGGATGGCCTCTGGTTCGTCAAACTGACCGGCCCCGCCCCGACGGTCGCCCGCTGGCAGCCGGGCTTCGAGGACTTCCTGGATTCGTTGTCCGCAACCCCCTGACCTTCAGGGAAAAACCTCCACGGCTACGGGGACCGAAGCCCTGGCGGCGGCCGCGATCGATTCCAGGCCCTGCGGGCCGAGCGGAGAGACCGCGTCCTCGGCAGGGCGACGGGCGACGGTGTAGAGGTAAACGGCCCGGATCTCCCCTCCTCCCGCGACGATGTCGCGCAACCGCCCGCACCAGGCCTCGATCTCCCCGACCGGGGGCTCCTCGCCCCCCAGCCGCATCCAAAGCGACTGGATCACCAGCGGCCGGCTCCGGGCGGCCTCGAGGATGTTGCCCAGGATGCGCTCGAGCGGTGCGCGCGCCCGGTTCACCCGCCGGAACCAGGATTCGGAACCCGCATCGAGCTTGGCCCAGATCTCGCCGCCGTGAGCATAAAGCGCCGCGAGCGCCGGGCGCACGGCCGGCCGGTCAAGGTATTCGGCGTTGGTCAGGAGCACGAGCCGGGCGGCGTCGAGCCCGAAGCGCGCGCGCGCGGCGGCGGCGCTGCGGACCGCCTCGGCAAGCCGCGGGTACAGGGTCGGCTCCCCGTTCCCGGCGAAGGCAATATCGCGCACACCCCGTTCGGCCGCGCCGAGCAGGGAGAAGGGAGGATCGGCGTAAAGCACCCCGTCCCGCTCCGCCCGCAGGATCTCCTCCAGCTCCCGGTCGAGCGCGGCGATATCGACCGCGGGGCGGCGCGGAACCAGGCGGCGCTCCACCTGGCAGTAGGCGCAATTGAAGTTGCATTCCCGGCCGGGGCTGAGGTTGATCCCGATCGAGAGGCCGCGACTCCTGCGGGAGACGACGCCGTAGACGTGGAGGTTGTCCCGCCACCGCCGCTCGTGGCTCCGGTAGGCTTCCGCCAGTCTTTGCGAGGTCCCGTCCGCATCCGTCATCAATCCGGCCCCTTCATGCGTTCCTTATCCACCCTCTCCGTTCGGGCGCCCATGATCCCATCATAGCACGGGGCCCGACCGATCCACCGCTCCCCCGATTTCGCGGTTGACAGCGGAGAATCCGCCTTGGTACGCTAACAAACGGCTTTCCCCACTATCGGGGACGGCGGCGGACGGAGTCAAATATGGGAGCATTCAGCCTGCATCTTGGAATCGATACTTCACAAAGCACCTCCCTGTCCGTCGTTGTAGGCACCGTACTCATTTTCAATAACGTCCTTACCGGAGTTTTACGGTTCGGATGAAGGCACCAAAACTGGGACACCAGGGCCGTCATCCGAACCGGGATGACGGCCCTTTTTATTTCATACCCTGATATCGAGCACAGGAGACAGTGACCATGAGCACCATCAACCCACCCGCTTCGCAGTCGAATTCCCAAAACACCCGCACGCTCTCCATTCTTGTCGAAAACAAGTTCGGGGTCCTTTCCCGGATCACCGGGCTTTTCAGCGCCCGGGCCTACAACATCGAGAGCCTCACGGTGGCGCGCACCTCCGATCCCAGCCTTTCGAGAATCACCATGGTCGTACGCTGTGAACCGCTCCTGGCCCAGCAGATCCTGAGACAGGTGGAAAAACTGCCCGACACGGTGGAAGCGGTCGACCTGACCGAATCCAACTGCGTGGAGCGCGAACTGGTCCTGGTCAGGGTGAAAGCCCCGGAGGAGAAACGGACCACCCTGCTGACCGAGGCCGAGATCTTCCGGGCCCGCGTCGTCACGGCGACACCCGACAATTACGTGTTCGAGGTCACCGGCGACTCGGGAAAAGTGGAAGCGTTTCTCGATGTCGTACGGCCCTACGGCATCGACGAAATGGTGCGCACCGGCAAGGTGGCGCTGCACAGAAATCTCTCGGCTAAAAACGGGGACACGGAACCGGCCTAATGAAACAGGAAAGGAAATACGAGATGACCGCACCACAGGAGCAGAAGTCCCATCCGCTGGCCGGCAGGCGCATGACCGGGGCGGAGATGATCATCCAGGTACTGGCCGAGGAAGGGGTCGATACGGTTTTCGGCTACACCGGCGGGGCGATCCTGCCGACCTACGACGCCATTTTCCTCTACAACGCCGATCGCCAGGACCGCCGCCACGAGCAGATCCAGCTCATCGTTCCCGCCAACGAGCAGGGAGCCGGGTTCATGGCCGCGGGATACGCCCGCGCCAGCGGCAAGGTCGGGGTCTTCATCGTCACCTCGGGGCCGGGCGCGACCAACAGCCTGACCCCCATCCGTGACTGCATGGCCGATTCGGTCCCGGTCGTGCTGATCTGCGGCCAGGTCGCCCGCGCCGCCATCGGCACCGACGCGTTCCAGGAAGCCCCGGTATTCAACTTCATGAGCCCCTGCGCCAAGCACGTCTTCCTGGTGGAGGAACCGGAAGAACTGGAAGCGACGGTGCGCACCGCGTTCGCGATCGCCCGCAGCGGACGGCCCGGCCCCGTTGTCATCGACGTTCCCAAGGACGTTCAGAACTGGGAGGGGGTGTTCCGGGGCGAAGGGAAGCTGCACTTCCGCGGCTACGAGCAGCGGATGCTGGAGCTCTCCCGCTCCCGCCTGTCGGAGGAGTCCTGCGGCGCCTTCTTCGAACTCCTCGCCAGGAGCGAGCGCCCGCTGATCTGCGCCGGCGGCGGCATCATCTCGGGCGACGCGGCCGGCCAGCTGAGCGAGTTCGCGAAGAGGTTCGAGATCCCGGTGGTGACCACGCTGATGGGGATCGGGAGCATGGACACGACCGACGAGCTGTCGCTGCACATGCTGGGCATGCACGGCATGGCCTACGCCAACTATGCCGTGATGGACTGCGATTTCCTGATCACCCTCGGCGCCCGTTTCGACGACCGGGTCGCCGGCAAGGTGCAGGAGTTTGCACCCAAGGCGAAGATGCTGGCCCATATCGATATCGACGCGGCCGAAATCGGCAAGGTCAAGACGGTGACATGGTCCCACGTGGGCCCGGCCCGGGAGGCCCTGGAAGACCTCATGCGGCACGGGGAGGGGTTCCGGAAGGACTTCTCGGCGTGGCTCGAGCATGTGCGCGACCTGAAGCGGCAGCACGCACGCAACTATAACCGCGAAACCAGCACCATCCAGCCCCACCAGGTGCTCGAGTGCCTTAGCGGGATCGTGAAAGGGGAGGCCATCGTCACCACCGGGGTGGGTCAGCACCAGATGTGGGCGGCCCAGTACCTGGACATCCGGCATCCCCGCTCGCTGCTGACCAGCGGGTCGATGGCCACCATGGGGTTCGGGCTCCCCGCCGCGATCGGGGCCCAGCTGGCCTTTCCCGACCGGCTGGTGATCGACGTGGACGGGGACGGCAGCATGCGCATGAACCTGGGAGAACTGGAAACGGTCACCACCTACAACCTGCCCGTCAAGGTACTCGTGCTGAACAACCGCGGGGACGGCATGGTGCGCCAATGGCAGAAGCTCTATTTCGGCAACCGGTTCTCGGGCTCGGACAAATCCCTGCGACAGAAGGATTTCGTCAAGACGGCCGAGGCCGACGGCTTCAGGTTCGCCCGCCGGCTCACCGACAAATCCCGGCTCGAGGAGACGCTGGAGGAATTCATCGCCTTCGGCGGCCCGGCGTTCCTGGAGGTCATGATCGACCCCGAGGCCTGCGTCTACCCGATGGTCGGCCCCGGGATGGGCTACAAGGAAATGATCACCGGCGATTTCATCGTAGGCCGGAACCCGGTGGATGATCTTTCCATGGGAGCCCCGCCGTCCGATTCGTTCTAGGGGCCTGCTATACTTGGCGACAGGCCGTCGACGCTTTGTCGCGAGGAGTAGAGCCATGGCGCAGATCACGTTCAAGGGGAACCCGGCCCCCACCGCCGGGGACCTCCCCGCAACGGGCTCCGACGCCCCCGGTTCCACCCTGGCAACCTCAAAATCCTGAGATGGCGGGGGACGGGCTAATCAATCCCCCCGTTTTGCCGATAGGATAAGCATGAGGCGAAAAAAGCAGGAAGAGCGGGAACTGTGCGCGGATCTGGTCAAGATCCAGTGGGAAAACGATTCCGGCTCCCTCCGGAGCGAATGGGCCATCCTGAGCGACATTTCCGCCTCGGGCGCCTGCCTCGAAATCGAGGTTCCGATCGAACCGGAAACCCTCGTCCGGCTCCAGTTCACCAGCGAACAGTGCCAGGCGCGCATCAAGTACTGCAAATTCGACAAGGTCAACTACCTGCTCGGGGTGGAGTTTGAAGACGGGTACCGCTGGTCCCGACGGAGGTTCAAACCGGAACACCTGACGCAATTCCGCATGCGCCAGGTAAAGCAGGTAAAGTCGGACGGCTAGGCAGGCCGCCCCGCCCTCTCCCGGCGGAAACAAAAAGTTTTGGCAGGGCCCGGATAACTTGCTATCCTTTCTCCCATGCGTTTTTGGGGCTCCCGGATGCCGATCCATCCGTTGATCAAGGTCAGCCGTATCCTCCTGCCCGCGCTCCTGCTCCTCCTCGGAGCCGCGACGGCGTCATCCGCCCAGGATGCGCCGGGACGGGTCCTGGGAGGATCCCCGAATTCCCCGGTGAGAATCGACGTGTTTTCCGATTTTCAGTGCGCCGCGTGCCGTGAACTCTTCCTCAACACCATCAAACCGATCCTCAAGGAGTACGCGGGCAGGGACAAGGTCTGCGTCGTATACCACGAATACCCGATCGCGGGCCACACTTTGGGGCTCACGGCCGCCCACTACTGCGAGGCCGCATCGCGCCTGGGATTGCCGCGTCTCCTGGCCGTCATGGAATCGGTTTTCCTTGAGCAGGCGACCTGGGCCCGGACAGGAAACCTGGAGGCTTCCGTGGCCAAGGCCCTGCCGCCGGCCGAATTCGCGCGGCTGCAGCAGATCATGCGGGATCCGAGTGTCGGGGCCGCGGTGAACCGCCACACCCAGCACGCCCTGCAGCGGAAGATCAATTCCACCCCCACGTTGATCATCCGCGCCCAGGGGAAGGAAGAAAGGGTCAGCGGCTACATTCCCTATCCCGTAATGAAGCAGTTTCTCGGCAGGTTCGTGAAATAACATGGCGTGGCGCATTCTGCATTGGGCCTGTCGCGTTCTGCTCGGCGCCCTCTTCCTCTACAGCGGTTATATCAAGATAGCTCAGCCGCTGCAGTTCGCCGCCGCCGTCGCCGGCTACCAGGCGGTGCCCGAAACCTGGATCTGGCCGATCGCGCAGTACTTCCCCTGGCTGGAGGTGGTGCTTGGGATCGGGCTGCTTGCGGGATGGAGGCTGCGCCTCGTGGCGGGCGCCACCGCTGGGCTGCTCCTTTTTTTCACGGTCCTGCTGACGGTGACTTGGTTGCGCGGCATCCAGGCCAACTGTGGGTGTTTCAGTTTTGACGACCCGATCTCTCCCGCGACCATCGCCCGCGACAGCCTCTTGCTGGTCCCGGCGCTCTACCTGCTGCTGGAAAGACGACTCAAAAAAGCCCTGGCGGGTGCAACCGCCAAGCGTGGCGCCCCCACCCCACCCGCGCCGACCGCATAAATCATCTAAACCGGCCGCAGGCACACCTCTCCTTCGCATTGCATGAAACCGGGCACCCGCGCGGGCGCACCCGTCCCTTACCGCCGGAACGGCATTGAACACGACCAACCCGACCCGGCCGAGATAATAAAAGCGCTGGAAAGGAGGGAGTCCTCGAGATTTAGGTGTCCGCTGTTGGATCAGAAGGCGCCACTGTACCGGATCCGGGATCCGTCACCACCCGTTCGATTTCGATCGATCAGTTGTTCCAGGAGGCGAACCGCCGCCGTCACCCCGCTATTTCCGGCTCCGGGTAGTCTCCGTCTTCTTGGCAGCCTCCTTTTTCAGGGGATCCCAGCGC
This sequence comes from Acidobacteriota bacterium, assembly GCA_012719455.1. Classification (GTDB taxonomy): domain Bacteria; phylum Acidobacteriota; class UBA6911; order UBA6911; family UBA6911; genus UBA6911. The sequence goes on along the minus strand of JAAYAJ010000056.1, from coordinate 4,426 downwards.
TTCCGGATATTCTCGCGCCCCATTTCCCTCAACCTGCGGGGGCCTTTGGACAATCCCAGGCGATGACCTTTGAACACCACGGAGGACACCTTGCGCCCAAGCAGGCTCGCGATCTCGGCATTGCTGTGGGTGCGATAAAGGCGTTTGAGCAAGGCGACCTCTTCCTTGGTCCAGCGCGGACGCACCTTGGCCGTACTCTCTTTGCTTTTCTTTATCTTTGTTGGCAATTCAGTAGCTCCTTTACAGTTCATCAGCTAATCCTATTACTAGGAATTTGCTTAGCTAACCATAGCGTTTTTGCAACTGTATTTCAATCACCAAATGCATTAAACTGTCTAAAAATTGCACGGATTGAAGATTAGGCTGTTTTGTAAGCTTTAGTAATACCGGGCATATGAACCGTTTATATCTTCCGGAAACGTCATACGCCGAACTTTTGCCCCCCCGACCGGCATCGATCTTCCGCCGCCGGCTCCTCGGCTGGTACCGTGACAATCGGCGCAGCCTCCCCTGGCGAGGCTTCCGCCACTGCATCACCCATCACCGCATCACCATCCATCTCTTCCGGAGCGGAGCGGACCAGGCGGAAATCCGGGAGGAGGGTTGCCGCTGGGTGGACCGGGACCAGGGAAGGGAAAAAGTGCTCTCTTCGCTCTTCCTCAAGGCGCTTGAGAGAGGGAAAGCACCGGAGGCCTGAAGGATTCGGCCGGAGCCTTCAAGCGCCGGGGGTTCCACCGCCGGGAGGCGGTGGCGGCATGGGGGGCACGCGGCGGTCGGGACCGCGGGGGGAACCGAACCGGCGCTCGCGGCCGCCCGGGGATCTCCAGCGCCTGATATCCTCGAGATATTCCGCAAACATGCCCCGCTGCCTCTCATCCAGAATGGAGGAAACATTCCGGTTGGTCTCCTCGAGCACTTTCTCGATCCTGGAGCGCTGCTCCTTCTGCAGGGCATCCAGCTGCCGACGCGATTCCTTCATGATCTCCCCGAAACGGGCCTCCTGCTCCGGCGTCATCTCCAGCATTTCCGGCAACCTCCGGTGTCCCCGCGGAGGCGGGGGCCCCCCATCCCGGTGGCTGCCCCGAATCTCCGGATGCATCTTGAACCAGAAGTACGCTCCCCCGGCCGCCAGCAGGGAACCGAGCAGGAATACGCCAACCAGGATCACCCATGCACGCACGCGGTCTCTCACCCTACTCCTCCTGCGAAATCAGCTGCAACAGCAGCTCGCTGTCATTCTGTACCAGCAGCCTGCCGGCCAGGTTGCTCGCTTCCGCCTCGTTGAGAAGTTTTTCATATTCAGTATAGGCCGACACGGTCCGGCTTCCGGGTAAAAACCAGGCAAAAACGAACAGCAGGACCCCCAACGCCGCGGCCGCCAGGGCCAGCCTGGGCGGGAAACAGGAGGCGACAAGCGTGTACCACGTCGGAGCGGGCGCGAAGGCCCTGCGGGCGATCCGCGCGGACAGGTCCACCGTCCGGACGGGTTCCATCTTCAGGGCCCGGACGAGATTGTCGAGCAGCCGCAGCCGGGCGCGGCACTCCCCGCAGCCGGCAAGATGGCGCTCGAAGCTCTCCCGCCCGGCATCGTCCAGTTCCCCGTCCCGATATCGATCCAACAGAGCACAGGCACGTTTCATCGTTCCCGCTCCCCCGCGCCGCAACTTGAAAGGTAGGCGCGAAATTTTCGCTGTAATTCCGCCCGGGCCCGGGAAACCCTGACCCGCGCGGTCACCTCGCTCGTCCCCAAGGCGGCCGCCACCTCGCTGTAGTCCTTGTCGTCCACTTCCCGCAAAATGAAGGCCGCCCGGTATTTTGGATTCAACCCGTCGAGCAGGGCCCGGGCCACCCGGACATACCCTTCCGGATCCCCGGTCCCCGATGCACCCTCTGCCGACCCCCTCTCCATGGAAAGGTCGCGCAGCAGCCTCTCCTGTTCGTGTTCCCTGAGTTCGGACCAGAGTTGCACCTTCCGGCTCCTTTTCCGCCGCAGCTGATCGATGCAGTAATTGGTGGCGATGCGCGTCACCCAGGGCCCGAAGGGGTACCTGTGGTCGAATCTCCGGAGCGCGGCATAGGCCCGCAGGAACACCTCCTGGACCGCATCCTCGTTTTCGGAGGAATATCCCAGGACGCGGTGTACGGTTCCCCAGACCGCGGACTGGTAGCGGCGCACCAGCTCCGCAAAAGCCCCCTCATCCCCCTTGAGCGTCCTTTCGATCAGTTCGGAATCCGAGGGATCCATCATGCTCACTCATCAATTACGAAAGAGAGGCGGATTGTTACAAAACCCTCCGGAGGGAGCCTCCACGCGGCCAGGGTGCGGAGGAGGTCAGAAATGAATATGCAGGTGCCTGCTCACGATCCGCCGCACCCCGGGCCGGATGTCGTCCCAGCGTACGGCCCCGCTCTTGCGGATGATAAGGATGCGCTGGTCGAGCGTCACCTCTTCCACCCCCGGGAGGTCGAAAAGCTCCGCGAGCAGGCCGTCGTCGGTGACCGGTATTTCCAGGCGGCTCCGGTACTGGCGCTGGGTTTCGGAAATCTTCGTTCCGAGATAGAAGATGCCCACATCGGACTCGTCGCCCAGGGCTTCGGAGACGACGCCCAGATCCGACTCCTCGTCGAGAACCTGGTTCCGGGTCCCGTAGTGGCGGAACACCATCGTCACAAGAACCCCGAGCGCGACCATGAGCGCCAGGAAGAACAGGAGATTGGTGACTTCGTACTTCCTGAGGCTTTTCCGGCCGGATCCAGTACTCAAGTCAGCCTCCGTTTCCCCCCATCCTATGCCATCTCGGGCGCCGCCCCCAAGCCTATTCGTAACGGAGACATTCGATCGGGTCCAGGTTCGAGGCCTGGACCGCGGGGTAAATGCCGAAGACCAGCCCGATCACCGAACTGACGCCGAAGGAAAGACCCACCGATGCTGCCGTGATGATGGTGCTCCACCCCGAAAAGGCGGCCACCGCCCTCGATATGCCGTAGCCCAGGCCCACCCCGATGATGCCGCCTGCCAGGCTGATGGCGATGGCTTCGGCCATGAACTGCATCCGGATATCCCGCTTCCTGGCGCCGATGGCGCGACGCAGCCCGATCTCGTTGGTTCGTTCCAGGACCGAGGCCAGCATGATGTTCATGATGCCGATGCCGCCGACCAGGAGCGAAATGCTGGCGATGGCGCCCATGACCACGTTGAAAATCCCCTGGGTCTGCTGGTTCTGTTCCAGCAGCTTTTCGGGGACCACGATGGAATAATCGTCCACGTAGCGGTGCATCACCGACATCAGGTTGTTGATCGTCGACGCCTGTTCCTTGATATCGGCGTTGTCGGCGATCCGGATGACGATTTCGTTCAGCTCGTTTTCGACGCTCTCGGTGTCGAACTTGCGGATCGCGGTGGTAATCGGGATATAGATGTCGTTATTGGGGTTCTGGATCTTGACCCCCTCGAACTCCTGCTTTTCCACCGTGGCGTCCCCCAGCACCCCGACCACCGTGAACCAGATGTCGTTCACCTTGATCTTCTGGTTGAGCACCTCCCCGAACCCGAACAGCTTCTGCTTGGCGGCGATGCCAAGCACGCAGACCTGGGCGTTGGCCTCCTCGTCCGCCTGGAGGAAGAAGGCCCCCTGCAGCAACTTCAGGTTCTGGATGACGGGGTAGGTGCTCGAAACGCCGAGCACCCGGCTGTCGCTGCGGGCCTTTTCCGAATTCACCTGGTAGGTCTTCACCAGCCTCGAGGCCGAGATCAGCGGCTTGGGCTTCAGGATGGACTCGAGCGCCTCCACGTCGCGCATGCTGACGCCGAGCGATTCGGTCCGGATCTGCTGGAGCTCTTCCGTCTTGAATTCCTTGGCCTGGATGATGATGTTCCGGATGCCGAAGCTGGCGATGGTGCGCAGGCTCTCCTCTTCCGCCCCCGCGCCGATCGAGAGCATGGCGATCACGGCGCCGACTCCGAAAATCATGCCGAGCATGGTCAAAAAGGACCGCAACTTGTGCCTTCCCAGGCTCGCCAGGGCGCCGATCATCGTTTCCATCGATATCATAGGAACCAGCCTCGTACAAAAATGCGCTTACCTAGTCACCGCCAAACGCGCCGTGTGCCGCAACACCCGGCCGGGAGCGGCTACCGCGGCGGCCCGCCGCGGCCCCCCCCCCGCATCCCGCCGCCCGGAGGCATACCCGGAGGCATGCCCGGAGGCATGCCCTGCTGCCCCCCCTTGTTGAAATCGGGGAGGGAGAGTTTGCGTCCCCCCTTGGGATCGGCCAGGGCGATGAGCTCCCCCTCCTCGACCCCCCCGAGGATGACGGCCTCTCCGTGCGAACTGAGCCCGGTCTCGACCGGCCGTTCCACGAATTCGCCCTTTTGCTGCACGTACACGATGTTCCCGCTCTCCCTGGCCACCACGGCCCCGGAGGG
>JAAYAJ010000055.1 GCA_012719455.1 Acidobacteriota bacterium | reverse complement strand
GGATTGGTGGGCCACTTCGGTTTCCTTTCTTTTGAATTCGTCGTTCAAAGATCAGAAAAACAGATTTGGCCCACCACTACAAGGCTGGGGTTGGGGGCCTGTGTTCTGGCTCGGTTCCCTCGCCTTCTCTCAGGCCCCAACCCTAATCAGTTCAAATTTGAATTTACAGAAAGAACGTTACACCCCCAGGTTATGGGATTGTCGAGAGCTATCGAAAAGGCAAGGAGAACGGGAAATGATCGTACTTATCGCATTACTGTTTTCTGCAACGATCATCGGGCCGTCGCTCCAGGAGCCAAAACGAGAGAGCATTGAAATGGATCAAACCATAACATTTACGCCCCTAAATGCATCAGAGCATGCAATTTTGGATGCGCACATGGACGATTTGGCAAATCGCTCTCGTTTCTACCGATACGATCTGAAAGGAGTGCCATGGGAGTTTGAAGCGATACGATGCCAACTGATACAAAAACACATGTTGTTGAAGGGAAAGAGCCTGAATGACATGCATCCATCCGAATTCGTTGCGGTAATTCCTTATGCCGCAGGTGATATAAAGATAATCCCATTGTGGCACGGCTCTTTAAGAACATTTGGGGATCCATATCAGGATCCCCATAATTTGGGCATTTTTTAGCGAAATCGTTGATCGAGAAATGTTGAGATTGGATGCAGATGATCGTTGGCTTCAAATGGCTGTATGCTATATGGGGATGATTGGCGAAATGCCTCGACTAATAACAACAAACACTGTTAATGAAATCGCGAAAACAGATAATGAAAATCATCCATATTTATTTCCCAAAATTGAACGCCTTTCTGAGACTGTTCGAGTGACTTTCTTCAGTCTCAATAATGACCAGATAATGTTTTCAGAATGGCAGTTCGAATTTGATTTTAGGGGAACACTAAAATACGTAGGCAGAGAAAAGCTTGACAAATCTAAGCTGCTGATGAAATTGAATCGTTAATAGAGCAAAGAATTGTAAGCGTCAATTCTTGCACACGGGATGGTTACGGCAGCTTCACATTCCAGGGCAGCAGTGCTTCGTGGGTGGCATCGTCACGGGAATCCAGGTTGGGTAGGATCTCAAACAGGAGATTGAGGTAGGCGTACGGGTTCAGCCGATTTTCCCTGGCAGTTTCAATGATGCTGTAGATGGTGGCACTGGCCCGCGCGCCCTTTGGAGCATTGGTGAAAAACCAGTTTTTCCTGCCGATCACAAACTGCTTGATGATCCGTTCGGCTCGGTTGTTGTCTAATTCTATACGGCCGTCTTCAAGAAAACGCACAAGGTTTCCCCACTGGTTCAGGCCATAAGCGACCGCTGTTCCGAGCAGACTCCTGGGGAGTATGCCGGGACGAATATCCAGTAGCCATTCATGAAAGTCTCCGACAATTTTCCGACCTCTCTGATTAGGAAGGGTCAGCCGCTCCTCCGGGGTACATCGCTTGAGTTGCCGCTCTATGTCGAACAGCTGCCTGATTTGATTTATGGCTTCTGGCGCTCGTATTGGCACCCATTGGGCCGCTTCTTCCCCAATCCCGGCGCTTGATAGCTTTCGTCGCCAATAATCGAGCTGCGATACCCGGATACGATGCTTCCGACAGTAGGCCGGTCTGGTCAGTCCGCTCTTTTGGAAGGCTTCGACGTGCCGCCGCCAGACCTGGCTTCTGGTTTGTCCCGTTTTGACCGCCGTGATTCCTCCCGTTTTTTGGGGGGCATCATAGGCATTCACCAGGACCTTGGGAATGTGGGGATCATTGCACGCTTACCTCTCTCGGGCAAAGTCACGGGCTAAGCCATGTCTTTTCGGGGGGATTCCGAAAATTGAATTCTTGCAAGGGATTGATTTTACTGGTGCCGAAGGAGGGGGTCGAACCCTCATGCCCGCAAGGGGCGCGGGATTTTGAGTCCCGTGCGTCTGCCGGTTCCGCCACTTCGGCCCAGCGGCGGTTTCCCGCCGTCTTCGGGGGCTCATGGTAGCCTATCGACTCCTCCCGAGTCAATCGACACAAATGGGGGCGCAGCGGGGGGCGTTTGCCCGGGAGGCGCCGGTGTGATACAATGCTTGAATCCCGGAGGAATTATGGATTTTCGCATTGGTGAAAAAGTCGTCTATCCCAACCACGGAGTGGGCATCATAGAGGAGGTCAGCAGCCGCAACGTCAACGGTACCGCCGAGCAGTTCTACATGCTCCGAATCCACGCCAACTCCTCCCTCGTCATGGTTCCGACATCCAACGTCAAGAACGTCGGCCTGCGCCGCATCATCAAGAAGGACGACGTGGACGGGCTCTTTAAGCTCCTGAAAGAGGACTTCTTCGAACCGGAAGCGGACTGGAAGGGGCGCTACAAGGAACACTCCGAAAAGATGCGCACCGGGTCGATCTTCCAGGTCGCCGAGGTGCTCAAGAACCTGTTCTACCTCAGCCACCGCAAGAGCCTGTCGTTCCGTGAAAAGAAGATGCTGGACCGGGCCAAGCAGCTCATCATCAGCGAGGTGGCCACTGTCCGGAGCCTGGATGAAAAGTCCGTCGAGGAAAAGATCGATCGCACACTTTCCGAGGCCTATTCACGTTCCGTGAATACCTCCGAATAGCCTTGTCTCCGCTGCTGCTCTATTTCCTTCTCCTTCTCTTTTTCATCGTCCTGTCGACCTTTTTTTCGGCGGCGGAAACAGCCTTCGTTGCCGTCAACCGGCTCAAGATCAAGTACCAGGCGGAATCGGGGGACCGGCAGGCCGAGGCCATCCACCGGATCGTGTCCAATCCCGACCGGCTGCTGGGGGTCATCCTGCTGGGGGTGACGGTGGCCGAGATCTCCGCCGCCGGGCTGGCCACCTCGATCGTCACTTCTTATTTTTCCGACAGGTACGTCGAGATCGCCGGCCTCGTCGGTTCCTTAGTCTTCGCCTTCATCATCCTGATCTTCTGCGAGCTGACGCCCAAGATCGTCGCCGCGACTCACCCGGAGAAAATCTCCCGCAGGCTCCTGCCCCCGGTCCGGTTCTTCATCGCCGTCCTGAACCCCTTCGCGCGGATGGCCGCCTGGATGGCCAACGGCATCGTCCGCCTGTTCGGACTGAACCCGACGGGGAGCCCCTACGCCCAGAGCCTGAGCGAGGAGGAGCTCAAGGCGATGATCGCCAGCTCCAGCGAGGCGAGCGTCCCGGACGAAAAGAAGATGATGCTCCACAACATCTTCGAGATCGGGTCGACCCAGATCCGCGAGGTCATGATCCCCCGGGGTGAGGTCACGGCCGTCGACATCGGCGAGGAACCGGCGAAGATCCTGGACATCGTCATCCAGACCCACTACTCCCGGATCCCCGTGTACCGGGGCAACTTCGACAACCCGATCGGCATTCTCAACGTGAAGGACCTGCTCCCCTACGTCCGGAAATCGAACCTGGAGGTCAGCATCCGGACCCTGCTGCGCCCCGTGCATTTCGTCCCCGACAGCGCCCGGATCGACGCCGTCCTGCGCCGGTTGCAGTCGATGCACCTGCACATGGCGATCGTGGTGGATGAATACGGGGGGGTCGAGGGGATCGTCACCCTCGAGGACCTGCTCGAGGAGATCGTGGGCGAAATCCGGGACGAGCACGACACGGAAACCGAAGCCGTCCGGCAACTGGGCCCCCACCTCTACAGCGTGGCGGGAAATATCCCCGTCCGCGATTTCAACCGCTACTTCGACGAGAAGATCCCGGAAGCGCCCAGGTACGCCACCCTGGCGGGGTTCCTGGAATCGCTGACGGGGCGGCTGCTGGTCGAGGGGGAGACCGTGCGTTACGAAAAACTGGTCCTCACCATCGAGAAGGCGGAAGGGTTCCGCATCGTCACCGTGCGGGTGCGGACGTCGGCGTAACCCCCAAAGCCTGGTCGGCGCTCAGTCCGCCACTTCCTTGAACGCCTCCCGCGCCATTGCGATCGTGGCCTTGATGTCTTTCTTCGTGTGGGCCAGCGACAGGAAACAGGTCTCGAACTGCGACGGCGGGAAATAGACCCCCCGCCGGAGCAGCGCGTGGAAAAAGCGGGAGTACCGTTCGGTGTCGGCGGTTTTGGCCGTCTGGAAATCGCTGACTTCGGCCTCGGTGAAGAAGACCGTGAACATCGACCCGATGGAGTTGATCCGGACCGGGACGTCGGCCTCCTCCGCCGCCTGCTTCAGGCCGGCGACCAGGGAGTCGGTCAGGTCCGCCAGCTTCGAATAGGCTCCCTCCGCCCTCAGGCGCTCGAGCGCCGCTATGCCCGCGGAAACCGCCAGGGGGTTGCCCGACAGGGTTCCCGCCTGGTAGACCTGCCCCTCCGGGGCCACCCATTTCATGATGGAACGGAGGCCGCCGTAGGCGCCGACCGGGAGCCCCCCCCCGATGACCTTCCCCAGGCAGGTAAGGTCGGGTTTGACCTTCAGGAGCGATTGGGCCCCCCCGTACAGGAGCCGGAACCCGGTGATGACCTCGTCGAAAATCAGCAGGGTGCCGTGCTCGCGCGTGAGCTTGCGCAGCCGCTGGAGGAATCCCCGCGCGGGAAGGACGGTCCCCATGTTTCCGGCCACGGGCTCGATGATGACGGCGGCGACTTCCGACCGGTTCAAGTCCAGCACTTTGCTCACGGTATCGATATCGTTGTAGGGGACGGAGATGGTGGAGCTGCAGTCCTGCGGCTGCACGCCGGGGCTGTCCGGGAGCCCAAGGGTGGCCACCCCCGATCCCGCCTTCACCAGCAGGCTGTCCACGTGCCCGTGGTAGCAGCCGTCGAACTTGATGATCTTGTTCCTCCCCGTGAAGGCGCGCGCGAGCCGGATGGCGCTCATGGTGGCCTCGGTGCCGGAATTGACCAGGCGGACCATCTGGATGGAGGGGACGGCCGCGGCGATCATTTCCGCCAGGACCACCTCGTTCTCGGTGGGGGCGCCGTAGCTGGTGCCGAGCCCGATCTGCCGCCGCAGGGCGCCGACCACGGGCGCCGGCGCGTGCCCCAGGATGAGGGGGCCCCAGGAGCCCAGGTAATCGATGTAGGTGTTCCCGTCCGCGTCGGTCACGCGGCTCCCCTTCCCCGATTGGATGAACCGGGGGACGCCGCCGACGCTGCGGAAGGCGCGCACGGGGCTGTTCACCCCCCCGGGAATTCGTTTCTGCGCACGGGCAAACAATTCTTGGGATCGATCTTTCACAAGCCTGGCTCCAATCTGACAGTAGTCGGTTTATGCCAATACTTCGGCGGCCTCCTTGGCGAAGTAGGTCAGGATGATATCGGCGCCCGCCCGCCGGATGCCGATCAGCGATTCCATCATGGTGCGCGGCAGGTCGAGCCAACCCATCCGCCCGGCCGCCACCAGCGCCGAGTATTCGCCGCTGACCTGGTAGGCCGCCAGCGGGAGCGGGCAACGGTCACGGGCCATCCGGAGGATGTCCAGGCAAGGGCCGGCGGGCTTCACCATGATGATGTCGGCCCCTTCCTCGATGTCGAGATCGATCTCGCGCAGGGCTTCGCGCGCGTTGGCCGGGTCCATCTGGTGGCTGCGCCGGTCCCCGAACGCCGGGGCCGATCCGGCCGCCTCGCGGAACGGGCCGTAGTACCCGGAGGCGTACTTCACCGCGTAGGACATGATCGGGGCGCTCTGGAAGCCATGGGCGTCCAGCGCCGACCGGATGGCGCCCACCCGCCCGTCCATCATGTCGGAGGGCGCGACCATGTCGGCCCCCGCCCTGACTTGGGACAGGGCGGTCCGGGCCAACAGCTCGAGGGTCTCGTCGTTGGCGATCTCCCCGCCGGATACGACGCCGCAGTGGCCGTGGGTGGTGTATTCGCACAGGCAGACGTCGCCGATCAGGACGATGCCGGGAACCTCGCGCTTGAGGGCGCCGAGCGCCCTCTGCACGATCCCCCCGTCGTCCCAGGCCCCGCTCCCGAGGTCGTCCTTCTTGCCGGGAACGCCGAAGAGCATGACGCCGCCGATGCCGAGCGCCTTCACGGCGCGGACCTCCTCCACGAGGGTGTCTACGGACCAGTGGTAGTTCCCCGGCATCGCGGAGATCTCCTTTTTCACCCCCTCGCCGGGACATACGAAGAGGGGATACACCAGCTGCCCGGGGGACAACCGGGTCTCCGCCACCAGCTCCCTGATAGGGCCGGTGCTGCGGAGCCTGCGCGGACGCATCGCCGGAAAGGACATGACACCACTCCCTTTCAAACCGGGGGGTCGGCCGGAAGGGGACCCACCCGTAAACAATGGTGGGGATTATATCACGACGCCGGGCGGGACGGGCGCCCCATTTGGCCGGTTTTCATCGCCCGCGATTTGTGGTAGAAGTTGGCGATGGGGAAACTTACTCCGCCCGGCGCGTTCCACCCGCTGGAGCGGCGGGCCCGGAAGACCATTCAAAACCACGACATGCTGGCGGCGGGGGAGCACGTCCTGGTCGCCGTCAGCGGGGGGGCCGACAGCGTGGCGCTGCTTCACTGCCTCGTCGCCCTGTCGTCCGAATACGATCTCAGGCTGACGGTGGCCCACCTCAACCACCGGATCCGGGGAAAGGCCGCCGACGCCGACGCCGACTTTGTCCGCCGGATGAGCCTCGAGCTGGGACTCCCCTTCGTAGGCGCGACGGTCGAGGTGAAGCGGCAGGCGGAACTGACCGGACGGAACCTGGAAGAACACGCGCGCGGGGTCCGTTACGGCTTTTTGCGCGCCGCCGCCCGGCGCGCGGGGGCCGGAAAGATCGCCGTCGGCCACAACCGGAACGACCAGGCGGAGACCGCGCTCTTCCGCTTCCTCCGCGGGAGCGGGATCGCGGGGCTCGCGGCCATCCGCCCGGTGGTGGACGACCTGGTGATCCGCCCCCTGCTCGATTGCGGGCGCGGGCTGATCCTCGATTACCTGGAGCGCCGCGCCATCGGCTACCGGGAAGACGCCTCCAACAACGACCTCCGTTACGCGCGCAACCGGCTCCGCCACGAGACCATCCCCTGCCTTGAGCGCGGCTTCAACCCGCGCCTCGTCCCCACCCTGGCGCGCCAGGCGCGCATGGCCGGGGAAGCATGGGACTACATCCGGACGCAGGCGGTTCGAGCCTTGAGCGGCATCCTGAGTTCCGCCGGGGAGGGACGCGCCCTGGCGATCCCCGCGCTGATGGGCCTCCACCCCGCGCTGAGGAAAGAGGTGGTGCGCCAGGCGCTCCTCGAGAGCCTGGGGTCGCTCCGGGGCATCGGCTCGGTCCATGTCGAGGGGATCCTGTCCCTGTGCGCCCGCCGGAAGGGGGACGGCCAAGTCCAGCTTCCCCATGGCGGCCGGGCCGTCCGCCAGTTCGACACCCTGACGCTCCTGGGGCGGCCGCCTGCGGAAGCGCCCGCCTACACCCACCCGCTCCCGGTGCCCGGCCAATGCGTCATCGCGCAAACCGGCGTGACCCTGCGGGCCTCGACCTGCCTCGCCCCGGACCCGGCATCGAGAAAATTACCCTCGCATCCACAAGCGTTTCTCGACGCATCGACCCTCCCCGGCCCCTTGACGGTCCGGTCCCGGATCCCGGGGGACCGCTACGGGGGGGAGGGGCGCCGGAAGGTCAAGCGGATGCTGATCGACGCCAGGATTCCACGCCTCGAGCGCGCGCGCCTGCCGATGGTGGTCTCCGGCGACGCCGTCGTCTGGATCCCGGGCTTCCGTCCCTCCCGCCGGCACGAGGCTGAACCGGGAACCCCCTGCATCCTCGTCGAGATGCTCCCCGCCCCGGAAAGCGAAAGATGCGCCGAATGATCCCTCGAGTTTGGCGCAAGGGCTCTGGTATACTGGCAGACGGGGGACGGTGCTCCGCTGCGCGGCGGGGCGCCCCGGCGGAACCGGGGCCCGGCTTCGGCCGGGCGCCGTCCGCAGGCCCCGATTGGAGGTTTTTCCTTTGAACAGCAACCTGAAGAACGTTCTGGTATGGCTGGCGGTAGGCGTTTCGCTGATCGTGCTGTGGCAGGTCCTGGTCAATGTCCGTGACGTGAACATCGAGGACCGGGATTTCACCACCTTCTACCGGGACATGACGGCCAAGAAGGTGAAGTCGGTCCGGATCATGGGCGAGGATCTCGAGGGCGAAGAGGTCTCCGGGCAGAAATTCAAGACCACCATCCCGGCCGACGGGGCTTGGGACCTGGTCAAGGACCTCAACCAGAACGGGGTAACCGTGAAGGTCGAAAAGACCTCCCACTCCTCGCTGCTGTCGATCTTCCTCACCTCCTGGCTCCCCCTCATCCTGCTGCTGGGATTCTGGATCTTCCTGATGCGCCAGATGCAGAGCGGGGGGAACAAGGCGCTCTCGTTCGGTAAGAGCCGGGCCCGGCTCCTGTCCAGCCAGCAGAAAAAGGTGACGTTCAAGGATGTCGCCGGGGTGGAGGAAGCCAAGGAAGAGCTCACCGAAATCATCGAATTCCTCAAGGAACCGCAGAAATTCCAGAAACTGGGAGGCCGTATCCCCAAGGGCGTCCTCCTGATGGGTCCCCCGGGAACGGGGAAGACGCTGCTGGCCCGGGCCATCGCCGGGGAGGCCAACGTCCCGTTTTTCTCCATCAGCGGGTCGGACTTCGTGGAAATGTTCGTGGGAGTCGGGGCCAGCCGGGTGCGCGATCTCTTTGAACAGGGGAAGAAGAACGCCCCCTGCATCATCTTTATAGACGAAATCGACGCCGTGGGGCGGCACCGCGGGGCCGGGCTGGGCGGTGGCCACGATGAGCGGGAACAGACCCTCAACCAGTTGCTCGTGGAAATGGACGGATTCGAATCCAACGACGGCGTCATCCTGATCGCCGCCAGCAACCGCCCCGACGTCCTGGACCCGGCGCTGCTCCGACCGGGCCGTTTCGACCGCCAGGTGGTCGTTCCGCTCCCCGATATCCGCGGCCGCGAGGGGATCCTGAAGGTCCACACCCGCAAGATCCCGGTTTCGGACGATGTAAACGTTTCCGTGATCGCCCGCGGCACCCCGGGGTTCTCCGGGGCCTCCCTGGCGAACCTCGTCAACGAAGCCGCCCTCAACGCGGCCCGGTACAACCGCAAAACCGTCATGATGAGCGATTTCGAAGGGGCCAAGGACAAGGTCCTGATGGGCAAGGAACGACGCTCCATGGTCCTCACCGACAAGGAGAAGCAGGTCACGGCCTACCACGAGGCGGGGCACGCGCTGGTGGCCTGCATGATCCCCGGGAGCGACCCGGTGCACAAGGTCACCATCATCCCGCGCGGCATGGCGCTCGGGCTGACGCAGCAGCTCCCCGAAGTCGACAAGCACAACTACACCCGGGAGTACATCGAGGGGCAGATCGCCATCCTCATGGGCGGCCGGTGCGCCGAAAAGCTGTTCCTGGACCAGGAGACCACCGGGGCGGCCAACGATATCGAGGT
>JAAYAJ010000003.1 GCA_012719455.1 Acidobacteriota bacterium | reverse complement strand
TGTTTTTCGGGGGGTCCACCGGCATCATTTACCGCCAGTTTTCGATCACCATCATCTCCTCGATGATCCTGTCGGTCCTGGTGGCTCTGATCCTGACTCCCGTGCTCTGCGCCAACCTGCTCAAGCCCGAGGCCCCGGACCACGAGGCCGCCGAGACCAGGTTCCGGCCCCTCCGCTCCTTCTTCCGCTGGTTCAACCGCCTGTTCAACCGGGTGCGGGACGGCTACCGTTCGGCGGTGGCGCATATCCTCGGCTTCAAGCTCCCCTACGTCGCCGTCTTTGTCCTGATCGTCGCGCTGACGGGCTTCTTTTTCATGAGGATGCCCACCGGTTACCTTCCCGACGAGGACCAGGGGGCGCTGCTGACGATCGTCCAACTCCCCCCCGGCTCCACCCAGGAACAGACGGTCGAGGTCCTGGAGAAGATCCGGGACCATTTCCTCAACAACGAAAAGGAGACGGTGCAAGAGTGCCTGACCGTCGCCGGCGTGAGTTCGGCCGGGGGAGGGCAGGACCAGGGGATGGTCTACATCAAGCTCAAGGACTGGGACCTGCGCAACTCGCCGGAGCTGAAGGCCGAAGCGATCGTCGGCCGGGCGATACCCGTCCTGGCCGCGATCCGCAACGCCAGGATCTATCCGGTCATCCCCCCTGCCGTGGTCGAACTCGGCATGGCCAGGGGGTTCGACTTCATGCTGCAGGACCGGGCCGGGCTGGGGCACGAAAAGCTGATGCAGGCGCGGTTGCAACTCATGGGCATGGCCATGCAGGACCCGCGCCTGGCCTCGGTGCGCCCGAACGGAATGGAGGACACGGCCCAACACAAAATCGACATCGACTGGGACAAGGCGGGGGCCATGGGGGTTTCCGTGAGCGAAGTTCAGAACGCTATCTCGGTCGCGTTCGGGAGCGCCTACGTGAACGATTTCATCCAGGGGGGGCGCGTCAAGCGCGTCTACGTGCAGGCCGACGCCCCATTCCGGATGCTCCCGGAGCACCTCGACCATTTCTACGTGCGCAACCGGACCGGCGGGATGGTCCCGATCTCCGCCCTGGCCACGAGCCACTGGTATTACGACTCGCCGCTGCTGGAGCGGTTCAACGGGTTCCCATCCCTGAACTTCCAGGGGGAGCCCGCTCCCGGCAGGAGTTCGGGCGAGGCGATGAAAGTCATGGAGGAACTGGCGTCACGGCTCCCGCAGGGGTTCGGCCACGAATGGACCGGCCTGTCCTACCAGGAGCGGATATCCTCGCAGCAGACCGTGATGCTCTACGCCTTCTCCGTTCTCGCCATCTTCCTCGTGCTGGCGGCGCTCTATGAGAGCTGGTCCATCCCCGTGACCATCCTCCTCACCCTCCCCCTCGGGGTGATCGGCGGGGTGCTGGCATCCACCTTGCGCGGCCTGCCCAACGACGTCTATTTCCAGATCGGTCTCCTGACGGTACTGGGACTGACGACCAAGAACGCCATCCTGATCGTGCAGTTCGCGAAAGTCCGGGTCGAAAACGGCATGGGGCTGATCGAAGCCACCCTGGAGGGGGTCAGGCTGCGCCTCCGCCCCATCGTGATGACGTCGCTGGCCTTCGGGTTCGGCGTACTGCCGCTTGCCATCTCCTCCGGCGCCGGGGCCGGGGCCCAGAAGGCGCTCGGCACCAGCGTGCTCGGCGGGATGATCACGGCCACATTCCTGGCTATCTTCTTCATCCCCCTGTTTTTCGTCATCGTGAGCCAGCTTTTTGGCCGTAAAAAGAGGGCGCCTCATGAAGCATAAATGCATCTTGCTGCTGCTTGTCGGACTGTCACTCTTTCTCTCGGGCTGTCCCCGTCCCGGAAAATACGCGCGCCCGGAGGCGCCGGTCCCGACGTCGTGGCCCGCGGCGGACCCCACGCGCCAAGGCGCCGCGGGAGCGCCCATCCCCGCCGACCTCGACTGGGAGCAGTTCTTCGGGGACCCGAACCTGCGCACCGTGATCCAGACGGCGCTCGACAATAACCGCGACCTGCGCGCGGCGGCGCTCACCATCGAGAAGTTCCGGGCGCTGTACCGGATCCAGGGCGCCGAACGCCGACCCACCATCGCCGCCAGCGCCAATCTCGACGCCCACCGGGTCCCCGAGAGCCTTGCGGGCGGCGGCGGGGCGCAGAACGTCACCGTCTACACGGTCGGGCTGGGGACCAGTGCATGGGAGCTCGATTTCTTCGGGCGCATCCGCAGCCTCGAGAGCCGGGCGCTGGAACAGTTCCTGGCAAGCGAGCAGGCGCGCGCGGCGACCCAGATCTCGCTCGTCGCCGCAGTCGCCCACGGTTACCTGTCGCTGGCCGCGGACCGGGAAAACCTGGAACTCGCCCGCTCCACGCTCGCCACCCAGCAGGAGGTCCTCGACCTGATCACTCGGACGCGCGACCTCGGCATAGGCAACGACTTGGAAGTCCGGCAGGCCGAGAGCCAGGTCGAAGCCGCGCGGGTGGAGATCGCCCGCTTCGCGGGCCAGGAGAAACTCGACCGAAACGCCCTCGACCTCGTCGTGGGCGCCCCGGTGGCCGCCGGGCTCGTCACCGGCGACCTGGACACGGCCGCACGGCTCGGGGACATTTCCGCCGGAATGTCGTCCGAGGTGCTGCTCCGGCGCCCCGACATCCTCGTGGCCGAGCACCGACTGAAGGCGGCTCAGGCCAACATCGGGGCGGCGCGCGCCGCCTTTTTCCCCCGCATCACCCTCACGGCCGCCGGGGGAATCACCAGCGGGGACTTGGGCGAACTCTTCAAGCCCGGGGCCGGCGCCTGGAGTTTTGTGCCGCAGGTGTCGCTGCCGATCTTCGATTCCGGCTCCCGGAGGGCGCAGTACGACGCCGCCGGCATCGACCGGGACATCGCCGTCGCCGATTATGAGCGGGCGATCCAGACGGCGTTCCGCGAGGTGAGCGACGCGTTGAGCCGCAGGGATTCCCTCCTGGCCCAGCAGCGGGCGCTCGAATCGCTGGTAAGCACGCTCGAGGACACCCACCGCCTTTCCCAAGCCCGGTATGAAAGCGGGATCGACGGTTACCTCGGCGTCCTCGTAGCCCAACGCGAGCTATTCGCCGCCAGGCAGAAGCTCGTGTCGCTCCGTCTGGCCCGCTGGAGCAACCTGGTCACCCTGTACAAGGTTCTGGGGGGAGGGGCTTAATCCCGGCGGGATTTCCGGCAGTCAAAGACGGGGTATCGGGCGGCCGCGAAATGTCCCTGGAACGGATCGGGTCCCTGAGCGTGCAGCGGGGGGGAGGGAAAGCCCTCCCGCTCCTGTTCCCTCTACCTGGTGCCGGCTCTGAAAACCAAAGCCCCGGACTTCTTCGACCTCCTGTCGCACAACATCGAGATCTCCCGGAGCCTCTTCCGGCTGCTGATCCGGAAGCTTTCGGGCATGGGGATAACGGATACGGAGGAAAGAAAGGCTGCTCGGGAGGGGCGTGGCGGAGAGGGAGGGATTCGAACCCTCGATACCGGTTTAGCCAGTATAACTGCTTAGCAGGCAGCCCTGTTCAACCACTCCAGCACCTCTCCGGATCGCGGGCGCAAGGTCCGCGGGTCGAATGGCAATAGTATAGGATTTCGGCCGCAAAATCCACCACGAAGGGGCACTATTTCGGCCCGCTCCTTTCGCCGCCGGGCGCGGCATGATAAGCTAATGTTTTTCGAGGTAAGTCCCCATGCCCAGCCAGGTCCGCGTCCGTTTCGCCCCCAGCCCCACCGGCTACCTCCACGTCGGAGGCGCACGGACCGCCCTCTTCAACTGGCTCTTCGCCCGCCATTATGGCGGCCGCATGGTACTCCGCATCGAGGACACGGATTTCTCCCGCTCGTCGGAGGAGATGGTGGAGGGGATCCTCGAGGGGATGCGCTGGCTGGGGCTTGATTGGGACGAGGGCCCCCATTACCAGTCCCGCCGGCTCGAACGCTACCGGGAATTCGCCACTGACCTGCTCGCGGCGGGGAAAGTCTACCGCTGCTTCTGCAGCGCGGCCGGGGAGGACCGCGACTATCGCGAGGGAACGGCGGGCGCCGCCGACCACTCCTGTCCGCACCTTGACGCCGGGGAGTCGGCCCGCCGGGCTGGAGCCGGGGAGCCCTGCGCCCTGCGCTTCGGCGTCCCGCCGGGCAGGACAGTGTTCGAGGACGGCGTGTTCGGGCGGATCGAGGTCGACCACTCCACCCTGGAGGACTTCGTCCTCCTGCGTTCCGACGGGGTGCCCACCTACCACCTCGGCGTGGTCGTCGACGACCTCGACATGGCCATCACCCACGTGATCCGTGGGGCGGACCATATTTCCAACACCCCCAAGCAGATCCTGCTCTACCAAGCCGCCGGGCGTCCGCTCCCCGTCTTCGCCCACCTCCCGCTGATTTTGGGGCCGGACAAGCAGCGGCTCTCCAAGCGGCACGGGGCAACCTCGGTCATGGCCTACGCGGAAGCGGGCTACCTGCCGGAGGCCTTTTTCAACTTTCTTTCACTCCTGGGGTGGTCCCCCGGGGACGACCGGGAGATTCTCGACCGCCGGGAACTGGTGTCCCTGTTCACTCTGGCCGGGGTCGGCCGGGCCAACGCCGTGTTCGGGACCGACAAGCTGGACTGGTTCAACGGCCAGTACCTGCGCGCCCTGCCCGCCGCGCGGCTGCGCGCCCTGGCCGAAGAGGAACTGAAGGCGGCGGGGGTGTGGGGGGAAACACCCACGGACTACCCCCCCGAAACTCTCGACGCCATCCTTGAACTGCTGAAGAGCCGGGTGCGCAAAGCGAGCGACTGGAGCGGCACCTTCCGGGCCTTTTTTACCGACGATTTCGCCTACGACCCGGCCGCGGCGGCGAAGTTCCTCTCCGACCCCGTCCTGGGGGAGCTGGTGGCGGAGCTCGAGGCCCGCTACCGCGACGCGGAAAGTTTCACCCTGGAATCGACTGAAGAGATGCTGCGCGCCCTGGCTTCGGAGCGCGGGGTCAAGGCGGGGCTCCTGATCAACGCCGCCCGGGTGGGGCTCACGGGACAGGGGGTGGCGCCCGGGCTGTTCGAAGTCATGCTCGCGCTGGGGAAGGAACGGACGCTCGAGCGCCTCGGCCGCCTCGCGCGTGCGCTGCAGGGCGCGAAAACCGAAAATGAATGAAGGAAACGGGGGAGCTATGACCAAGCTGGGCGTAAACATCGACCACATCGCCACCATTCGCCAGGCACGCCGGGCGCTCGAGCCGGACCCGGTCGCCGCTGCGATCCTGGCCGAACTCGCGGGTGCGGACGGCATCACGGTCCACCTGCGCTCCGACCGGCGCCACATCCGGGACAGCGACGTGCGCCGGCTGAGGGAGACGGTGACGACGCGACTGAATCTCGAGATGGCGGCGACTCCCGAAATGCTTCGCCTCGCCGTCGACTTTCATCCCGACCAGGCGACCCTGGTCCCGGAAAGGGAGGAGGAAATCACCACCGAGGGGGGACTCAACCTCCTGGCCAACCCCGAGTCGCTCGCGGCGGCCATCCGGCAGCTCGAAGCCGCCCGGATCCAGGTCAGCCTTTTCATCGACCCGGAACTCGACCAGGTCGCCGCCGCCGCCGATCTCGGCGCCTCCATGATCGAACTCAACACTCGGGCCTACTCCGAGGCCACCCCGAAAAGCCCGGACTTGGCGGGGGACATCTTTCGGAGGGAGCTGACCAAGGTCGTCCAGGCGGCGGAACTGGGAAGGAGAAAGGGGCTCAAGGTCCTGGCGGGGCACGGGCTGACCTACCGCAACGTCCGCCCAATATCGGCCGTCCCCGAGATCGAGGAGCTCAACATCGGCCACAACATCATCGCGCGCGCCGCGCTGGTCGGGCTCGAGCGCGCCGTCCGGGAAATGCTCCGGGCCATGAACGGCGCCGAATAGGCGACCCGTGCTCTACCTCGTCGCCACCCCCCTGGGGAACCTGGAAGACATCACGCTGCGGGCTCTGCGCATCCTGAAGGAAGCGGACCTGGTCGCCTGCGAGGACACCCGGCACACCGCCAAGCTGCTCGCGCGCTACGGGATCACGACGCCGAAGGAAAGCTATCACAAGTTCAACGAGGAGAGCCGCACCCGGCGCTTCCTGGAGCTTCTGCGCGAGGGGAAGACGATCGCCCTGGTCAGCGATTCCGGAACACCCCTGATCTCAGACCCCGGGTACACACTGGTGGCCGCCTGCCGGCGCGAGGGGATCCCCGTCACACCGATCCCCGGACCCTCGGCCGCCATCGCCGCACTGGTCGGCTCGGGGCTCCCAACCGACACCTTCCTTTTCGCCGGGTTCCTCCCCCCGCGCTCCTCCGCGCGCCGGAACCGGCTCGAAGAAGTGGCGCCGGTGCCCGCCACCCTGATCTTTTACGAAGCCCCCCACCGCCTGCTCGCCTCGCTCGGGGACATGGTCGAGGTGCTGGGGGATCGAAAGGCGTGCATGGTGCGGGAATTGACGAAGATCCACGAGGAATTCCTAGCCGGCACCCTCTCAGAACTACACTCCATCATCGCCGGGAGGCCGAGGATCCAGGGGGAAATCACCCTGGTGGTCGACCGGGGGGAAGCCGCCGCTGCGCCCGTCTCCTTCCCCGATGAAATCGAGCGGCACCTCGCCGATGAGATGGAACGGTCCGGCCTGCCACGCAACGAGGCCCTGAAATCGGTGGCCCGGCAGCGGGGCATCACCCGGAAGGAAGCCTACAACCTCCTGATCGGCACCCGGAAGACGGTCACCTGATCCCTCTGCCGTCGAGTTCCCCGGGGAGAAAACCCGCCTTGCGCCCCTCGTCGTAGCAATCGGCGCGCGCGCGGCGCAATTCAACGAGCCTCTCCCCGATCTCCCTGATTTCGGCCTCGAGCCGCTCTCGGGCTTCCCTCTTCCACCCCCCCGACCGGGCGTCGAGCGGCCCGGGGCCGGGGAGCGTCCGCCGGCCGGCCTCCAGCTTCTCCCGTTTCAGGGCCAACTGCCGTTCTTCCTTGCGGATCGCCTGGTCCAGCTTCTGCAGCATGTTCCGGTAATGCCGGAGGGATTGGGATTCCTCCCTGCGCATCGGGGCGCGATCGGGGGCCGGGGAGGGGGGCGGCGGAACCCCACCGGTCAGGTTGGCGTCCGGGGCCCATCCGCCGGGCTCCCCGTCAATGACCTTCACGACGCTCCCCTGTGCGTCCACCAGCGCCCGGCGCTCCGCTTCGGTGCCAGCGACGTCGGCAAGGGACTGGGCCGCCGCGACCAACAGCAGTACCAGGCGAAAACATTGGCAGAGGTCCATGCCTTACTAATGAACCCGCCCGTTTTTGAGCGAAAAAAACTGCCCGGACTCACACCCGCAGCGGGGGGGAGACGACGGGGAATTCCCGGGTATAGGCTTGGGCCAGGCGGAGGAGCAGCCCCTCCTGGAACAGGTTTGTCATGATCTGCATGCCGATCGGCAGCCCCCCGCCCGTGAAACCGCAGGGGATGCTGACGGCGGGGATCCCAGCCAGGCCGGCCGTCACCGTGTAGATGTCGGAATGGTACATCGCCAGCGGATCCTCGGCCTTTTCCCCGATCCTGAACGCCGCGGTAGGGCTGACGGGCCCCAAAAGCGCGTCCACCCGCCCGAAGGCCCGCTCGAAGTCGCGGCGGATCAGCGTCCTGACTTTCATGGCGCGGACATAATAGGCGTCATAACAACCGGATGAAAGGACGTAGGTGCCGATCATGATCCGGCGCCGGACCTCGGGGCCGAAGCCGAGGGTGCGGGTGTGCTGGTACATGTCCATCAGGTCTTCGGGCGCTTCGACACGGAAGCCGTATTTCACCCCGTCATAGCGCGCCAGGTTGGAGCTCGCCTCCGCCGAGGCGATGATGCAATAGTCGGCGATCGCGAACGGCGTGTGCGGCAGCGACACCTCGACCACGTCGCACCCAAGCCGGCCCGCGTTGCGGATCCCCGCCTCGACCGCCGCCTTCACCTCCGGGTCCAGCCCCTGCCCGAAGTACTCCTTCGGGACGCCCAGGCGCAGCCGGCCCAGCGGCCGGTCCAGTTCCGCCGCGTAGTCGGGGACCGGGGCCGGCGCCGACGTGGCGTCCATCGGGTCCCGGCCGGCGATCTGGCCCAGGAGGAGGGCGATGTCCCGGGGGCTGTTCCCCAGCGGCCCGATGCAGTCGATCGAAGAGGCGAAGGCCGCCAGACCGTAGCGCGAGATCCGGCCGTAGGTCGGCTTGAGCCCGACGACGTTGCAGAAACTGGCCGGCTGGCGGACCGATCCCCCGGTCTCGGACCCGAGGGCGAGCGCGGCCATGCCGGCGGCCACGGCTACCGCGCTGCCGCCGCTGCTCCCCCCCGGCACCCGGTCCAGGTCGTAGGGGTTGCGCGTGACCTGGAAGGCGGAGTTTTCGGTGGAGGACCCCATGGCGAACTCGTCGCAGTTGACCTTGCCCACGACCACGGCGCCGGCCGCCTCCAGGCGTTCGACCACCGTGGCGTTGTAGGGGGGGATGTAACTCTCCAGCATCCGGGAACCGCAGGTAGTGCAGATGCCCCGGGTGCTGATGTTGTCCTTGACGGCGACGGGGACTCCGGCGAGCGGCAGCGGGCGTTCCCGCACGGCGCGATCGACAGCCTCGGCGCGCTCGAGCACCCGGCGGGAATCGCAGGCGAGAAAGGCCCCGAGGCCGGGGTCGGCTTCCGCGATCCGCGCGAGCGAGAGCTCGGCCACCTCCCGCGCGGAAATCTCCCGGGAATTGACGAAACCCTGAATGGCGTGGGCGTCTCTAATATCCATAACCCTATAGCACCTTGGGAACACGAAAATGACCGGCGGCAGCGTCCGGGGCATTGCCAAGGGCCTCTTCGACCGGGAGGGATTCCCGGGGTTCGTCCTCCCGGAACATCAGGGGGGCGCCGTCGGCCGGCAGCGACACGTGGATTGTCGGTTCGACCCCCTCGACATCCACCTGCCTGAGCCGCTCGATGTAATCGAGGATGTCCTGGAACTGTGCGGTGAACCCGTCCAGTTCCTCCTCGCTGAAACGAAGCCGCGCCAGGTCGGCTATTTTCAGCACTTCGTCACGCGTAATGGGCACTCGTTCCCTCCCTATGAAGCGCCCCGGCAGGAGCCGAAGCGCCGCTGCCCAGGCGGCGGAAATAGCGGCGCGCGTCCCGGACATCCTTGCCGATCTGGGCCTGCAGCTCCGGGAGTCCCGCGAAACGACGCTCGTCGCGCAAGCGCATGAGGAACTCGAGCGTCACGGGCGCCCCGTAGATGTCCCGGTCGAAATCGAGCAGGTGGGTCTCGATGCTCAGGGCCGCCCCCGCCCCGGGGGTCACGGTGGGACGGAACCCTATATTGGTCACCCCCCGGTAGCGGCACCCCTCCAGCTCGAGGAGCGACACGTAGACCCCGCGCCGGGGGATCAGTTCGTTGGGGGTCTCCAGGTTGGCCGTGGGAATCCGCAGCTTCGACCCCAGCCCCCTGCCGTGGACCACCCGCCCCTCCAGCGCGTAGGGGCGCGCCAGCAGGCGCCGCGCCAGGCCCACATGGCCGCTCGTGAGCGCCTGGCGGATGGCCGTACTCGACACGCGGCTTCCCCGGAACTGCACTTGGTGGATCTTGCCGGTGAGGAAGCCCTTTTCCTCCCCTATTTCCTTGAGCAGGTTGAAGCTCCCCTGCCGCCGGTGTCCGAAGGCGAAGTTCGGCCCCACGTAGATTTCCCTGAAAACCAGCCTTTCCCATAACTCATGGGCAAAATCGCGCGCCTCCCTCTGGGCGAGCTCGAGGTCGAAGGGTATGACCACTGTCAGGGGGATTCCCAGAGCCTCGATGACGGCAAGCCGCTGGCGGAGGGTCTGGATCTGCAGCGGGGCGTTGTTGGCGGCCAGCACCTGGAGCGGGTGAGGGTGAAAGGTGAGGACCACCGGGGTGCCACCCAGGGAAGCCGCGCGGGACACCAGGTCCCGAATCAGGCTCTGGTGTCCCAGGTGGACGCCGTCGAAATTCCCGACGGTGGCCACCGGGAGGGCATATTCCGGGGCGAGGTCCTCCAGTCGCGTGATGACTTTCATGGCACCCGCTACAGCTGGATTCGGTTCGTCTTGGCCATGAACTTCATCCGGAGTTCATACAGTACCGATTCGAGCAGTTTCACCTCTTCCGCCGCGAGATTCCCCCGGGTCTTCTCTTCGAGCATCGTCAGGATGTCGATCATGTGCCGCGCGGCGTTCATGTCCTCTTCCTTCTTGTTGGTGTGGG
Source organism: Acidobacteriota bacterium (assembly GCA_012719455.1). Taxonomy (GTDB): domain Bacteria; phylum Acidobacteriota; class UBA6911; order UBA6911; family UBA6911; genus UBA6911. The sequence goes on along the minus strand of JAAYAJ010000003.1, from coordinate 48,593 downwards.
GATTCGGCACCTCCCCCATGAGCACCATCCCCTGGGCGTAGTAGGAAAGGATATAGGACGAGAAATCGATCAGCCGGCCCGGTACGCCCTCCGGCCCCGGCGCAGGCTCCGCCCGGGGTGGTTCCGCCGCCTGCCGCGGCGCCTTCTCCGATTCCTCGGCCGCTGCGGCCGTCGGCTCGCCATCCTCCCGGAAACTCCTCCGGTCCGTCACCCTAAAACCCTGTTCTTCCTGTTCCTTCGTCATCGTATCCCCGTATGAAAGCACATGAAAGCCGTCAGCACCAATCCCGGGCATCCCCGCAACGACGGTCCCGGCGGGGCACGCCGCCGTGGACCACCGGCACGATCCCGGGAACACCCAGCTGCATCTGCACACCCAGGCATAGCTGCAGCCCCACGTCCCGGATTCTCTCCTCCTGTTCTTCCAGCTTGTCCAGGCGCGCTTCCGCGTCCTGTCGCCATGAATTATAAAGGCTTCGACAAAGGTTGAAAGAGTTATCTTGTCAAAATCGGGGCGGCGGCCCGAGCCGCTCCCCCAGTTCCTGCGCCGTGGCGGCCGGCTCGAGGCAGGTCGAGCCCTCGCAAACCCAGGCTGTCGCCGCACCCGGCATGCCGGGCCTCCCCTCGAGCAGCGCCACCTCCCCGGGCGCCCCGCAGGCCACCACCTTGTTGGGAAGATAGCGCCCGAAGATCTCCCGTAGCATTCCCCGCGCGGACGCCTCCTCCGGGTCCCCTGCAACGGCGATTTCCCGGACCGGGCCGAGGTTGAAATCGAGGGCGCCGAGCAGGTAGCCGAAGGCGGCCGGGTGCCGGGCGATCGTCCCCGCGTTGATTTCGAAGATGGCCTCCGCGTACCCTCTCCAGCGCTCTTCCCCCATCAGCGTCCCGAGGCGGAGCAGCGCCAGGGCGGCGACCGAATTGCCCGAAGGGGTCGCGTTGTCCCAGAACTCCTTCGGCCGGTGGATCAGCGTCTCGTGGTCCTGCGCCGTGAAGAAAAACCCGCCGGCAACCGGATCCCAGAAGCGATCGGCCATCTCCCCCGCCAGCCGCGCAGCTTCCCGGATCCAGGCGGGATCGAAGGTGGCTTCGTAGAGCGAGACCAGGCCGTCCACCAGGCAAGCGTAATCCTCGAGACAACCGTTGAAGCGCGCGCGGCCGTCCTTGTAGCTTCTCCGCACCCCTCCTGTCCCGCACAGGGTCGAAAGGAGGAACCGGGCGTTGCGTTCGGCGGCCCGCCTGTAATCCGCGCGCCCGAGGGCCGCGGCGGCTTCGGCGAAGGTGCGCAGCATCAGCCCGTTCCAGGCGGTGAGGATCTTCTCATCGCGTCCCGGCCGGGGGCGCCTTTGGCGCGCGGCGAAGAGCAGCCGCCGCCCCCTGCCGACCGCCTCCTCCAACCTCTCCTTTGTAACCCCGGCCTCCCGGGCCGCGTCCTCCGCGGGCCGGGGGACATGAAGGATGTTCTTCCCTTCGAAATTGCCTCCCGGGGTCACCCCATGGTACACGCCGAAGAGCCGGGCGTCCTCCTCCCCGAGCAGGGACCGGATCTCCCCCTCCATCCATACGAAGAACGCCCCCTCCTCCCCTTCGCTGTCGGCGTCCTGGGAAGAATAAAAGCCCCCCTCGGGCGAGGTCATCTCACGGAGGACGTAATCGAGCGTTTTTTCACAAGTCCTCTGAAAGAAGGGATCACCCGTCAACAGGTACGCCTCGAGGTAGGCGCGGGCGATCAGGGCGTTGTCGTAGAGCATCTTTTCGAAGTGGGGAACGAGCCAGCGGGCATCCACCGAGTAGCGGTGGAATCCTCCTCCAAGCTGGTCGCAGATGCCGCCCGCAGCCATGCGTGCGAGAGTGTGGCTGACGATGTCGAGATAGTTGCGGTTCCCCTCCCTCACGGCCGCGCGCATCAGGAAGCCGAGGGTCATGGAGGGGGGGAACTTGGGAGCCCCGCCGAACCCGCCGTCGACCGGGTCGTAGCCCCCGGCGATCGCGGCGGCCGCCCGCCCGAGGAGCGCGGCGTCCAGGGCGGGAGCGTCCCCCCTTTCCCCGCCGCCCCCCTGGAGCGAAGCCGACAGCGCCGCGGTGACGGCGTCCGCGTCGCCGAGGACCTTGTGCCGCCGCTCCTCGTAGGCGTTGGCGACACCGGCCAGCACCCGGCGGAAGCTTGGGAGGCCGTGCCGGTCCTCCTTCGGGAAATAGGTGCCGCAAAAGAATGGTTTCTGGTCCGGCGTCAGGAAGACCGTCATGGGCCAGCCGCCGCGCCCCGTCATCAGCTGCACCGCCGTCATGTAGATGGCATCCAAGTCCGGTCGCTCCTCCCGATCGACCTTGATGTTGACGAAGCAGGAGTTCATCACCCGGGCGGTCTCTTCGTCTTCGAACGACTCCCGCGCCATCACGTGGCACCAGTGACAGGCGGAATAGCCGATGCTCAGGAGGATGGGCTTGTCCGCCTCCTTCGCCTTCCGGAGGGCCTCCGGCCCCCAGGGGTACCAGTCCACCGGGTTGTGGGCGTGCTGCAGGAGGTAGGGACTGGTCTCGTGAATCAGGGCGTTGGTGTGCCGGGGTTCGCTCATGATCCCAGATTAGGACGCGGCGCGGCGCGCGTCAACGCCTTTGCCCGGACACACCTTCTACTTCCCCCCCACCCCGTTGCGCGCAGGGTGGTAGAGAGGTTCGCCGTACTGCCCCACGCCGAACCGGGCGATCACGCGCTGCCCCTCCTCACCGGTGAGAAAATCGTAGAACGCTCCGGCCACCTCCCCGTTGTAGGAGAGGTGGGGGTGCCGCTCCGCGCTCACAAGGCAGATCTCGTAGCGGTTGGGAGGTCCCATGACGAAGAGCCTGAGGTTTTTCGTCTTCCCCTTGTGCATCGCCCAGGTCGAGGAATCGAGCATGTGGTATTGTCCGCGCGCATCGGCATCGAGGAGCGAATCGAGCATGAACCGACCGCTGGTCGTGTACCAGGCGGATCCCGCGGGGTCGAGACCCAGGGATCCCCAGATCTTCCGTTCCAGCAGGTCCATGCCGCCGCCGTCTCCACGGGACAGGTAGGGGGACCCGGCGCGGAAGATCCTCCGGTGTGCCTCCGCTAGTTCCCGGACCCCGTCGATCCCGGCCGGATCGGCCCGGGGTCCGACGATGACGGTGAAGTTGTGCATCAGGTCAGCTCTCCGGGCCGCGTGTCCCTCCGCGGCGAAGCGGGCCGTGGCCTCCGCTTCGTGACCGATCGTGATGTGGACCATCCCGTTCCGGCCCAGATCGAGACCGGGCCCGGTAGGGGTCTTGATGCACCGGATCACCCCCCCGTGCCTGGTCGAAAACTCGCGGGCGAGTTCGTCGACCAGCCCCAGTTCGTACGGGCTTCCCGTGGCCACCACGATCTGCCCATACTCCGGCGCCGACGGAACCGCCGGCTCGTGGGCCGGGAGCGCCTGCCCCCAGGTGAGGAGCGAGTAGGGACGTGGTTCGCCGAAGAGGTGTTCCAGGGAGAGGGTGGGAAAAGCGAGTATCATCCCCTTGATATAACCATGGAGCACCTCCCAATCCGCGGGAGTGAGTGTGCCGTCAGACTGCTTCTTCTTGTAGGCGAAGAAATCCTCCGGGTAGTGTTCCGGCTTCATCCGGACATCCACCGCCATCCGGGTCGATTTCCGGATGAAGGTGAAGGAGATCAGGTTCCGGTCGCGCGCCATTCCCGCGGGGAGCCGCGTCGGGGCTTTCCGTCCCTCGCCGATCATGAAGAGATCGAGGAAATCGACCCCCCCTGCCAGCGGCGCCCGGGTCAGTATCTCGAGGTCCTTCCGGTCAGGAACCTCCTCGCCGAACAGGAGGCGGATGCCGTACTGTGTCGCCCGGAAGGTGAGGATCAGCCCGGGGCAGGAGTGGCCGTGGAACTTGTAGGCCTCACCGATGGTGATGCTCCGGACCCCCTCGTCCGTCCGTATCCGGATCGGATCGATGTCGGGCACCCGCTCTTGTACCCCCTGGGCCTGGTGGCAGGAAGCGCATTCCGACCCCCATCCGTCCCGGGCCGGCACGAGCGCGAGCAGCGCCGCCACGATGGCAAGTGAGATCATTCTCCCCTTCATCTCTCCCCCTCCAGGCTGAAGCCGAGGAAATCCCCGACGAAAACGATATGTTCGAGCGGCAGGTCCCTGTGCTCCATCAGCGGCACGATGGTCTCTAGGTTACCGCGCACCACCGACTCCCGACCTTCGTAACCGGCATAGAATACCACGGCGACCGGAGTCGTCTCCGGATACTGGGTCCTGAGCTTGCGCATCATCTCAGGAAATTCCGTTTTGTGGGTAAACAGGACCAGGCTGCACCGGTGCGCAGCCAGGTTCTCCAGCCTGTCCCTGCCCCGCGTCCGGTCGGTGGTCAGTATTATGGTGTGGGTATCGGAGGACCAGGTGGGGTCGCGCCGCAGGGCGGCGAGCCCCGCGTTGAAGGAACTGATGCCGGGAACGACCTCCATGCCGGAGTCTCCGAATTCCCCGAGCAGCCACGCCCAGGGGCCGTAGATCAGCGGGTCTCCGCTGTCTATGAACACGACCTTCTTCCCCTCGCCCAGGGCGCGTTTCACATCGCCAACGAGTCCGTCGCGGGTCTTTTTCCCCTCATCCGGCGCCGCGGCCTTCCCGGCGCCGGCATCGTTCCTGTCCGAACGGGCGTGATATCGGGTAACACCAGAACCGGAAAGATCCCGGACGTCCTTCCCTTTCAATTCCACCCTGAAGCGCTCCAGGAGATCGGGGCTCAGGGTATAAATGATATCGGCTTCCCGCACCCGGCCCAGGGCCCTGACGGTCGCCATGTCGGGATCGCCCGGTCCCATCCCCACGAGCGACAATCGTCCCTCGCCTCCGAAAAGGAGCCCGGGGCAGATCCAGGCTGCAAGCAAAAAGATCCATGGCCCTTTCCGGGGCCCCCATCCACGCATATCACCACCTCCCAAAAAGGGGCATTATGTCATCTTTCCTCCTTTAACGTAAATATCCAGTATACTTTTTCCTCCCATTCCCACCTGTCCCGTGGGCTGGGGTATACTTCCTTCTCGGCCTCGAGGATGGAACGGGGGGATCGACGGGACAGGCGGGGTTGGCCGGGGTCCGCCAACCGGGTACGGGGTCGGCGACGCCTTCCGCCCGGCCGCGCCGGTCGGCGGGCTTGCGGGGCCGCGCTGATGGCCGCGATCCGGATGAGTGCCCCGGGGAAACGCACCGGCGCTTTGGCAGGGGGATCGACGGGGATAAAAGGGTTTTTCTGGACATTCGCGGCCCGGTGTCCGATACGTTTCAAGGGAGGATTCATGAAAAACCTGGTAATGACGCTGGTGTTCGTCCTGTCCGCCGCATCGCTGCTGACGGCGGGCGAGGCTGTTTTTTACGGGGGCGCCCAAAAGCCGGGCAAGCTCACCTTCGACGGCGCCTCCGAGGCGCCGCAAGAGTTGCTGGAGGGGGATTTCGGAGCCACGATGGGAGCCCGCTTCTCCGGGGGGAGCGTCCTCGGCTTCGAACAGAATATCAGCTTCAGCCCCAGGTTCGCCAAGCAGGGGGTCAAGGCGTTCCAGATGGACAGCAACCTGATCCTACAGGTCCCGGGGCGGGTCGCCCCCTATGCCACGGCCGGCATTGGGTTCATCCGGACCTGGAGCCCCGATTCCGATCCGGAGGAGAGCCTGGAGGACCTGGCGGCCGCCGCCTTCGGATTCGGCACCAAATTCACGGCCAACTACGGCGTGGGGATCAAGCTGCGGCGCCTCCTGGGGCCCCTGGGCTTCAACATCGACGTGCGCGGCTACCGAATCCCGAACGCGCGGGACGGCTCGCTCCATTTCACCCAGACCACGGCCGGCTTCGTCATCAGCTGGTAGGCGCGCTCCCGGGTTCTACGCCTCCGGTCGGGCGTAGCGGGCCTCGATGCGACTCTGGATCCCACCGCGGGGGGTGAACTCCCCACGGACTCTCATAGACACGGGACGGCAAGCCCGGACCAGGTCCCGAAGGATCCGGTTGACCGCGTTTTCATAGAAGATGCCGAGGTTGCGGTAGGCCGTGACGTACTCTTTGAGCGATTTCAGCTCCAGGCACCACTCGTCGGGGACATAGGTCACGATCAGCGTCCCGAAATCGGGGAGCCCGGTCTTGGGGCAGATCGCCGTGTACTCGGGAAGGATGATCTCGATCTCGTAGCCCGGGTATTGGTTCTCCCAGCACTCGATCTCCGGCAGGGGCGCGTCGATCCCCGATTTGGCGTGCTCTTCCGTATAGATTCGCATGGACACAAACTAGCATAAAGCGGCGGCGGTTTCGAGCCCCGGGTCAGGCGCCGCCGTGGCGCAGGTCCCGGGCCCGGCGGACCCACTCCCGTTCCCCCTTCCCTGCCCTTCCCGGTCTCGAGCGCGCCCGGTCCGCGATCAGATCGAGGTGGAACCTCATCCGCCCGCTGTCCCCAGCTTCCCGCGCCGCCCGCGCCATCCAGTAGTGGGCCTCGGGATCGTCGTTGCGCAGCCGGAGAGAGGCCTCGAGGCATTCGATCGCCCCGTCCACCCTCCCCAAGTGCAGGCGGGCCTTGCCCGCTTCCCGCAGCGCGGCGCCGGACCCGTGTTCCGGGTCGAGCCGCAGCACCTCCTCGTACCGGCCGAGCGCCCCTTCCCAGTCCCCCTCCCTTTCCAGGACCCGGCCGAGCAGGTAGTGGCACCGGGGGTCCTGCGGGGCGATCGCGACCGCCCGGGCGAAATAGCCGCGGGCCCGGGCGGGATCCCGGCCCTCGAGGTGGGCCAGCCCCAGCTCGAGGTGGGCGTCCACGTTTTCAGGGTCGACGGTCAGGGCGTCGAGGTTTCTCCTGAAGCGCCGTGCGGCGCCCCGCGGGACCCGGCGGGCGCGGAACGCCGCAAGCGCCCAAACAGCCGCCGACGCGAACAGGACAAAGAGGAGGACCCGGGCATACAACGACATCAGGAGATACACGGGGAGGGTGAGCGCGGACAGGAGGAGGGTCCCGGTGGTCGCGCCGGGGGACAGGCGGTTAAGGCTCCCGACCGCCCGGAAGGTGGTGACGGCGAGCAGGAGCGACCGGACCAGCACGCCGAAGGAGATCTCCACGTAACCGGCGATCAGGAAATGGGGGACCAGCCATTGCACGGGGGCGGCGATGAAACAAACGGCGCCCCAGAGAGGGAGCAGCACGGCCGCATGCGCACGCCACTCCTTGCGGGAGCAGGAAAAACCGGTCCCGTCGCGCGCCAGGAGGTTGGCCAGGGCAATGACGGAGGGCAGGTAAACCAGGAGTAGGAAGGCCAGGGCCGGGACCAGGTCAAGATCGTGCCACAGGCCGGTCATACCGGACGGACTTCCAATCACCTCCGGCAGGTCGGCATAGACCGCGCGGCGTACCAACCCGTACACCAGCACCCCGGCGCAATAACAGGCCGCCCCCACCCCGACCATCCCCCGCGCCCCCAGGGCGCGGATGGCCCGGCCGTTGAACGCGAGGGCGCCGAGGAAATCCACAAGAAATGTCATGGGCTCAGTTTGTACCCGACCCCGTAGATAGTCAGGATGTGGCGCGGGTTCCGGTAATCCTCCTCGATCTTCTTCCGGAGCTTCACGATGAAATTGTCCACGGTACGGTTGGTCGGAAAACTTTCGGTCCCCCACACCCGGTCCAAGATCTCGTCGCGCGACACCGGCTGGTTAGCCCGGGCGTACAGCAGCTTGAACAGTTCCACCTCGTAGTGGGATAGGGAATACTCCTTCCTCCCCCGCCGCACTAGAAAGTGCTTCACGTCCACCTGGCTCGGGCCGATCCGCACGACATCCTCGTCCCTGCCATACACCCCCCGGCGCCGCAGGAGCGCCATTACCCGGGCCAGCAGCTCCCCGACGGCAAACGGCTTCGTGAGGTAGTCGTCGGCCCCCGCCTTGAAGCCGCGGATCTTGTCGTATTCCTGAGCCTTGGCCGTGAGCATCAGGATGGGGGTGCCGAGACCCCGGGCCCGGATCAGCTCGCAAACCTCGAGCCCCCCCATATCGGGCAGCATCAGGTCAAGGATGATGCAGTCGGGTTCCCTCCGGGCGATTGCCTCGAGCCCTTCTTTCCCCGTTTCCGCCGAGGAGACTTCATAGCCCTCGAACTCGAGGATGTCCCTGAGCCCCCGGACCATCTCTTTTTCGTCCTCGATCACGAGAATTCGTTGCATCACCAATTCTCCGCCCGCCCGGGCCGCGGGCTCCCGTCCCCGGGCCCGGAGTCTTCCGGCGCCGTCCGGATCGGGATCTCGAGCGTGAACACGCTCCCCGCGCCCGGCTCACTCTTCACCGAAATCTCCCCCCCGTGCATCCGGGCCACATAGCGGGTGATGGCCAAGCCGATCCCGCTGCCGCGCACCCCGCTGACGGAAGACCCGCTGCCGCGATAGAACTGATCAAAAATTTTTTCCTGCTCAGCATGGGGGATCCCCAGGCCTTTGTCAATCACCGCCAGGCTGAGGGTCCCGTCGCCCCTTGTCACCCTAACCTCCACCTCCTTCCGGTCCCCGGAGTACTTGATGGAATTGTCGAGCAGGTTGAACAGCGCCATCGTCACGGCGCTCGGGTCGGCGAGGGTATCGGGAATATCGGGATCGACGTGCAGCGCCATCCGGAAACCGGCTTTTTCGGCCTCGTAACGGTAAGCCTCCACGGCGTTGGCGACGAGGGTCCCGAGGTTGACCCGCTCGAGGTGCTTCTGCTCGACGCCGCGCGACAGGCCGGAGAAATCGAGGAGGTTATTGATGAGGCGCGACATGCGCTCACTTTCATTGTGGATGACCCGGGTGTACTCGACCCGCTTGGACTCCCCCTGCACCCGCCCCGTCACCAGCATTTCGCTGAACATGCGGATCAGCGAGAGAGGAGTTTTCAGTTCGTGGCTGACGTTGCCGATGAAGTGCTCCTTCAGCTGGCGCAGCTGCCGGTCGTGCCTCCAGACGACGTAGATGATGGCGAGGCTGAAAAAAATCAGCAGCATGCTCAGGATGATGAAAACGAGGCTGGTGCGCCGCTGGTTCTTCACTCCCCGTTCCAGCTCGGTGTAATTGCGCGGCACGACCTGCAGGATCCATTTGTAGAGCGTCGTGGGGAAGCGCGCCTCGAAGAAATACTTCGAGGCGCGCGATACGGGCTGGCCGTAGATGACGTTGTTCTCGAAATCGACGATGCTGACGTAGAAGCGGTCCTCGAGGTCCCGGAGCCTCCGGTCGAGCAGGCTGAGGATGGCATCGAAGTTCATCTGGTAGCAAACCAGTACCGGTTTCCCCGCGCGTGTTTCCTTCAGAAAATAGGAGGCGAAGAAGTAGTTGTTGGGACGTTCCATGTGGAGGTGGTGGGGCTGGTCGAGAATCAGCCGCTCGACATCCAGGTCGTGCACGTTGAAACTGGCCCGGAAGGCGCCCCACTGGTTCCGGATTTCGTGGGAGTAGGGGGGGAAGAGCGGGTAGTTGCTCTCCGGGCTGAGGATGTACACCTGATCCACGTTGAGGTCCGCCTCCTTGACCGCCGCCACCATCTCGGGCCACCGCCCGGGCTCATTCACGTCGATCATGTCGTTGAGGATGAGGTCGTTGTCGACGATCCGCTGCTCGATGCGGTCCACGTACTGCTGCGCCAGCTTGATGTTGCTCTGCACCAGCGTGGTCTCCGCCAGGTTTTCGCGCCCGACGGTGTAGTGGTAGCTGACAAACGCAAGCGCGACGGTCGAAACGACGATCAGGCCGATCGCGATGAAGATCACGGGCGAGTGGTGGATGAACGGGATTCTCATGGCCGCTGTCTATTTTACCCTGCGGCCGGGCGCCCGGGAGGGAAAATCCTCTAGTGTGCGGCGGGGGCCGGGGAGCTCGATTTCTCCAGCAGGGCGACATCGCCCACCCCCGCCCGCCTGGCGATGTCGAGCAAAACGAAGACGTCGCCGTATGGGAGCGAGGAATCCCCGCGGATGAACATGTTCTTGGCCGCGCGCCGGGCGAACACCTCCGTCAGCGTCGATTCCAACTCGGTCAGGGTCACGGGCCGCTGGTTCAGCCGGACCGTGTGATCGCTGTCCATTTCGACGATGATGGAATCGGGCTTGACGTTTTTGGGCTGGTCCGCCGGCGCCGGCTGGGGCACCCGCACCGGGTGCTCGTGCTGCTTCAGGGGGGCGGCGACCATGAAGATGATCAGCAGGACCAGGAGGATATCGATGTAGGGGGTGATGTTGATTTCGGACTTATACCCCTTTTTCCGCGCACTAATCGCCATGACAATAGACCCTCCGCCGCTGCCCCTAATACAGGCGGAAAACAACCTCGATGTTCGCCTGGACATCCACCGGGACGCCGTTCAGGGTGCCGGGGCGGAAGCGCCATTTGGACGCGATCGTCTTGATGGCCGATTCATCCAGACCGTGCCCCAGCCCACGCAACACCTTGAAATTGTCGACAGTGCCGTCCTTGCGGATGATGGCCTGGATAAGCACGGCCCCCTCGATCCGGGCCTTGCGCGCGTCCTCGGTGTAGGCGGGCAATGGCTGCAGCACCGCCACCGGGTCCTTCACACCGCTGCCGGCCACGTATGGTCCCACGCCGCTGCCGATGCCGCCGCCGCTGCCACCCCCCATCCCCCCACCGCTGCCGGGGCCCACCCCGGCGCCGGTGCCGGACCCGACCCCGGTCCCGCGCCCCGTGCCGATGCCGCCGCCGCTGCCGGGGCCGGAGGAGCGGGAATAGTTTGGAGGAGCCGAAATGTCCCCGATCGGGAGGGAGAGGTCGCGCGGGAGATCGATCGGCATTTGGACGCTCGCCACCTGGGCCAGCAGGTCCTCCGCGGGGAGGAGGGGTTGCGGATTGTCAGGGTCGGGCGCCAACATCTGCACCCGGGTGGTCTCCGGCATTTCACCCGTCGCCGCCGGTTCCTGCTGGTTTTTGCCGCCGCCCCCGCCGCCGCCGCCGTCCCGGCCGTCCCCCTCGAACTCGTAGGGGAGATAAACCGGGTTGCTGACGTACACGATGTTGTCGTCGACCGGGGCCGGGGCTTCCGCCTCGCTCACCGCCACCATGATGAGTCCCAGCACCGCCGCGTGGATGAAGAGCGAAAGCATCCCCGCTTCCATCCTCCGGGTGCGCCTCCGGGCATGCTCCTCCTCGTATCCCTCTGGATGGGCGAACACCGATGTGACGAAGGCGGGACCGTGGGCCCGGGTGAAGAGATCGGCGAGGAATGCCTTCCAACTGAAGGGGGTCTTGGGATCCTCATCCGCGTAATGGAACAAGGAAGAGACGGTCCGCGGCTCCTTCCGCCACTGCTGGAAACTCCGGACCGGGTGGGTGAGGAAGCTCCAGTCGATATCCCGGAAGGCACTCTCTTCCGGCGTTTCCCGGATGTAATGAAAGAGCGAGGGCCGCGTCCGGATCCGGGTCGGAAGCTTGATTCGGATTTTGTTGTCGCCTTCCTTCATTTCCATCTCTTCCGTCGGATTGGCGGGGACCCCGGTCCCTTTCACCGTTTCATTCATTTTACTTTCCGGGGTCGCGGCCGGTTCCAATAAATCGCACTTTCCGCCCCGCGAGGGATTAGATGCGCATCCGGGAGGAGGGGCTCATTTTCATCCTCCGTCCCGTCCGCCGGAGCCGCCCCCTGGCCCGGCCTGAGTCCCAAGAGGAAATCCTGGAGCCATTGTACCATCCCGCGGGGGGTACGGCGAGCGCGTACGGCCGAACCGCACGCGCTCCTGCCCCGCTAGGAGACCTCCGAACGGATGCGCATCCCGTAGAAGGAGCGCAGTACGAAAACCATCGAAACCGCCAGGAACACGGCGGCAATGACGCGGGTGGTGCCTGCGGCCGTCGCCGACATGCTCACGGCCAGCTCCACGGCGAGGAGCCCGAACAGGGTGGTGAACTTGATCACGGGGTTCATGGCGACCGAAGAGGTATCCTTGAAGGGGTCCCCGACCGTGTCCCCCACCACCGTGGCGGCATGCAGCGGCGTCCCCTTCTCCTTCAGGTCCACCTCGACGATCTTCTTCGCGTTGTCCCACGCCGCCCCGGCGTTGGCCATGAAAATGGCTTGGAAGAGGCCGAACAGGGCAATGGAGATGAGGTAGCCGATGAAGAAGAAGGGCTCGATGAAGGCGAAGGCCAGCGTCGAGAAAAACACCGTCAGGAAGATGTTGAACATCCCCTTCTGCGCGTAGCGGGTGCAGATCTCCACGACCTTCTTGCTGTCGCTGACGGAGGCCTTTTCCACCCCTTCCAGCTTGATGTTGGCCTTGATGAACTCCACCGCGCGGTAGGCGCCCGTGGTGACGGCCTGGGTCGAGGCGCCCGTGAACCAGTAGATGACCGCTCCCCCGGTAATCAGGCCGAGCAGGAAGGGGGGATGGAGCAGGGAGAGTTTTTCGATGTACTCGAGAGCGAGTCCGTGGGTGAGCAGAACGATGATGGAGAAGATCATCGTCGTGGCCCCCACCACGGCCGTGCCGATCAGCACCGGCTTGGCCGTCGCCTTGAAAGTGTTGCCGGCGCCGTCGTTCTCCTCGAGCAGGTCCTTGGCCTTTTCGAACCGCACGTCGAAGCCGTACTCTTTCTTGATTTCCTGCTTGATGTCCGGGATCTGTTCGATCAGGGACAATTCATACACCGACTGCGCGTTGTCCGTGACGGGGCCGTAGGAATCGACCGCAATGGTCACCGGTCCCATGCCGAGGAACCCGAAAGCCACCAGGCCGAAGGCGAAAACGGCGGGAGCCAGCATCAGGGCGCCAAAACCCATGGTGCTCACCAGGTAGGCCACCGTCATCAGGGCTATGATCGCTATGCCGAGCCAGTAGGCGCTGAAGTTCCCGGCGACGAAACCGGAAAGGATGCCGAGCGAGGCGCCCCCTTCCCGGCCCGAAGCCACCACCTCGCGCACATGGCTCGATTTGGTGGAGGTGAAGACCTTGACCAGTTCCGGGATGATGGCCCCCGCGAGGGTTCCGCAGGAGATGACGATCGAGAGTTTCCACCACAGGGTGCCGTCCCCCAGCGACCCGATCAGGAAGTGGGAGACCAGGAAGGTGATCGTGACCGATATGATCGAGGTCAGCCAGACCAGGCTCGTCAGCGGCGACTCGAAATTCATTTTTTCCACGTTCCGGTAGCGCATCCGCGCCAGCGACTCGTTGATCAGGTAGGACATCCCGCTCGCGATGATCATCATGATGCGCATGACGAAAATCCACACCAGGAGCTGGACCTGGACGAGTTCGTTCGGGACCGCGAGCAGGATGAAGGAAACCAGCGCCACCCCGGTCACGCCGTAGGTTTCGAACCCGTCCGCCGTCGGCCCCACCGAATCCCCGGCGTTGTCCCCGGTACAGTCCGCGATGACTCCGGGATTACGGGCGTCGTCTTCCTTGATATTGAAGACGATCTTCATCAGGTCGGAACCGATGTCGGCGATCTTGGTGAAAATCCCGCCGGCAATGCGCAGGGCGGCGGCGCCCAGCGACTCCCCGATGGCGAAACCGATGAAACAGTTGCCGGCGTAATCGCCGGGGACGAAGAGCAGGATGCACAGCATCATGAACAACTCGACGCTGATCAGCGCCATGCCGATGCTCATGCCCGCCTTCATCGGAATGGCGTAGCAGGGGAACGGTTTCCCTTCCAGGCTGGCGAAAGCGGTCCGGGAATTGGCGAAGTTGTTGATGCGGATGCCGAACCATGCGACCCCGTAGCTGCCTGCGATCCCGATCAGACTGAATATAAGTATGATGACAACCTTTTCGGCGGTGAAATGCTGCAGGAACCCGAAGTAAATCACCATGATGATGCCGATGAAGACCTCGAGGATAAGGATGAATTTGCCCTGGGTGATGAGGTAGGTCTTACAGGTTTCGTAAATAAGCTCGGAGATTTCCTGCATCGCTTTATGAACCGGGAGGCTCCGAAGCTGCATGAAGATGATCAGGCCGAACAGGAGCCCCAGGACGCAGACACCCAGCCCCACCTTCAGAAGGGTGCGGGCGTTCATTCCCTGAAACTCCACCTGGCCCAGATCGGGAAGCACCAGGGACGCTTCCCCGCCGGCATGGGGCACCGGGGGGGCCTCCGCATGGGTCTGGGCCGCCAGAGGCACCGCCAGGGCGCCGAGAAGAAACACCATAAGCATCACCACCCTTGCGCGGGTGCGGATTCGCCCCGGGTGACTACATAATTTCACAATCATCGTGGATTCTCCTGACAAGTAACGGGCGCTCAACTCTAATCTTGATCTAAAGTTGAGCCTCTCAATCGTGACCGATGGGGGATTATAACCTCAGCCCCCCGATTTTCAAACAGCGGAAAGCCGGAAAGTGGGAGGGACCGACTGCGCGGAATCAGGCAAAGGCAAGACGACAAAAGGTGATGGCTGCAACGATGCTGACGACATCGGCGACGAGGCCCGCGAAAACCGCATGCCGGACCTTCTTGATGCCGACCGCGCCGAAATAGACGGCCAGGACATAAAAGGTGGTCTCCGTGCTCCCGTAGGCGGTGGCGGCCAGCCGACCGAGGAGGGAGTCCGGCCCATGCACCTGGATCAATTCCGTGACGATGCCGAGCGACCCGCTCCCGGACAGGGGCCGCATCAGGGCCAGCGGCAGAATCTCCGCCGGGAAATGGAGCCGGGCCAGGAGCGGATCGAGCCCCCGTGACAGCATTTCGATCGCCCCCGCCGCGCGCAGCATGCCCACAGCGACCAGGATGGCGACCAGGTAGGGGATGATGCGGATGGCCGTCTGGAATCCACCCTTGGCCCCTTCCACGAAACTCTCGTAGACCTTGACGCCCCTGGCGACGCCGTACAGGGGAATGGCGACCAGGAAGAGCGGGATCGCCCAGGCGGAAAGAGTTCCAATGATCTGCTGCATCATCTCGCCCCCTCCCCACGGTCGGCGGCGAAGAACGGGATCCGCTCCAGGACCTTGACCGTCGCAATCCCCGCAGTCAGGGCGCAGCAGGTGGCCGCGATCGTCGTCCCGATGATGGCCGCGGGGTCCCTCGACCCGGCGGAAGCCATAACGCCGATCATGGTGGCGGGAATCAGCTGGAGGCTGGCGGTATTGATGGTCAAAAAGGTGCACATGGCGTTGGTAGCGACCCCGGGCCTGGGATTGAGCGTTTCCAGGTCCTCCATGGCCTTGATCCCCAGGGGGGTCGCGGCGTTGCTCAATCCCAGCATATTGGCGGCGATATTCATTGTCATGCTGGCCATGGCCGGGTGCCCCTTCGGAACGTCGGGGAAGAGCCATTTCAGCACCGGCGCGATAGCCCGGGCCAGAAGCGCCATCAGGCCCGAGTCCTCGGCGATCTTGACGATCCCCAGCCACAGGGCCATGACGCCGACCAGCCCAAGAGCGATGGTCACGGCGCCGGAGGCGGAATCGATAGCGGCCTTGGTGACCGCTTCAATTCTGCCGTTGATCCCGCCCAGGACAACGGCCAGCACAACCATGGCAAGCCAGATGTAGTTCAACATGGCCCAGTCTCCTCCTGCCGCAGCGGTTTTCCCTGGGCCGCATCCTATCACGGCAACCGGGCGAAAAAGACCTTAAAATAATATGAACAAGGGGCTTTACAGCTGCCGAGATGGTCTGATACAGTGAAAACCCGGCTCTTCTTAATGCGGTTGGTCACCTGTTGTTGGACGGGAGCGGCCCATGAACCTGCAAGGCTCCATCAACGAACGCCAGAACACCCTATTGAAGCTGTATCTTAGCCTTAAGCAGAGATTTACGAAAAACAACCTGACCATTGCCTTCTGGAACGCGATGGAGAGTGACGTCGCGGATCAGATCCGGAACCTCAAGGCGCTCCCCCCCGCCTTCTGGCGCCAGCTGAAGCAGGCGGACGACGCCCCGGACTTGGCGGCTGCCGGTGGCCAAAAAGATTATGCCCTTGAGAAAGAAGGCGTTCCATCCCTCCAGAGCACCTTCGAAATCGCGCTCGCGGCGGAGGAACCGCTCATCCTCGAGACCTACGTCCCGATCATCCGCGCCCTCCGCAAGAACCGGGCCGGCGCGGCGCTCGATTTTTACATCCTCGTGAAAGCCCACCTGGCCCGGATTGTGCGGGGCGCCAAGTCCTTTGCCGGCGATCCGCTGCTGGTCCAGCGCGCCAACGTCCTCCTGCAGGGTTTTGAAAGAGAGCTCCAGGATCGCCAGGAGCCCCCGCCGCCGGTCAACCGGATTCTTGCCGGCCCCGACGCGCAGAAAAGAAAACCGGCGGAGAACAAGCCGAAACCGGCAGCAGCCGCCCGCAAGTCCCCCACAAAATCCCGCCGTAATCCTCCGAAAAGCCCGGACAAGAAGGTCGACCTGCCGCGCAGGCGCGCGCGTTCCTAAGCACCATCCCCACCATGCAAGGCGCCCGAATTCCCGGGCCGCAGGTTGATTTTTGGCGGATGCGAACCCATACTTTAAGTAGATCGCCCGGATGGGTTTGCTGTCCACATGCGGTCGGGGAGGCTGTCTTGTTTGAATGCAATGGCCCTAAATGGCCAAATCCGGATGAGTTACGCAAGGACATGGAGGAGTTTTTCTCCAAGAAGTACGGCAACCAGATCAAGCTCGGGGTTATCGGCTCCAGGCCGGAGGAGGCCAGGACCGCCGAGGAGGGGGACGAGACCACCGAATCCCCCCTTGACCTCGAGTTCGATTACCTCCCCCGGGACATCAAAAAATACCTCGACCGTTTCGTGGTCCGGCAGGAAGATGCCAAAAAGGTTCTGGCCACAGCCATTTGCGACCATTACAACCACATCCGGCGCTGCTCCGCGAATGTTCCCTGCAAGGAATACTCCAAGCAGAACATCATCATGCTCGGCCCCACCGGGGTGGGGAAAACCTACCTGGTCCGGACCATAGCCGACCTCATCGGGGTCCCTTTCGTGAAAGCGGACGCCACCAAGTTTTCCGAAACGGGTTATGTCGGGGGGGACGTGGAGGATCTGGTCCGGGAACTGGTGCAGAAGGCGGACGGAAACGTGCGCCTGGCGGAGTACGGCATCATCTATCTCGACGAAATAGACAAGATCGCCACCCCCGCGAACATCCTGGGGAGGGACGTCAGCGGGGGAGGGGTGCAGCGCGGCCTGCTCAAGCTCATGGAGGAGACGGAGGTCAGCCTGCGCACCCCGTTCGACCTGACCTCCCAGCTGCAGGCGGCCATGGAGTTCCAGTCCAAGGGTAAGGTCACCCGGCAGGTCATCAACACCCGTCACATCCTCTTCATCGTCAGCGGCGCCTTCAACCGGCTCCCGGACATCATCAGCAAACGCCTGGGAGGAAAAGCGATCGGGTTCAACGCCGAGGGGCGCCGGGCGCCGAAGGACGAGGACTGGTTCCGGGAGGTCAAGAGCGTCGATTTCATCGAGTACGGGTTCGAATCAGAATTCGTGGGACGCCTGCCGGTGGTGGTGGCCTGCCATGAACTCGGGGTGGACGACCTGTTCGAAATCATGAAAAATTCCGAAGGCTCCATCATGCGCCAGTACGTCAACGCATTTGAAGCCTACGGGATCGAGCTGTCGTACACCGACGCGGGCCTCTACCGGATTGCCGAACGGGCCTACGAGGAGCATACGGGAGCACGAAGCCTGGTCGGGGTGTGCGAGCGGATCTTTCGTGAGTACAAGTACCACCTCCCCCATTCCGCGGTAAAGCGGCTGGAACTGACAGAGAGGCTGGTGGATCATCCCGACGAGGTCCTCGAGGAGATCCTGCAGTCCGCCCGGGCCCTCAGGCTCCGGGAACTGGAAGCCGCCCTCGATTCGATCGCCGGGGAGTGGTCGCAGAAAAACGACATCGAGATCCGCCTGCACCCCGAGGCGGCCCGAATCTTGAGCCGGAGGGCCTACGAGAGCGGAGAGCGGCCGGAAGAGATCTTCGCCGGGATCTTCCGGGATTACGAACACGGGCTGAACCTGATCCGCGGGGCCGAAGGGATCCGGTTCGAAATCACTCCCGAGGTGGTGCACGATCCCAAGGCGGCCCTGGATGAATGGATTCGATCCTATTATGTAAGCCGGGAGAAGTGATTCAGCGGCCGGGCGGGAAACGCGGGTTTCCTACGGGAGGAAACGCCCGTGGGCGTTATACCGGGGCCGCATGGCGGGATCAGATCTTGATCCGGTTTTCGTCCTTGGGGCAGACCCAGAACATGCCTCCCGGCATCCCCGCGTATTTGATCACCTTGGTCGCCACCATCGCGGTGCCGCATTGCGGGCAAGCCTGCGCGTAAGCCTCCGACTTGTTGCCGAGGCTGGCGCGCGCCGTTTTGGACATCTTTTTCTTCTCTGCCATGGTCTGGTTCCTTTCCTTCCATGCGCCGGGGCGCACAGCAGCTTAAAATCGTGTAATTTACCGGCAGCAACAGGGCCAGTCAATCCTTTTCAACCGCGGCCCCGGGATTATGAGGGGGCGCGCCATCACAGCAGGGCCTGGCCGTACTCGTAGCCGCGGTCGTAGGCCCGCAGGTTCATATGTTCGGTGCCGTGGGGCACGGACGCCTTCACGGCCTCCCGCACGGTTTCGTAGTTGACCAGCTTCGTCACCGCGGTGAAGAACCCGACCATGACGATGTTGAGGATCATCTTGCGCCCCAGTTCCTCGGCCAGCCGGGTGGCCGGGATGCCGAAGACCTTCATCCCCGGCTTGAGCCCCTTGGGACGGACCAGTTCCTCCTCGATGATGATGGTGGCGTTGTCCCTGGCTTCCGGGAGGAACTTGTTGAACGCCTCCTGCGACAGCGCCATCAGGACCTCGGGCCGGGTCACGTAGGGGTAGAGGATCTTTTCGTCCGAGAGGATGACCTGGGCGCTGCAGGCGCTCCCGCGCGCTTCCGGCCCGAAGCTCTGCGTGAGCGTCGCGTATTTGTTGTCATAGATGCTGGCGGCGCGGCCGATGATGATCCCGGCCAGGATGACCCCCTGCCCCCCCAGACCCGCGAACTTGATCTCCGTCGTGCTCATTGCACTCCCTCGTAGCATTCGTAGAAGGGCCCGAACCGTTCCGACATGGTCGCGTGGTACATATCGAGGAAGGACGGCTTTTCGCGGTCGATAAATTTGCCGCAGACGATCTTCCCCTTGAAATCCATGCCGACCCCGCGCGTGTCCGCCCCATTGACGATGGAGCTGTTCTCCTTGAACGCCTTCATCATCGCCAGCCCGTCCCCGAGCTTGTTTCTTCTCCCGTAGAGGGTCGGGCAGGGGCTGATGATCTCCACGAAGCTGAGCCCGTTCTTCTGGATCGCTTCCCGGATCGACTTGGCGGCCTGCTTGACGTGATAGGTGGTCCAGCGCGCAACGTAGACCGCCCCGGCCGACTCGGCCAGAAACGGCAGGTTGAACGGCTCCTCGAAATTGCCGTAGGGGGAGGTGGACGAGATGGCGTCGATCGGGGTGGTCGGCGTCAGCTGCCCCCCCGTCATGCCGTAGGTGAAATTGTTGACGCACACGACCGTCAGGTCCATGTTCCTGCGGGCCGCGTGGATGAAATGATTGCCGCCGATGGCGAAAAGGTCGCCGTCGCCGCTGATCACGACCACCTTCAATTTCGGGTTGGCCAGCTTGAGGCCGGTAGCGAAGGGGATGGGGCGGCCGTGGGTCGTGTGAAAGCTGTCCAACTTGAGATAGCCGGCCACCCGGCCGGCGCAGCCGATCCCCGACACCACCGCCACCTGGTCCAGGGGGAATCCGCAATCCTTGACGGCCCGGATGAAGCAGTTGACCGTGGTCCCGAGCCCGCACCCGGAACACCAGATATGGGGCATGCGGTCCATCCGCAGGTATTGGTTCACGGGGTTGACGCGACTCATCGGGTCACCTCCTTCTTTTCCCTCATGCGCGCGTGCCGGGCCGCATACATGATCCGCCGATAGATGGCCTCGGGATCGTGCACGGTCCCCCCGGCATGGGCGACCGGGTAGCAGGCGGCCTTCCCTTCGATGACGCGCTGCAGTTCGAAGAACATCTGGCCGAAGTTGAGTTCCGGCAGGACGAAGGCCTTCACGTGGGAGGCCAGCGTGCGCAGCCGCCGTTCGGGAAAGGGCCAGGCCGTGATGAGGCGCAGGTGGCCGACCTTGAGCCCGTCCGCCCTGGCCATCTGGATAGCCTTCCCCGCCACCCGGGACGTGATACCGTAGGAGACGACCACCACCTCGGCGTCCGCGGTGTCGGTCTCCTCGATCCGGATGATCCGCCTCGCGTTGTTCCTGATCTTTTCCACGAGCCGCCGCACGCAGCGGTCGTGCGCCTCGGCGTTCATCGCCGGATAACCCCGCTCATCGTGGGTGAGGCCGGTGACGTGAAAACGGTATCCATCCCCCGCCTTGACCATGGGCGGAATCTCGTTCCGCTTGGCCTGGTAGGGGAGGTACTTCCCCGGTTTCAGCGTCGTGAAGCGGCGGGGCGTCACCTCGATCTCCTCCGCCCTGGGAATGATGACCTTTTCGGTCATGTGGCCGACGCACTCGTCCATCATCATCATGACGGGAACTCGGTATTCCTCGGCCAGGTTGAAGGCCTCGATGGTCAGGTCGTAGCACTCCTGGGGACTGTTGGGGCAGAGGGCGATGATCTCGTAGTCGCCGTGGCTGCCCCAGCGCGCCTGCATCATGTCCCCCTGCGCGGGCATGGTCGGGAGCCCCGTGGAGGGGCCGCTGCGCTGCACGTCCACGAACACGCACGGAGTCTCCAGCATGGCGGCCAACCCGATATGTTCCATCATCAAGGAAAGCCCGGGACCCGATGTCACGGTCATCGCCTTGGCCCCCCCCCAGACGGCGCCCTGGATCGCGATGGAGGAGGCGATCTCGTCCTCCATCTGGATGAACATCCCGCCGACGGAGGGGAAACGGGCAGCAATCCTCTCTACGATCTCCGTCGAGGGGGTGATGGGGTACCCGGCCACGAAGCGGCACCCGGCCGAGAGCGCCCCCTCGCAACAGGCATGGTCCCCGTCAAAAAAGTGGGCCCCGGTCAGGACTCCTTTGGGATCGGCTTTCACTCGTTCTCCTTTCAAGCGACCACCTTTTCTTTCAGCGATCCGAAAATCGCGAAGTCCGGACAGTAGGCGCCGCACAGGTCGCAGCCGGTGCAGGCTTCGGGCCTGGCCGCCTGCGGGGTGTGGTACCCCTTGTCGTTGAAGGTGTCGCTGAATGCCAGCACTCCGGAAGGACAGAACTCGATGCAGAATCCGCACCCTTTGCAGAGTTCGGGATTGATGGTCACCGTTCCCCGGGGTCCCCGGGTTTTTTTACCGTCCGACATAAGACGTCCTCCCTCCTGTCGCGTTAAACTTACCGTCCAGATATTCCCGTGGCAATAAATAAATCCCCTTTTACAATCCAAATGTTGGCAAATTAACGAAATACGCCTTCATTTCCGATCTTCGCCCTTGGCCCGGGAGGGGGCCTCGGTTACCATGACGGCCTGGTTCTTTCCGGGAACAGGAGGCGCCGATATGTCACGCACCAGGACCGCTATCGCCATGGGCCTGCTGCTTTTGTGCCTGGGGCCCATCCGCCCCCCGTCATTGGCGGAGGAGCGGGGGGGCGCCCCCCCTTTGGCCACCCTCGGAGACGTCGTTATCAGCGAAGCCGAGGTCCGCGCCGCGGCGCAGGCTGAACTGGAGGCGCTGGAGCTCAAAACCGCGCGCGCCCAGGCCACCCACGCGCACCGGCGGCATGAAATCCTCGAAGAGGCACTCGAACGCCTCCTCGAAGAGCGACTGCTCGCGGCGGAAGCCGGCAGGCAGGGGATCGCCGTGGAGGCGCTGCTCGCGAAAGAGCTCCCGCCCGCGGAGTTTGAACCGACGGCCGAGGAGATCGAGGACTTCTACCGGGATAACGAAGAGCGCATCACCGTATCCAGGGAAGCGGCGCTGCCGCTGGTGGCACGGCACCTCCGCACAGAGCGCGAGAACCGCGCGCGGGCAAAGCTGCTGAAGAGGCTGGAAGGGGAGCACAGGGTGAAACGCTCTCTCCCCCCGCTCCGATTCGAACTGCAATCGTCGGACCACCCTGCGCTCGGCCCCGCCGACGCTCCGGTGGTCCTGACGCTGTTTTCCGATTTCGCGTGCCCCTACTGCCGGCAATACGGCGAGACGCTCCGAAAGATCGCAGCGCACTACGACCGGCAGGTGCGCCTCGTCTTCCGCCAGTTTCCGCTCCGGAACCTTCACCCCAACGCCGAAAGGGCGGCCGAAGCCTCTCTCTGCGCGGCCGACCAGAATCGCTTCTGGGAAATGCACGACCTGCTCTTCGCCGCCCCGGACGGGCTGGGGGAGGAGGCCATCAGAGCGATGGCCGCTTCCCTGGAACTGGACGGCGCGGCCTTCGGTTCATGCCTCGGCTCCGGACGCCACCGTGACCGGGTCCGAAAAGACATCCGCGAGGGCTCGACAGCGGGGGTCGATGGAACACCGACGCTGTTCGTCAACGGCCGGTATTTCGGGGGAGTCCGTTCTTTCGACGAGGTCACCGCCATCATCGACGAAGAACTGGCCCCCGGGGAGTAACCGGGCGCGCGTCTTTACACGGGTATTTCGGGGACCCGGGCCTGACGGCCCGGGTCCCCGCGCTCTAGCGGTAGCATGCTGCGGGTATCGGGGCGGGAACGGCCGCCGGGCGGCCGTCGCAATGCGGATTCCTGTTTCCCGTCATACCATCATTTTCTAAAGCATGTATTAAGATCGCTTCTCACCCGCCGCAACCCCGCCCGGGGCGCAGGGGGATCGAAACCGGTCACGGGAGGCATTTGCGTTCGAGCCGTTCGCGGCGCCGGCAGAGCCTCGCGTGCCACCTCCGGTACCGATCCTCGGTCATCGCCCCCGAACGGAAACGATCCTGAAGCCTTCCGAGGGCCTCCCGAACCAGGTCCAGTGCCTTTTCCGGATGCCGCGCGCGATGTTCATGGTACATGGCCAGCTGTTCGTACGCCTCGAGCCCTTCGGGGGACCCGGAGAGGAGCCGTTCCCATAACCTGTTCGAGACCGTGAAGTCACGCTCCCGCTTGGCCATCAGGGCCAGTTCGCGCTCGGCGCAGAGCCGGCCCCCCGGAGGGAGGCCCTCCTCAAGCGATTTCCGGAACAACCTCCGGGCGCGCGCCCCCTCGCCCGATTTTTGCAGCATCCGGGCGATGCCGAGGAGCTCACCGCCGGCACAACCGCTGTGCTCGGGGTCCCCGAGGATCCGGTCGAGGCGCAGGGCGAGCACCGCCAGGCCGCGGAGGTCCATCTGGTTGTGGCGAAAAACCTCCGCGATCGGCGCCGCCGCGCCGCCCCGGATAAAATCGAAGTACCGGCCGGGGATAGAGGCCGAGGGGATGTCCCCCCCGCGGTCGAATCCCAGGACATGGCGCTCCACTTCCGCCAGGGCGACCGATTCCAGGCTCCACCTCCACAGGCGCCGGGCGGGATAGAGCAGGTCCAGGTGCACCGAGGGTTGCGGCACCGCGCCAAAGCGTGCCATCCGGAAGCGGGTCTCGAGCAGCGGCCAGTCGAAACTCTTACCGTTGTAGGTGACCAGCACCCGGTGCGCGTCCAACCGTTCGGCCAGCGCCTCGAGCAGCGACGGTTCCTCCCCGTAGTCGCGCATGAAATACTGTTCGACCGTGAACCCGTCCCCCTCCCACCATCCAACCCCCACCAGGAAGGCGCAGGTCCCCGTGCCGCCGGACAAGCCCGTGGTCTCGGTATCGAGAAACAGCCAGCCGGCGGGATCGCAGGGGAGCGGGGCGACCCCGGGGAAGACCAGGTTCCAGGCCCGGGGAGTCAGGGGTTCCGGTGCGGGCCCGGCGAAGCGGCGCCGCACCTGGAAATGGTTGCCGCGGTCGTTGCGCTCCTCCCTCCCCCCCAGCAGGGAAACCAGTTCCTCCCTCGCATGGGACACCCCGTCCGGCCGGAGGCCGGTGCGGGCGCCCGATTTCGGCCTCAAGGCCGCCACGTGGGACAGGGCGTCAACCATCGAGGTCATGGCTGCCGCCGGGCCTCCCCGGCATGTTCCCCGATCAGCCGCTCGAGGATGGCCAGGGCCACGGCCTTGGCGTGCTCCCCGGTTTCGCCCGCGGGCCCCACGCAAGAGGGACACCCCTGGTCGCACCCGCACCCTGATATCAACTCCAGCGTCCGCCGGAGCAACAAGTCGTGGAGGCGGTAGAGCGGTTCGCTCTGGCCGATGCCGCCGGGGTAGTTGTCGAAGAGGTAGAGCGCCGGTTCGAACCATTCTCCGGCCTGGGGATCGCCCTCCGCGGAGCGGGTGGGGCCGGCGATATCGGGCGCCCCTTCGCCGATCGTGGAGCCCAGGTCGACGCGGTCGCACATCATCAGCAGGCAGGCTACCGATTCCAGGGCATAAAGGAGTCCGAACAGGCCGTCCTGCCGCTCCGAGACGCTGAAAGGGAGCGTATCGATCAGGGCGCGCCGCAGGGTGATCCAGTAGGCCGTCGTGTGCATCTCGTTTTCCGGAAGTTCCAAGTTCCCCGAACCGACGTTTTCCAGCGTGTAGAATTTGATCTTCTTGAATCCGACCACCTGGGAGCGGATCCGCACGTCCCCGTGCGTTTTCTCGGCGGGCCCCTCGACCGGCGCGCTTTCGTCCGCCGCGAGGCGCTCGACCTCGGTGTAGACGATGGCCTGCGTGAAGTAGTCCGCATCCACCTGCTTCACGTAGGCCTTGCGTTCGGCAAAATCCATCCGCTCCACGTGATACTGGCGGGCGCCGTGGAGGTAGATGGCCTTGGGGTGCACCGTGGAGAGCGCACTGGTGAAATCGACCTCGCCGATGATCTTCGGCGGGCCGGTTTCGTCGACGATCACGAAATTGTCCGACGTCACCGAACGGAGACTGATGGCATCGGCGGGATACGATTCCTGGGTCCAGTACCAGAACCCGCCGTTCGGGTGAAGGTACCCCGATTCGGCCAGCCGCTCGCACAGCAGTTCCAGGTCCGCCTCCCCGAACGACTCTCCCGACGAGAGCGGAAGCTCGAATGCGGCGCACTTGAGGTGGTTCACCAGTATTTCGAGGTTGTCCGGCTGGATGTAGGCGTGCTCCGGCGACCCGGAAAAGAAATACTCGGGGTGCCGGACGATAAACTGGTCGAGCGGACGCGAGGAAGCCACCAGCACGGCGCACGCCCCTCCCTTGCGTCTCCCCGAGCGCCCGGCGCGCTGCCAGGTGGAGGCGATGGTGCCGGGATAGCCCGCCATCACGACGACGTCGAGCGAACCGACATCGATCCCGAGCTCCAGTGCGTTGGTGGAGACCACCGCCCGGATCCGCCCCTCGCGCAGCCCCCGTTCGATCTCGCGCCGCTCGGTGGGGAGGTAGCCCCCGCGGTATCCTCTCACGATCTCGGGCTCCCCCGGCGGCTGCGGGTTGTCCCGCTTGAGATAGGTCAGCAGCACCTCGGCGTGAAGCCGGCTGTTGGCAAACACCATTGTCTGCAGGCCGTGGTGCACGAACACACGCGCGATGCGCCAAGTCTCGTTGATGCAGCTGCGCCGGATGCCCAGGAAGCGGTTTACCATCGGGGGGTTGTAAAACAGGAAGACCTTTTCCCCCGAGGGCGCGCCGTTCCTGTCCACGATCTCCACGTCCCCCTCGACGAGGCGGGCGGCCAGCTCCCCGGGGTTGGCGATGGTGGCGGAGGAGAAGATGAACCGGGGATCGCGGCCGTAAAAACGGGTGATGCGCCGGAGCCGGCGCAGCACGTTCGCCAGGTGGCTGCCGAAGACCCCGCGGTAGGTGTGCAGTTCGTCGATCACGATGTACTCGAGATTTTCGAACAGCCGCGTCCATTTCGTGTGGTGCGGCAGGATCCCCGCGTGCAGCATGTCGGGATTGGTCAGCACGATGTGCCCGCGTTGGCGGATGGCCCGCCGGGCGTCCGCGGGCGTGTCTCCATCGTAGGTGAACACGCCGAAAGCGTCCCCGAGCCTCCCCCCCAAGTCCTGGAGTTCGACGAGCTGGTCCTGGGCCAGCGCCTTGGTCGGGAAGAGGTAGAGGGCGCGGGTGTCGGGGTTGTCCAGGATGGCGTTGAGAACCGGGAGGTTGTAGCAAAGGGTCTTCCCGCTCGCGGTGGGGGTCACCACCACCACGTTCTCGCCGCGATGAATCCGCTCGACCGCTTCGGCCTGGTGGGAGAAGAGCTCTGTGATTCCCCGACCGCGGTAGGCGTCGACAAGTTCGGGGCGGACCCAGGCGGGCATCGGAGCCCACTCGGCTTCCCGCGCTGGAAAGTGCTCGATGGCCGTAACGACCTCGTTGGGGGCGTCCTCCGGAGCCAGTTGGCGGACGATGTCGCCCACTTCCATCAATCTCCTGCCTCGCCGGGCCGGCCTCATCTCCATATATTCACCTTTCCTTCACCGATGAAGCCCAGTCTAGCACGAAATCGGGAATTTGGCGAAGCACAATTGCGCGCGGGGAACGGGGTGGGCCTTGCTCTTCCAGCGGAGGTTGATGCCGTCGAGCCCCGGCATATGCCTGTGCAGGAGGTTCGGACGGGCGGCCGGTCATATCCCACTGGAGACTGCGCACTGAAACATGCCATACTAAGCCCTCACGGGCCCTGGCCCGGGGCGGAGAAAATGGAGAGTGGAATCCTGAACAGGAGTGGGGCGGACCAAAGAGTGGTCCTGGGTGTCGACATCGGCGGCACGAGCGCCGAGTTCGGCCTGGTGGACCGCGGGGGGAGTTGCCTGTGCAGCGGCGCCATCCCCACCGGGGCGGGGCGCCCCCCCGGGACCTTTTTCGAAAACCTCTGCACAGCCGCCCGGTGGTTGCGGGAGGAGTCCGCGCCGGGGCGAATCCTCGCGGGAGTTGGCATCGGCGCCGCCAACGCCAATTTCTACACCGGCACCATCGAGCGCTCTCCCAACCTCGGCTGGGACTACGTCGACGTGCGTGCGGAGATCGGCAGGCACCTGGAGGTCCCCGTCGCCGTGACCAACGACGCCAACGCCGCCGCGCTGGGAGAGATGATGTTCGGCGCGGCCCGGGGGATGAGGGACTTCATCGTCATCACCCTCGGAACCGGCCTCGGCAGCGGGATCGTGGCCAACGGGTCGCTGGTCTACGGGGCGGACGGGTTCGCGGGCGAGATCGGGCACACCATCGTCGACCCGGCGGGGAGGGTGTGCGCATGCGGAAGACGCGGGTGCCTCGAAACCTACTGTAGCGCCACCGGCCTGTGCCGGACCGTGCAGGAACTGATCTGCGACACCACGCTGGAGAGCGAACTCCGCTCCTGCAGCTACCGCGACCTGACCGCCCGGAGAGTGTCCGAGGCGGCCGGGCGGGGGGATCCGCTCGCGCTTGCGGCCTTCGAATCATGCGGGGACACGCTCGGGCTGAAGCTCGCCGATGCCGTCGCCCACGTCGGTCCCGAAGCCATCATCCTGTGCGGCGGCATGGCGGCCGCGGGAGACCTGATCCTCCGGCCGACCAGGGTGGCGATGGAGAAGTACCTGTTCCCGATCTACCGGGACAAGGTGAAGCTCCTCCCCTCCGGGCTGGGAGGGACCAATACAGCCGTGCTCGGGGCGGGCGCGCTGATATGGAACATGCTGGGGGAGACGTAGGAAATGCGCACCAGTTATCACAACCATACCCTCTACAGCGACGGCAGGGCCACGGTCGAGGAAATGATCGCAGCCGCCCGGCGGGCCGGCCTCGAGGAAATCGGGATCTCGGACCACTTCGTGCTCGCGGCCGACGGCCGGCGCTTCCCCTGGGCCCTCTCGCCTGAATCCCTGGAGGGGTACGTGGACGAGATCCTGCGCGCGCGGCAGGACAGCGGGGGAATCACCATCCGGCTGGGACTGGAAATCGATTATTTTCCGGGCATGGCCGACCGGGTCGCAGAGTTGCTCGAGCCCTACCCCTTCGATTTCCTCATCCACTCGGTCCATTTCGTCGACGGCTTCGCCATCGACCTGAACGCCGGCCCCTGGGAAGGCCTCCCGCAGGAGGAACGGGACCGCGTGTGGCGCGTATATTGGGAATACCTGCGCGCGGCGGCCGCAACGGGGCTGGGGGACATCATCGGGCACTTCGACCTGCCGAAGAAGTTCAACTACTATCCTTCGGCCGACCTGACCGCCGAGGCCCTGGCGGCGCTCGACGCCGTCGCCGCCGCCGGCATGGCCATCGAAATCAACTGTTCCGGGTGGGACAAACCGGTGAAGGAGGCGTACCCCGCCCCCCTCTACATCAGGGAGGCGCGCCGGCGCGAAATCCCCCTCGTCATCACCGCCGATGCCCACGAAGCCGGCGACATCGCGCGCCACTTCGACCGGGCTCGTCTCCTGGCCGCCGATGCCGGGTACACCGAACTGGTCCGGTTCGAGCGGCGCACCCGCATCCCCTACCCGCTCTGATCGCTCCCCGTCATCCCGTCCGGCCCTCCGGCTCCCCGCGCCCCCGCCCGTTCACCCACAGCGCCGCGCCGAACAGAACGCAGCCGGACACGAGTCGGGCGGGGTCGGTCGGTTCCCCGAGCAGGAGGAGGCTGGCGACAATGCCTACCGGGATCTTGAGGTTGTTCATCACGGCCAGGGTTCCTTCCCCGACCCGGCGTGCCCCCAGGTTCCAGAGAAAGAAACAGAAACCCGAGGCGACGATCCCAAGGTAAAAGAGAGCGACCCACTGTCCGGGGCTCACCTCCAGGTGCGCCCAGTCGGTGGTCGCCGCCGAAAAGATCACGGTCACCAGGGCCGCACCGCAGTACATGAACCCGACGGCGTCCCGGTCGCGCACCCCGGTGAGCGCCCGCATCCGGTTACGGTAGGCGATCTGGCCGTAGGCGAAGGCGGCGTTGGAGAGCTGCAGCAGGAGCACGCCGTAGAGGCTGGCGGACAGGTCCCGGTCCGGATACATCATGACCGCGCCCCCGGCGACGGCCAGGAGCGCGGCCGCGACCAGCCGGCGACGCCGTCTCCTGTGGCCGCCGTCGCCGATGAGGGCGACGAACAGGGGGGTGGTAGTGGTCAGAAGTGCGATCATGTGGGCCGGCAGGTAGCGGAAGGACGCAATATAGGCGACGTACATCAGGCCGAACTGGACCCCCCCGATCAGCATGAAACGGACCCGGTCGCGCCCCCCGATTCCCGACACGCATATGAAGGGGAGGAAGAGCGCCAGCGAGAGGAGCATCCGGGCCATGGAGACGAAGCCGGAATCGAGGCTGGAGAGCACCCCCTTGATGACGACGAACGAAAACCCCCAAATCACCGAGACCAGGATCAGGTACACCAAAGCCGCCCCCCGCCGGGTCCAGGCCCGGCCGCGCCCATTATGCCCGGGATACGGTCGCAAGGAAAGCGGCTCGAAGCGGCGCCCCCTTGCGGCGGCCGGTTAGGGTGGCAAAGCCCCCGAGGATTGTGGGATAGTACGGTCACTGGAAAGGAAGGCATGGCAAAGGAATCGGTACTCGTCATCGACGACGAAAAAGACCTGATCGAACTGCTCCGCTACAACCTCGAAAAGGAAGGGTTCCGGGTAGAGGGGATGCCGGACGGGGAAACGGGCCTGGCCGCGGCCGCACGCTTGCGCCCGGACCTCGTGCTCGTCGACCTGATGCTGCCCGGGATGGACGGGCTGGAAGTATGCCGGCGCCTGCGCGCCGATGCCGGGACCGCTTCGATCCCCATCATCATGCTGACGGCGAAATCGGCCGAAGCCGACCGCGTGGTGGGCCTCGAGCTTGGGGCGGATGATTACGTCGCCAAGCCGTTCAGCCCGCGCGAACTCGCCGCCCGGATCCGGGCGGTGTTGAGGCGCGCCGGGACCCGCGGCGTGGAACCCGAGGGGGAGATCGTCCGCCGCGGGGACCTGGTGATCGACCCGGGGCGCAGGGAAGCGCGCCGGGGGGGAAAGCCGCTCGCGCTCACGGCAACGGAATTTCGGCTGCTGCACCTGCTCAGCCTTCACCCCGGGAGGGTGTTTTCCCGGGCGGAACTGATCAATGCGGTCCTGGGGCGGGAGGTGGCCGTCGTCGACCGGACCATTGACGTCCATATCACCGGGCTGCGCAGGAAGATGGCGGGGTGCGGGGACCTGATCGAGACCGTACGCGGCTTCGGTTATCGGTTCAGGGAGCCGGGAACCTGATCTCTCCCCCCAGCGCCGTCCCGTCCCCCGACGCCAGCGGCAGCGACACCGTGAAGGTGGAGCCCCGGCCCAGTTCGCTCTCCACCCGGATACGGCCCCCGTGGGCTTCCACCAGGTGCTTGGCGATGGCAAGACCCAGGCCCGTCCCCCCCGATTCCCTCGAACGCGCGGCGTCCGCCCGGTAGAACCTTTCAAACACCCTGTGTTGGTCGGCGCGTGGGATCCCGATCCCCGTGTCGGAGACCGACAGCAGCATCTTCCCCCCGGCGGCCTCGGCGTGCACCTGGATCCGGCCACCCGCGGGGGTGTAGCGGACGGCATTGTCCAGGAGGTTCTGGACCACCTCCTGAAGCAGCCGGACGTCCCCCTGGACCGGCGGGAGATCCGGGGCGCGCCCGGCATCCAGAGCGATCCC
This sequence comes from Acidobacteriota bacterium, assembly GCA_012719455.1. Taxonomy (GTDB): domain Bacteria; phylum Acidobacteriota; class UBA6911; order UBA6911; family UBA6911; genus UBA6911. The sequence continues at coordinate 18,012 of JAAYAJ010000003.1, read as the reverse complement.
CTTCCGCTCCACCTCCAGGCGGGTCGTTTCCACGCAGGGATCGATGACGAGGGAGATGTCCACCGGCCCCGTTTCCAGCGACAGCTGCCCCGCCTCGATGCGGGCCAGCTTGAGCAGGTCCTCGGTCAGTCGGCCGAGCCGCAGGGCGTGCTCGTGGATGATGCGGACGAAGCGCGGACCGTTCTCCCGGTCCTCGAACGCGCCCTCGAGCAGGGTTTCGGCGAATCCCTGGATGGCCGCGAGCGGGGTGCGGAATTCGTGGGAGACATTGGCGACGAAATCGCGGCGCGCCCGTTCCAGGCGGCGGATCTCGGTGATGTCGTGCAGTACCATGACCGCGCCCGAAATCGCCGATCCCGAACGGACCGGCGCCGCGGTCACGGCGTAGAACCGGGTCTCGACCGAACCGGTCACCACCTCGCCCCGGACCGTTTCTCCCCCGGTCAGGGCCCGCTGGAAGAGCGAGAGCAAGCCGGGAGCGTGCAGCAGTTCCACGATCGGACGTTCGCGGCAGGCGGAGTCCCCGGTCCCGCCGTCCCCCGGCTTGATGCCGGCGGCTCTGAAAAACGCCCGGTTGCAGAAGACCACGCGCTGGGCGGAATCGATGACGGCGACCCCTTCCTCCATGCTGGCAAGGATGGCGGATGACTGGTTGCGCTCCGCCGTCAGGGTCCGGATCGTCCCGTCCAGCCGCGCGGCCGTCCGGTTCAGGGATTCCGAAAGCTCCGCCAGTTCGTCGTTGCTCCGCTCCATCGGCATGGGGCGGAAATCCCCTTCGGCCACCCTGCGGGAGAAATCCTTCAGCCTCCCGATGCGGTTGCTCGTCCTGCGGAACAGGAGGAGGGCGATCCCCCCGGTCAGGACCAGCATCAGGGATGACGTCCCCCACAGCCTGCGACGGAAGTCCCGCACCGCCCCGTCCAGACGCTCGAGAGGGACTGAAAGCCTAAGGACCAACGCCCCCCCCGCAGCGTCGAAGCGCACGGCCAGGTAGACCAGGTCCTGACCCAGGGTGCCGCTGGTCCGCGTCGCACGCCCGGAGCCGGTCAGGAGCGCCTGCCTGATTTCCGGGCGATCGCGGTGGTTCTCCATGCCGGAGGCGTCCCCTTCGCTGTCGGCCAGCACCTCCCCCCCCGAGCCGATCAAGGTCGCCCGCACCCCGCCGCTCGCAATCCAATTGATCCACTCCTGGGCCGACGGGGGACGAAGGGATGGCGGAGGTTTCAGGACAGCCACCCGCGCGAGCTCCTCCAGGTGGGAAAAGGCACTGTCCTGGAGCTCGTTTCGGATGCCCCGGGCCACGAAGAGGTCGAGGACGACGAGCATGAGCAGGAGCAGGCAGAGACAGACGACGGCGATTTTCCAAAAGAGGCGGCTTTTGGTCTTCCCTGACGAGTAATCGGTGGTTGCGGCAACGGTCATGGGCAATCTCCCAATACCGGAAATAGTATCAGTGTAACCGGGAGCGGGCCACGTTTTTGCCCCGTTCCGGTACAGCGGCATTCTCCCGTCGTCCCGCCGCACACCGCCATGCTATGATGGCTCCCCTGGAGGAAACAGGAATGAACATGAGCCTTACCTTTTGCGGGGCCGCCCGCAACGTCACCGGATCCAGAACCCTCATCGAAACCCCGACAGCGCGCTTTCTCGTCGATTGCGGCATGCACCAGGAAAGGGAATTCCTGTCCCGCAACTGGGAACCGTTCCGCATCCCCCCTCGGGAACTCAAAGCCGTTCTCCTGACCCACGCCCATCTCGACCACTGCGGGCTGCTCCCCAAGTTGGTCGCCGAGGGATTCGAAGGAGCCATCATCGGTACGCGGGCGACGGCCGAGATCGCGAAGATCATCCTCCAGGATGCCGCCAGGCTCCAGGAAGAAGATGCGGCCTACAAGAAGAAAAGGCACCAGAGGGAAGGACGCCGCGGGCCCTTCCCTGTGATCCCCCTGTATACAGCCGCAGACGTCGAGCGCACCCTCCCCCTCTTCCGGACCGTCGAATACGAGGAGCCGGTCGAGGTAGCCCCGGGCGTCACCGCAACCTACTACGACGCGGGGCACGTGCTCGGTTCCGCCATGATCAAGATCCTCGTCCGGGACGGGGCCGAGGAGCGGAGCATCGTCTTTTCAGGCGATATCGGCCGCTGGGACCGCGTAATGCTGGAAGACCCCCACACCTTCCATAATCCGGACTACGTAGTCATGGAATCCACCTACGGAGACCGTAACCATGACGACCGGCAGGACATCAAGGAGGATCTCGCCGCCGTCGTCAACGACGCCGTCGCCGCAGGGGGACACATCATCGTCCCGAGCTTCGCCCTGCAGCGGGCCCAGGAAATGCTCTACTACCTCAACGAACTGATCCTGGCCAAACGGATCCCATCCATCCCAGTGTATCTCGACAGCCCCATGGCCATCCGTGTCACCGAGGTCTTCAAGCGGCACGAAAAACTCTTCGACCCGGAAATGAAGGATTTCCTCAAAAACGGCCGCTCCCCGTTCGACTTCCCCGGCCTGCACATGGTGCAGACCAGTGGCGAGTCCAAGCAGCTGAATTACCTGAAAGGGACCGCCATGATCATCGCCGGGTCGGGCATGTGCACCGGCGGTCGCATCAAGCATCACCTTGTCAACAATATCAGCCGCCCGGAAGCGACCATTCTCTTCATCGGCTACCAGGCCATCGGCACCCTCGGCCGCCAGATCGTCGACGGGGCCAAGAGCGTGCGGATCCTCGGGGTGTTCCACTCGGTGCGCGCGCGCATTGCCCAGATCGGCGGGTTTTCAGCCCATGCGGACCGCAACGACCTCGTCCGCTGGCTCTCCACGATCACCCCGAACCCCAGGCGCATTTTCGTGATGCACGGCGAGGAGAACGCGGTGAAGAAGTTCGCGCGCTTCCTCAAGGAGGAAAAGAGCCTGTCGGTCGTCGTGCCCCACTACGGGCAGACGGTGTCGCTGGACTGACCCGCTCCCGCCTTCGGACGCTCAGTCGCCCGCGGCCGCCCGCCTGGCCTCGATTTCCGCCTGCATCGAAACAACCCGCCCGTCCTCGAGCCGGTAGCCGAAGTAGAAGATCGCCGCGGCAACGGCATACCCGGCGGCAGGCCAGAGCGTCATCATCGAATGGATGCCGTCCGCCACCTTGGGAGTGGGATCCGCGTTGGCCACGAAGCCGATCAGCATCAGTCCGCCCGCCACCACGACGCTGCGGATCAGGATCCCCACCTTGATGGAAACATTCATCAGGGCCATGGTGAAGGCGCGGATGCTTTTCCCCGTTTTCCATTCCCCGTAGGTCACCGTGTCGGCAAACAGGGCCGTAGTCATGGACGTGGCGACGGACATGAAGAAAATGGAAACGCAGAAGAGGGACAGGAACAGCCAGAGCATCTCCCCGGCCAGGCGCGCCGAGGCAAACCCGGCGGCCGCCAGGACGCAGAAGGCCCAGTAGGACGTCCGCTTGCCGATCCGCACCCCGATCCACGGCGCGGCAAGCGCTCCAAGCAGCCGGAAAACGCTGATGGAGAAGATGAAAACCGAGAGAATTCCCGGCCGCTTCGCCGAGTAGGTGAAATAGTAGGTCGCCATCGTCGTGATGAGGATATAGCTCGCGTTGCTGAATACCTGGGCGACGATCAGCAGCAGGAGCGGCCGGTTGTAAAACACCAGGCCGACGATTTCGGCCAGAGAGAGCCCGGATCTTTCCGCCGATTGCCCCCCGGCGTCCTCGTCGTAGGGATCGTATCCCGCGGTAATCCGGTAGAGGTACCAGTACCCGAGGATCATCAGCAAGGCATACACGGAAACGGTCAGGGTGAAGCCCAGCGTCCCGTCGGTCAGGGAGGTGAACAGGGCGATCATGGGCGCCGCAGTGAAGGAGAAGATCAAACCGGCCACGGACATCCCCTGGGACCGGCTCGCGGACAGGATGGTCCGTTCTTCGGGCAGGGGGGTCAGCCGGCCGACCATCGCGCCGTTGGCCGCAAACACCACGTTGAACAGGAGGTGGCTGAGGAGAAAGCCCGATACTACGATGACGGCGGCGACGGCGTCGCTGCCGATCCGGGTGAACTGCAGGATGAACAGGGGTGCAATCAGGGGAGGCCCGACCAGGAACCAGGACCGGTATTTGCCCCCGTACCGGAGCGTCACCTTCTGAAGGACCAAGCCTCCCGCCAGGGCGCAGAAGATATCGATCAGGCTGGTAATTCCCAGGATCTTGCCCGCCAGGCCCAGCGACATCCGGGCATAATCAGTGAGGAACCGGGCGAAGAAGTAGAGCTCCATGCTGATCATGAGCGAAAAGAAGAGGTCGGCCGTTCCGTAGGTGTACAGCAGGGATTTGCGCAGTTTTTTGGTCATGGGGGCTCCTCGAATGGGGCCGCAGCCCGTCGGCCCCCTTTTGTATCAGCTGTCGCTCCGAAAAGAAAGCGGGTTTTGCAGATGGAGCGGGGGTTGGATGCCGCCGGGTACGCTTTCCCAGGTTTTGGGAGTAGAATGGAGTATCTGCCCAAACAACGCAAGATGGAGGACCGATTGTCGACATGGAAGAACGACCAAAGGAACTGGACTGGATCACCGAAATCAGGCTGGACGCCAAGGTCGCACCCCCGGAATCGGCGCAGCGGGTGATGATGTTCGCCGGGTTCGCCAGCAGTCCCGAAGTGCTGCGCGATCTCGGCACCGCCATGCACGAGCGCCTGCCGGCCACCGTCCTAATGCACGGCCTGCCGCGGCACAGCGGGGACGAGGGGCAGTTCCTCCGGAGCCGCGCCTGGCATTACTGGCGCGAGGCGGAACAGCTCTTCCTCGATTTCTGGCGGGAGTACGAACGGCCGGTGGCACTGGTCGGTTACTCCACGGGGGCCAACGTGGTGCTGACGATCGCGGCGCGCCACCCGAGCAAGGTCGCGGGGATCGTGCTCCTCAGCCCCTACCTGCGCGCCCGGCGCCGTACCACCCGGGCGGCGAGCTACGGGATCGCGGGGCTGTACTACCTCGGGCTGCCGATGGCGGCCGCCGGCGGGTTCGGCCTCATCTTGGCCAAGTACCGGAGCGGGGAGTACTCCGGCCGCCGAGCCCTTGCCCTGGCCGCAGGATCGCTCCTGGGCATCGGTGTCGCGGCGCGGGCGCTGCAGGGCGCCACCCTCAGCCTCGGCGAGGCCCCAACCCTGGTCCGCGACGGCAGGGAGGTTAAAGCGCCGCATTTTGAAAGGGTATCGCTGGTCGGGGGCTCCACCCTGGTCCCATTTCAGCTCGTCACCCGCTGGATCGCGCGCAACACGATGGTTCCCGTCACCTATGTCTTCGGGGGAAAGGACAGCGTCGTCGACGTCGAAAACGGCGTGCTCATCGCCCGGAGTAATCCCCAGGCCGACCTGGTCGTGCTCTCGAACGCCCAGCACCGGGTGGTGGTCGAGCCCGGCGTCGGCGACATCGTCTACGAAGCCATCCTCAAGGGTTTTGACGAAGTCTCCTCCCGGCGCCGGAAGTTCGCCGATGTCGACGTAACCGATCCCCGGCCCGCCGCGACCGCTGCCGGGAGCTAACGGGTTAGGAGCCTGTCCAGGAATCAGGGTGCGCCGCGCACATGGGCGTTGCGCGCCGAGGGCACGGCGCCAGGCTCCTAACGGGCGGCGGACGGGTCGCCGGTGGGCGGCGGGGCGAAATCCTCCGCCGCCGGCGGGCCCAGGATCTCGCAAAGGACCGGCTTGAGCGCATCCGCCCAGACCCGGTACCCCTCCAGGGCGAGATGGAGCCGGTCGGGCACCGTCATCCCCTCGTAAAGCACCCCGTTCGCGTCCGCGAGCTTCCCGTTGATATTCAGGAAGCGGATCCGGTCGCCGTCGGCCATGGCCGCCAGTTTCCGGTTGACCCGGTCGATGACGGGGAGCGCGGCCATGTTGTCGTTGCGCGGAAAGATCCCCACGAGGACGATGGTCGCCCCGGGCGCCTTCTCCCTCATGACCTTCAGGATGGCCGCTAGCCCCCGGGTGATCTCCTCCGCTTGCTCCTGCGCCTCCCCGGCCCCGTCCCAGGTCTCAATGTTGTTGGTTCCCGCCTGGAGCACGATAACCTTGGGGTGCACCCCGTCCAGTTCGCCGTCGAGGAGGCGCCAAAGGATATTCCGGGTGGTGTCCCCCCCCCAGGCGAAGTTGGCCGCGTTCCAGCCGAAAAAGCTCTGCTTCCAATGCTCCAGGAACTCGGGGTAGTCGGTGGCCCCCCAGCGGCGGGTGATGGAATCCCCGGCGAAGTAGACGTCGACCCTCCCCTGTTTCGCCTTTTCCAGGAGCTGCCGGTGGGCGGTCCTGGAATTGGGATCGGTCCGGGGCACGGGCTGGTCCGCCGGCACGCGGGACGGCCCCCGGTCCTCGCCGGCGGCCCCGGCCGGAGCGCCGGCGAGGACCATCACGAGCAGCGTCAGCAGCAACGCTCTCATCTTCCCCTCCCGTGGGCTACCGGCGCACGGCCCCGGGTTTCAGGAACTTGTCCGCCCAGGGGATGAAGTGTTTCCAGTTCGGGCCGTCCGTGTGCCCGCCGTCGTGCTGCCGCCAGGCCAACCGGCCGTCGAGCAAACCGGCGTTGACCGCCGGTAGAATAACTTTTTTGTAGTCGTCGCCGACCCCCAGGTCCTTCGCGCCGAGCAGGCGGAAGACGGGGCCCGCGGCGACGGCGGCCATGAAGCTCCCCTTCTGGTCCAGCCAGTGCGCGTCCCCCTGCTCCGGGATGCCGTAACTGATGAAGGTGAGGCGCGGGGCGCACAGGGCGATCAGCATGTGGGAGTCGACGGGAATGTCCCCGGCGTTGCGGCTGCCGAAGTCGGCCTCGGCCGCACCGTATTTCAGGAAATTGCCCGCCATCCAGTGATATTCGCCCGAACCGGTCAGGTTCTCCACTGCTTCCCCAAAGTTCCGGCGGTGCAGCTTGGCCCCCCCCGCCCCCGAGGACCCGACCAGCACCAGGGCGAACCGACGGTCCATGGCCATGGTTACGAGCGCGGCCTTGCCGTAGCGCGACACCCCTTCGATCCCCACGCGCGCGGCATCCACCGCCGGATCCGTTTCGAGATAATCCAGCCCGCGCCCTGCGCCCCAGGCCCAGGCACGCAGCGCGCCCCAGTCGTCGGGCTTGCGGAATTGCCCCTTGTTCACCAGGCCGATGATCCCCTTGCGGAGCCCGGCGCCGTTGTCGGCCTGGATGCTCCCCGGGTTGATGTAGGCGTAGCCCCAACCGGCGGCGACCAGCTGTTCCGTGGCGGGCGGGTCGCTGCCGGGAGGGGCAGTGAACATGCGTCCCCAGGGGCCCTCGGGGACCGGCTCCCCCGGAAGGGTCCCGAACCCGAACATCATCATGACCGGGACGGGACCCGCGGCCTCGGCGGGGGTGACCAGGATCATGTCGATCTCGACGCTGATCGAGGGGAACGAGGCGTTGTCCACCCGCCCCGCCAGTCTTTTCCCGACGACGGGATGCGGCCCCACCTTGTCGCGCGTCGTCTTGACCACCGTCCACTTCACCGCGGGCACATTCGGGGGGACGCGCCCCAGGACCTCGCGCTCGAAATCCTCGACGATTTCAGGACGCCGCACGTCCCACCACATCCCGGCCGAGGTCACCTTCCGGCCGTTCTTCGTCGTCAGGAGATCGGGGAGATCGGGGAACGGGTTGGCCAGCGCCTCATCGTAGTTGGCATGGTTCGGGTCCTTCTCGTTCGCGCTCGGTCCCGGGCGCAGCTTCCGGATGCCCAGCTGCCGCATCATGTTTTCGTGGTCCTCTTGGGTCTCCTCGGCCAGGCGTTTCGCCTCGGCGGGGTCCATCTTGAACTGCGCCGCGGCCGGCTCAATCTGCAGGAGAGCGGCGCACAGGCACAAAAGCATTCCAATTAAAGTCGCTCGCATCGTCACCCCCTCGCGGCCGTCCGGGCGGCCCAGGTCCGCCCGCCGCCGGCATCGGCATTTTATGCCGCCGGCCCCGGAAGGGGGAAGAAAATTCCCCCCCTGCATGGGTCATCCGGAAAAATGCACCTTCTCCTCATGGGCCATTTTTTGTCATTTAACGTTAACTTAAGTCTTTTAAAGGCCCTCCCCCTTCCCCTATAATGCGCCCTCACGCGCAAAGGAAAAGACCATGACTGAACCGAACACCATACCTTACTGGGCGCAGTACGCGGCCGTGGCAGCCTTCGGCCTCTCGGCCCTCGCCTGCCGGCCGGGCAGGCTGAAAGCCGCGGGCCCCTTCTTTCTCCTGGCGGGCTTTCTCCTGCAGAGCTGGTTTCTCCTGGGCCTGGGCCGCTTGAGCGGCATGTTCCTGCCCAACACCATCGTGTCGCTCGAAGTGTTCCTCCCCTGGGCGCTTGCCGCGCTGGTGCTGCTGCACCGGGCCGTTTCGGACCGCAAGGAAACAGCCCACACCGCCGTCATCCTCATCTTCGCCGTCGCCATCCTCACCTCGCTCCAGACCCGGGTACTGGCGGCGCAGGGGTCGCTGGTCTATCCGCCGGGGCCGATGCACCCTGTCGGCTGGGTCACGTCCTTCTTCTTCACCGAGAGCATGGCGTACGCCGCCTTCTTCCTGGCCTGCTGGTTCGCACTTGCGCACCTCCGCCGGCGCGACACGGCGAACGTTTTTCACAACTTCCTCATCCTGAGTTTTGTCCTCTTCAGCCTCTCACAGGTCTTGGGCGCGATCTGGAGCTACCTGGGGTGGTCCGTCCCCTTCCACCTCTCCTCCGACCGGCACTACAACTCGGCCGCCTTCTGGCTCTTCCTCGCCCTCTACCTTCACCTCAAGTTCCTCCCCGGGTGGCCCGCCCCACGGCGCGCGCGCCTGGTCGCCATCGCTTTCATCCCTGTCCTTTACTTTCGCTACCTTGCCTATTTCCTGGGCAAGGTGACTTCATAGGAAAACCGCCATGGGGAATAGAATCTGGAAATTCCTGGCCGGGGTCAACCTGACCCTCTGGCTGCTCTGGGCCGCCATCGCGCTGATGCTGGTCGGGGGCCTCGGCGTCAAGGCGAACAAGGCCGTGTTCGACCCCCTCAACCGGATGCTGCTCCAGGACTGGCTGCGGGAGTGGGGAGCCGGAAACCTTGACAAGACCTGGTGGCTGCTGCTGCTCGCCCTCGTCCTCTTCCTGCTCGGGATCAACACGGCCTGCTGCATCCTCGACCGCCTGGCTTATCACTGGAACCGCCGCAACAGCACGGGGACCCGCACGTTTCTGGTCAGGGTCACCCCCACCCTCATCCATGCCTGTTTCGGCATCATCCTCGCGGGCCATTTCGCCTCCATGTGCGTCGGGTTCCGGAGCCGAAGCATGGAATTCGTGAGCCGTCCGGGCGAAACCACACACTACACCCTTCCGGGCGGCCTGGAAATGGCGGTGGGGGAACCCCAGTGCGAGTTCTTCCCGGGCCCCTTTGCCGGGAGCATCCGGCAGTGCCGCGCCGACATCGTTTTCGGCACCGGGGAGCGCCGGCAGATCGAAATCGGGCGGCCGCTCCACTCGAACGGGTTTCAGATCTACATGATGCAGGCGGGCTCCCCCGGAAAGACCGCCCCTTACGTCACACCCCAATTCGAACTCCTGGTCAAGAGCGATCCGGGGCTGGGCCTGATCATGGCCTGCTTTTTCATCCTCATCCTGCTCACACTCTTTTACTACGGGGCGGGAAAGAGCCACCGAATGACGACCGGCGCCGGGACAGGAGAACCCCCCTCCGACACCCGGCCTTGAATGCGGGGAAGCCCTGACATATAAATATTGTCCGCATCCATGTCGGGATTCGGCATTCTTGAGGGAAGGGGGAACATGCGTAATACCCGGAATTTTCGCATATCGGTCCTCTGCCTGTCGTTTCTCCTGGCCGCGACCGCGGCCCGGGCGGACCAGGTGGTGCTCAAAAACGGCGACCGACTCAGTGGCGCCATCGTCAAAAAGCAGGAAGCCGGTCTCATCATCAAGACGGAACAGATGGGGACTGTCACCGTTCCCTGGGACCAGGTGGAATCGGTAGCGGCCGACACCCCGGTCTACGTCGTCCCCGCCGCAGGCCCGACCCTTCACGGCACCTTGACCCTCAAGGGGGACAAGGCCGAGGTAAAAACGGCCGGCGCCGTGCAGGAACTGGCCTTCGGAGACATCAGCGCCATCCGCGACGATGCCGAAGAGAAGGCCCATCAGCGGCTTCTCAACCCGGGATGGCTCCAGCTGTGGACCGGGACCGGGACCGTCGGCTTCGCCGGCACATCGGGGAACGCCGAGACCCTGACGTTCTCCACCGGGATCAACGCCGACCGGAGGACGCGCAGCGACAAGACCTCCATCTACTTCAGCCTCATCAAGGCCTCCGCCCGCGTCGACAATGTCAGCGAAGACACAGCCGAGGCCGTCCGCGGAGGGATCAGCTACGGGCGCGACATCACCCCGCGCCTCTTCTTCAGCGCCTTCAACGACTACGAATATGACCTCTTCCAAGCCCTCGACCTGCGCTTCGTCCTCGGCGGCGGCCTGGGGTACCACGCCATCGCCAACGACCGGGTCCGGCTCGATCTCCTGGGAGGCGGCAACTACAACCGTTCGAGCTTCAGCATCCCCCTTATCAGGGAATCGGGCGAGATCTACTGGGGGAACCAACTCTCGATCAAGCTCACCTCCGCCGCGAGCCTGGTCCAGAGCTACCGGATGTTCAACGACATGACCAACTCGGGGATGTACCGTGTCAACTTCGACCTTGGACTCAATACCAAGCTGCTGAAATGGCTGACCTGGAACGTGTCGATCAGCGACCGCTACCTGAGCGACCCTGCCCCCGGCAGGCAGAGCAATGATTTCATGTACACCACCGGCCTGGGGATCTCCTTCGCCAACTGACCCCTCTTCCGTCCTCAGTCCCCCCAGTCGACGGCGCCCGCTGCCGTCGACCCCGGGGAGACCTTTGCCCCCATAAAGTCTACTTTTCTCCTTTCTATTCTTATTTGGGTATCTTTTGTAATATTTTGTAATATTATTCCCAGATGAATGGTGCGCTGCCCTGGGGGGGCAGACGGCGTTCACCTCCCCGTGGCATTGCCTTATCAAAAGGAGAAGACCGCTTTATGGCTGAATCGGAAAAATCCGTGACCCAGGGAAAAGTGCCTCGGCGCAAATTCCTGGTCGGAGGAGGGGCTGCGCTGGCCGCGGGCGCCTTCGCGGCGCAGATCCCCGGATCCGCCGCCCAGCCGGCCGCCGCCAAGGCGTCCTACCCTTCATCGACCGGGTATATCGTCTATGACAGCCGCCTCTGCTGGGGCTGCCAGAGCTGCATGTTCAATTGCTCCGTGGCCCATTACGGGGAATCGAACCCTTCGCTGTCCCGGATCCAGATCATCCGCGATGCCCCGTCCTTCACCAAGTACCCTCTTGACGTGGTCATGGCCCCCTGCCGCCAGTGCGTCACCCCCCTCTGCGTGCAGAACTGCCCGACGGGGGCCGCCCACGTCGACACGGAGCATGGGAACGTGCGCGTGATCGACGAGGGGAAGTGCATCGGCTGCAAGCGGTGCCTCCAGATGTGTCCCCAGAACCCGCGGCGGACAGTCTGGAACCCATACAAGAAAAAATCAACCAAGTGCGACCTCTGCCTTGACACTCCCTTCTGGAGCCGCGAAGGAGGCCCCGGCGGCGAACCGGCCTGCGTCACCGGATGTCCCGCCAAGGCGCTCAAACTAGTCAGGGAAACCCCTCCCCAGGAAGACGTGGCGGGGTACGACGTCAACCTGGTGCCTCCCCGGCCGAAGATGCCGTCCGGCAAAACACCCACGCCCGCCGCGAAACAACCGGCACCCAAATCGTAAGGGAGAGGAGAAAGAAATGAGTTACGGATACGCAGGAAAGATCGCGCGCGTCAATCTGTCGACGAAGGAGGTCACCACAATAGAGACCGCCCGGTACGAGGAATTCGGCGGGGGCTACGGCATGGGGGCCGCCATCTTCTGGGACCTCGCCGTCGCCCCGGGCGAATGGGACCTCAAGGATGCCTTCGATCCCCGGAACGTCCTCCCGATCATGGTCGGCCCCCTGGCCGGCACCGGGGTGCCCGGCGCGGGCCGGACGAGCGTCTGCGGGATATCACCCGAGACTTTCCCTACATGCGAGTTCTGGCGGACCAATTTCGGCGGACGGTTCGGAACCATGATGAAACTGGCCGGCTGGGACGGCGTGGTCGTGGAGGGGAAAGCCGACCAGCCGGTATGGATCAACATCATCAACGACCAGGTTAAAATTGAAAGCGCAGCGGATCTCTGGGGCCGGGACACCTGGGAAACCCAGGGTCGCATCGCCAACATGGTCGGAGGAAGGGTCCGCTTCGGCGAGGAGTGGATGCAACTGGGGGACACCTACACCACCGGGATCCCGCAGATCGTCTGCATCGGCCCCGTCGGGGAAGCCCGCTCGAGACTGGCCGCCCTGATCACGGGGAGCGGCGTCAGCGGGCGCATCGGTGGATTCGGCGCCGTCTTCGGCGCCAAGAACCTCAAGGCCGTCAGCGTGCTCGGATCGGGCACGGTGAAGATGGCCGACGCCAAGGCCCTCCTGGACGCCCGGATCTGGCAGATGACGGGCGGCGGCCTCGTGACCGGGAGCTTCGCCCCGGCCAGCGCGGGATCGGGATCGTGCCACCCTTGCCTGCGGGCCGACCGGCGCCGGAATGTCTACCATGCAGGGGAAACCATGTGCGTGGACCAGCACTGGCTGGCCAACCCCGAGGAGCAGTCTCTGAGGGGAGCGCAGTCGGCCCAGGCGGCCTCCGAGGCGGAACTGGCCTCACAGGCCCTGATGAAATACGGCGCCAGCGGCTGGTCGGCCCATTTCCTGGGCCTGTTCATATCCGACATCCCCGGCGCCCCCGATTTCTTCAACAAGAAGGTGCCGGTGGAGACCGGGATCGGGTGGTATATCCGCTACCTCTACCGGATCGGCGAACTGGGACCGGGCAAGAGGATCGATTCCGCCCCGCTGCCGATGGAGCAGTGGGGGGAACTGAGCTTCCGCCTGGCTTTCCTCGACGCGATCTCCAAGCGCGTGGGAATCGGCGACGCCCTGGCCGAAGGGTGCATGCGCGCCGCCCAGAGGTGGGGACGGCTCGAACAGGACCTGGAGAGCGGCGCGCTCCGCTTCCCGGCGTGGGGAGCTACCGGGCACTGGACCCTGCCGAGCGCCGAATGGGCATACAACTACCTGCTCGGCGCGGGCGACCCGAGCTGGCACGGCCTGGTGACCGCCGTGGGCAAGCCGCGCGGGAAGACGACGGAGGAGGCCCTGATTGAGCTGGCGAAGAAGATGGTTCCCTACGAGAACGACATCTTCATGTTCAATTACGCCTGGAAGGGGGAGGAAGCCTGGAAGACGGGTCTCTATTCGCCCCACAAGGCCAAGGAGGTCGCGTGGAGCCGCCATTACGCCACGTTCTGGAATGAATCGATGGCTTTCTGCGAGATGTTCCTCCCCAACCTCGAAACGATCAGTCCCGAAATCGAGATGAAGTACTACACCGCGGTGACCGGAAAGAAGGACACCTTCGCCGACACCATGCGGATCGGGCAGAAGACCTGGACCCTGGAACGGGCCATCCGCGTCATGCACGGCCGCGACCGGAAGGCGGAGGTCTTCGCGCCGTTCATGTACCGTCCCGGCGCCTCCGGCATGACCTTCTGGGGAGGCGTGCCGATCTATGAAAACGGCAAGTGGCGCCACGACGAGGCCCCGGACATGTACCTGGACAAGCAGGGGGTCGAGGATTTCAAGACCCACTATTACCAACTGGAAGGGTGGGACAAGGAGAATGGATGGCCGACGCGCCGGACCCTGGAGAGCTACGGCCTGAAGCGGGTGGCCGACATCATGGCTGAACGGGGAAAACTGGGAAGCTGAAGACCGTCCCCTCACCCCATCCAAATCGGACGGGAGCGGCAAAGCCGCTCCCGTCTTTTTTTGCCCAAAAGATCGGACGCTTTCTGTCCAGACCGGGATTTTCTCCAGGGCGGCCCATCAGCGTCTCCCCGGCTCGACCAGTTTCACCCAGCTGTTCGCCTCCAACGCCTGGTCGGGGTTCAGCCGGTTGAGCCGAGCCAGGTCCTCGATCTTGATCCTGCCCTGGGCGGAGGAACCGGCCAGCCGCCGCAGCGTATCCCCCCTGCGCGCCCGCACCGGCTTCATCCGGTCCGGCTGCACCGAGAGCAGACGAGAGTCGGTCAGTTCGCGGAAGCTCCGCAGCGACGAATCCATCTGGCGCCGATACCTCGAAAACACCGACTCCGGCGCCAGCCCGGCGATCTGGTAGATGTTCCCCCCGTGACTGATGAAGGCGGCCGTGACCCCCAGGATGCCGCCGTCGCTCTGCACGCGGTAGATTCCGGAAAAGGCCGCCTTGCCGTTGATCCGCTCTTCCCGCCCCGATACCAGCTGATGCCCCTGCTGGCTCCCCATCATGCGCCCGATCTCCACAGGTGATCTTCCGGCCCGTGGCGGGACCATGGAAAGCTGGACCACCGCCCCCCCCTTGGGCTCGGAGATGAAAACCGCCCTCCTGGTATTCTCCACCTTCCACCCCGGGGGAAGGTCGAACTGGAAGCGCAAGTCGGGGTGAACGAACCGGCCGTTTTCCTCGAACCCTTCCCTGGGGTTGTCACCGTAGACCAATTTGGCCAGCCTGGGGACAAAGGCGTCCGCGCCGACTTTGAACGTGCGCCCGGGCGCGCTCCGCTTCAGCCGGGCCCCCTCGAGTTGGGTATCCCGGAGCCGGTCGGGCGGGGAGGGGTGGGTCGAGAGCCAGTTGGGGATCGCCCCCGGTTCTTCCTCGCTCATGTCAGTGAAGACCTGGAAAAACCGGCTCATCTGTTCCGGATCGTAGCCCGCCTTGGCCATGTACTCCAGCCCCAACTGATCCGCCTCGCGCTCGTGATCCCGGCTGTACTTGAGCATCAGGACCTCGAGCCCCATCTGGGCCAGGCCGCTGAGCTGCTGGAAATGGGGGGAAAAAATGGACCCGAGCCCCAGGCCGATATTCATCAGCTGCCCTTGGGAGAGCTGGGTCACGGAGTGGCGTGCGGTGATGTGGCCGATCTCGTGCCCCAGGACGGAAGCCATTTCGGCCTCGTTGTTCATGTGCTCCAGAATTCCGCGGGTGAGGTAAATGTAGCCGCCGGGAACGGCGAAGGCGTTGACCACGGGGGAGTCCACAATGGTGAAATGCCAATCGAGGTTCGGACGGTGGGACACGCGCCCCAATTCTCTCCCGACCCCGGCGAAGTACTCCTGCAGCGCCGCGTCCTCCACCACCCCGAACTGCGCCAGCACCTCCGGGTGCGATTCGGCTCCCATGGCGATCTCCTGGCCTTCGGTCAACATGACGAACTGGCGTTTCCCAGTCACCGGGTTCTTCACGCACGCCGTGAAACACAGAGATGACATCAGGACAGCAAGCAGAATGATCCGGACCTGCGGCAGCATCTTCATGGTTTTTGCCTCCTACCGATATGATCCGATTTTACTACGAAAGGTTGAACGGCCGGACAAAATCCCCCCTGCGCGCGGGATCCGCGGACGGCATCTTTCACGCCATCGCCCGGGAGATGCAAAATCCCCCTGCGCGCGGGATCCGCATATATTCCTCATTCCGGAAGAGCGCTGGGCCGATGAGTACCCTAGCACTACAGAAACAGAAGAAGACCGGCACGTGCATTACTCGTGGATTCTGGAACCGCCGGCACCCTGTTTTCGCGTGGAGGTTCCTACAGCGGGACGGGCCCAGGGTCCCCGTTTAAGGATGTGAGGAGAAAGATGAAAAAAGTCATGTTTGCAGCTGTTCTGGCCCTGCTGTTATCGGGCGCGGCCGTAGCCCAGGACTTCCCGCGGGCGGAGGTGTTCGCCGGGTATTCCATGATGAAGCTTGGGATCAGCGACCTCAATCTCAATTCCCTCGCCAACGACATCGAGGATATGGCACCCCCGGGGACCAGCGTGAGCGCCAGCACCTCAAAGTTCATGAAAAAGGGGTTACCGGCTCGGTCGCGTTCAACGTCAACCCCGTCTTCGGCGTCGTGGCCGATTTCCGCTACAACCAGAACAATATCGTTGATTTCACCGTCTCCGACGGGCTTGACAGCGTCAACGGGAACGTCAAGGTGCGGAACCTGTCACTGATGGCGGGCCCGCGCTTCTCCTACAGGGGGAATGAACGGGTCACCCCCTTCGCCCACGCCCTGATCGGGCTCGACCACATCAGGCTCTCGGGCGAAGCGGAAGGTGAGGGTGAACTCATGCGCAACACCAACAACGGTCTCGGGTTCGCCCTGGGGGGCGGGCTCGACGTCAACCTCAGCGAAAGCGTTGCCATCCGCCTGATCCAGGCCGACTACTACCTGACGCGCCACGAGGGGGACAGTATGAACAACATGAACCTCGCTTTCGGCGTGGTCTTCCGCATCGGGCAGTAAGCCGGTGCAACCCCGCCGCACCCAAAAAAAAGGGGGGTGAAGCGTGCGTGCTTCACCCCCCCTTGCCGCATTTATGTATCTTCGATTATTTATGAAGCTTACGCCTTCCCAAAACAGCCAGTCCCAGGATGCCTGACCCCAGAAGCATGAGCGTACCCGGTTCAGGGACGGCAGCCCCAACAGGCTCCTGCCGCAAAGCCATAGCCCTGAGCGGCGCTTCCTTACCAACCACATCGCCTCCATCGGCGGGAGGGAGATAGAAACCCTTGGGCATGTCCAGGCTCTTTGCTTCAGGGAAACTCGGCATCGGCGTCCTGGCAGATAACATGTCCAGCACCGCTTCGATGGTTTCGCCGGTAAAGCCCTCGATATACCCGGGATCGCCTTTAACGGCAGTATTATTCTGAGGGGATTCAGAAGTGCTCCCGGGATTGGCCCACCCGGCGGGGATAGCCATCATCAAACAGATGGAAAAGAAAGCCACCATGAATGTTTTTCTGGCCACTTCTTACTCCTTTCCGAACAGGTCCAATATCGATCTGCTCACCCTAATTATATGCAATCTGCGTTCCACTTCGCAAATCATTGATTTAATTGATATTATCAAATAAATGGAAAACCGGGAGTGTAAGAGATCTCGACAAGGGGCACAGAGGCAGGACTCGAGACACCGGCGTGCCGCGAACCGTTAAAACTCACTATGTCAACAAATTAACGCTCCATCGTCTTCCCGGGCTTGCCTTTCCATCCTCCCGGAACGGGCGCAATCGACATTTCCATCAAGTGTAAAAATAATTTACAAATTACGCCTACTATAACGATTTCTGTGTAAAAACTCCCGGCGCGATCGGAAGCCCTATTCCACCTGCGCAGCGACCCGATGAGCCGGAGGACTACCCAATGGCCGTGACTTGGGGGGTCAGCGCGCCTTGTGGGAACTTGCCATCAGGACCAGGCCCGAGGCGATCGGATCGGGCAGATTGAACATCGAGAGATCGAACCCTTCCCGGACCTTCCCCTTGACGACCACCTGCGCCCCCTTGCGCGGCACCCCCGAGGTGGAGACCACCAGCAATTTCCCGGTGCCGTCCTCGATTTCGTAAACGCCGTTGCCGAGGAGCGAGGTACTCCAGGTCACCGTCCCCGCCACGGCCACTTCCTTGTTGGCGTACTGGCTGGGGTCCGCCAGGATTTGGTTGATGGTCTTCTGTTCGCAACCCGACAGGATCAGCATGCTGAAGATGATCCCCGTCCACAGGATACAAGCTCTGAATCTGTTTCTGGCCATGGCATCTCCATTCATAAGGAAGCGCGCGCCGGATGGCGCCCGCAGCCAAAAAGAACGCCACGGGTTCCACGATGCCGGATCGTGAAACCCGTGGCGCTGTCCTTCTCAATCTCTCCGCTTACACCGTGGCGAGCAGCGCCCGCTTCACCAGCGTTTTGGCGATCTGGACCTTGTACTTGGCAGCCGCCAGCGGACGCGCGTCGCCGACCGCCGCCTCGCCCGCAGCCGTCGCCAGCGCCTCGT
>JAAYAJ010000054.1 GCA_012719455.1 Acidobacteriota bacterium | reverse complement strand
TCAGAACCGCGGCTCCCAGTCCCAGCTCCAGAGCTTCCCGTCTCGTATACCCGTTTTTCACGCTGTTTCCTCCTATCTGCCTGGATTATAGGCCAGCGGCGCCGGGGAATGCAAAACCGTTCCTGGGTGATTTTCGAGCGCGGGCCGGACAACACCGGGGAGCCCCATGTTGATGGGACCGACCTCCACCTCGTAATCGCTCAGGATCGACCCGAAAACCGGCTCCTTGGGAAACTCCTCCGCCCGGGCCCACCCAGGACCGATCTCGGGCGCGGGGGTCAGCGAGCGACCGGGTCCTGGCGCGCCGCATCTATCGTAAAAACCACGCGCCCCGCGCCATGCTGCCAAAAACTCGTCTCCCCCGGCTGCGCGCGGCGGGCCGCCCCCTTCCCGTCCACGGGCCCGCCCGGCAGGGTGAAGACCGCCCCCACCTCGAAATGGGTCGCATCCACCACCCGGTAGTGGTAGGGCTCCGCCGTCACCCGGTCCGTCTTCTGGTCGATATAGGTCGCCGGGTTCGCATCGAGGTCCTGGAGGGATGGAGGGAGAACGCCTTCGTTGCGATAGTACTGCTCAACCCTTGCGCCGATTTGGACCAGGTCTTCAACGCGCCGGGCGTCATGGGCCCGTAACCGCGCCTCCATGGGGCTCCCGGCATACCAAAATCCGAGGCCGAGAGCCGCCAGGACCACCAGGATCATGGCGGCAAAGCCCGCCCGGGCCCCCGGCGAGAGCCGCGGCTCCGACGGGGGAGATGCCTGGTCGCGGTCGGGGTTCATGATGAAGTAGAGGAATGCCGCCCCCGCCATCGTCGCAACCACCAATACCTTGAGGCCGAACCGGAGCGTGACTTCCCCCTCCAGCAGCCGCACCACCAGGGTGATGAGGTCGGCGATGACGGCGACCGAGGCGATGAACAGGGTCAGGTAGGTGAGCCAGCGGCGGACCGGGGATATGCGCTGGCCGGGGTTGCGGACCCCTTCGCGGGCCACGACGCGGCCCATGAACAGGAAAAGGGGGAAGGAGACGAGGGTGGTGGCGATCCCATGCCGGAGCGAGACGATGGTCCCGTGCGTGAGGTCGCCCGGTTGCGGCAGCGCGAGATGGATCAGGTCGAAGAGGACGGAGGCCAGGGCGAAAGCGGCCGTATATAGGGAAGCGAAGAGCATCAGAAAAAGAAAGGCCTCCCGGGCGGAACCGGAAACCCGCTTGCGCGGCACCGGCAGCGGCAGATCGCTTTCCACGAAGCAGTCGAGCGCGCGCTCGATCTCCCTCGCGGACCACCCCCCCTGCTGCAGCGCCCGGACGATATCCGCGCGTGCGATGCCGCGCCCAAGCGCGGCATGGACAAATTCCGTAATCGCAGAACCCATGGCTCACCACCTCCCTGATCCCCTTTTACGAATTTTGCATTCCAGATCCCCGGACATTCAATCAATGGGAATCGTTGGCTTTACAAAAAAAGACCCCGCCGACAGTCCGGATCCACGTGTACATCAATATGATCCAATCATATACCAGGCGAGTCACCGAAGGAGGATGATCTCCGCCGGGCGCTTTCCGGCGGCTGCAAAAAAATTCTTGCTTTTCCAAAACCTGTAGTAGAATGACGGCTTTGGCAAACAGAAAGGGCAGGCTCTGCCGGAAAGGTGTAAAGACATGCGCGAAACGCTGACTCCCACGTCCAAACCCGTTCACGTCATTGAAGAAACCGCACCCGCCACCCAGACCGTAGCGCACATCTCCGCCTCCGAGGTCCGGGAAACCGCCCTCCGGGCTGCGCTGACGCTCGCATCCAAACAGGACGCCAACGGGTACTGGGTGGGGGACCTGACGGGGGACTCCACCCTGCAGTCGGACTACATCCTGCTGCAGATGTGGCTCTACCCTCCCGACGAGGACGGCGTTTGGAATCCTCCCACGATGCCCCGGGTCCGCAAGGCCGCCCGTGCCATCCTGGACGCCCAGCGCCCCGACGGCGGCTGGAGCATTTACACGCCCGGGCCGGCGGAAATCAACGCCACGGTGCGCGCCTACGCCATGCTCAAGATGACGGGGCTGTCGGTGGACGACCCGCGCATGCGCCGCGCCCGGGACCTCATCCTCAAAATGGGGGGGATCCAGGCATGCAACAGCTACACGAAGATCAACTACAGTCTCTTCGACCTCTTCCCCCGGAAATACTGCCCCACGATCCCACCGGAGATCCTGATCATCCCCGGGAACCTCCTGTACGAGATGTCCTCCTGGACCCGTACCATCATCGTCCCCCTCTCCATCATCCAAGCCATCGGCCAGACCCGGCCCACTCCGGGGGGGATGCGGATCAACGAACTGATGCATCCGCGCCGCAAGCTGGCACTCCATCGCCGGGACCGGATCGGCAACATCTTCATCAAGGCCGACACCCTCTTCAAGCGCTGGGAGCGTAAGAGCGTCAAGAAGATCCGTGGGCGCGCCCTGCAGGAAGCGGAGCGCTGGATGCTCAACCGGCTGCATTTCAGCGACGGGCTGGGGGCCATCTACCCGTCGATGATGTACACCATCATCGCCATGGACCTGCTCGGTTACGAGCGCGACCACCCCGACCTCATACAGGCGATCGACCAGTTCGATGGCCTGATGCTGGAGCAGGAGGAGAGCCTGATCTTCCAGCCCTGCAAATCCCCGCTCTGGGATACGGCCAACACCATCTTCGCCCTGGGCGAACTCGGCGCGGCGGACCACGCCCGGACGACGGAGGCCGCCGATTGGATCCTCGACCGGGAAATCAGGCGCAAGGGGGATTGGGCGGCCAAGCGCCCCGACCTGACGCCATCGGGCTGGGCTTTCGAGTTCGCCAACGAATTCTATCCTGACATGGACGACACGGCCCTGGTCCTGATGGCGCTGCTGCACGCCCGGGCGAGTGACCCGGAGCGGCAGGCGCGCGTCGAGCGCCGCGCCGTCCGCTGGCTGCTGGGGATGCAAAGCAGCGACGGGGGCTGGGCCGCCTTCGACGTCGACAACAACTGGGAGATCTTCAACAGCATCCCCTTCGCCGACCACAATGCCATGCTCGACCCGACCTGCCCCGACATCACCGGCCGCGTCCTGGAATCGCTCTGCCGCCGCGGCTTCAAACCCACCGACTCCCCCATCGCCCGGGGGATCGATTTCCTGCTCCGGAGCCAGGAGACCAATGGAAGCTGGTTCGGCCGCTGGGGGGTCAACTACGTCTACGGCACCTTCCTATCAATCCGCGGCCTCGCCGCCACGGGCGCGTCCCACGCCAAAACTGCCATCGCGCATGCCGCGCGCTGGCTCCGGGAGGTCCAGAACGCGGACGGGGGCTGGGGCGAAAGCTGCCTCAGCTACGAAACGAAGCGTTTCGAGCCTGCCGAGAGCACTCCCACGCAGACCGCCTGGGCTATCATGGGACTGATCGCCGCAGGGGAAATCTACTCCTCGGCGGTCCAGCAGGGGATCCGCTGGCTCCGGGAGTCCCAGCGCCCCGACGGAACCTGGGACGAGTCGGTGACCACCGGGACCGGGTTCCCGCGGGTCTTTTACCTCCATTACCACCTCTACCGGAACTACTTCCCCATCCTGGCTCTCGGGACCTACGCCAAGCATTTCGAATCCCGGACGGCGGACGGCGCCCGGGTCCAGTAGGGCCCAAAATACTTGCCCGGCCCCTTTGCGTTAATTAAAGATGGCGCGGGGGGCCGGAGTCCGGCCCGGGAAGATCCCTGACACGCAAGGCGCCCGCTGTGCCACGGCAGGATTAGAGCTGCCGGACCTGGTAGCCCTCCTTTTCGAGCAGCCTCACGATACCGCGGTCGCCGACGAAATGGGCGGCGCCCACGACAACGAAGCAGCTCCAGCCGGAAGAGAGGTACTCCTTGATCTTCTCAGCCATGGTGACGTTCCGCTCGAAAAGGATCTTCTCCAGTATCGGGGCGACCCGCGGCTCCTCCCTGAGGCTCTCCTCGATGACGACTTCGTTCATCCCGTCGGCGTCCCCCGCCTTCCATAGCCTCACGAGCTCGCCGATCTGCTCCCCGGTCTTGTCCAGGTCCCGGATGGTGTACATCAGCAGCAGGCTGGCGTCGGGGAGGCCGAGCAGCATGTCCAGCTGCTCCCTGACCGTTTCCAGCTCGATGATCGACTTGGATTCCGCCGCCTTGCGGGCGAAGTAGACGTCAATCCCCTGCAGGGGGTCGTACCCCTGCCGCGTGAATTCGAACGACGAGAGGGTGAGCGTGAGCAGCGCGGGCTTCATGCCGAGGAACGCCTCGACGGGGAGGCCGGCGCCGCGCGCGTACTCCTCGAGCATGGCGAACACTTCCGGGCTGAGATCGTCCTTGATCGTCCGGTTCCCCGTGTACATCCCCTCGGCCAGGATCTGCTGCGCGAGCCCGGCCTGGTCGATCTCGAGCGGGTTGATCTCGAGCACCAGGCTGGGCGAACGGGCGAAGGCGTCCTCGATCGCGGCGTCGAGCGGGTACATGTCGGCCTTCGCGTAATGGATCGACCCGAACAGGTAGACCGTCGCCTGGTCCGATTTCACCTCCCAGAGGAAATTCTTCGCCGCCGCGCGCCCTGCCAACGAGGTTCCCAGCAGAACCAGCGCCAGGCAAAAGGCCGGCGCCATGCCCCGGCGTCCCGTGTGACCTCCGATCCTCGCCTCCATCGCACGCATACGTCCCCCCGATCTACCATAGGTTGTTCGAACCGTTCCGGCCAGCATACACCGAAACCGGCCCGGGCCCGATAAAATTATGGTATATAGGGAGCATGGCGAACGATCCGGTGCGCGTCTTCATTCATGGCCTGGAAAGCTCCAGCCGGGGAAGCAAGGGAAGCTTTTTCCGCGCCCGCTACCCCGGCATGATCGTCGAGGATTTCCCGGGCCCCTTCGAGCAAAGGATGGACAAGCTCGAGCGGCTGCTCGAGGGGCGGCACCCCCTGGTCCTCGTCGGCTCGAGCTACGGCGGGCTGATGGCCGCCGTCTACGCCTGCCGGCACGAAGACCGGGTCGCGCGCCTCGTCCTTCTGGCCCCCGCCCTCCACCTGGATCCGCTCGAGCCCTGCCGGGACCGGACGCTGGGCATGCCCGTAACGATCTTTCACGGCAGGAGCGACGACGTGGTCCCCCTCGATGCCATCCGCCCCATCGCCCGCCGCCTCTTCACCGACCTCCAACTGCACGTCGTCGACGACGACCACCGCCTCTCCGCCACCTTCACCACCTACGACTGGGACACTTTATTGGGGACGTCCCACTAGTTTCCCATTTTATGAAGCTGGAGACACACCTCTCCACCCAGCCCACGGGAAGGTGCAACGCCCCGCTACGGGCGGGAGTCGCCCCGCCATCACCCACATGGCAGGAGGGAGCGTATTAGAAGCAGGGTATAATGTGGAAGCCATGGGCCGTACGGGGCGGGGTTCCTAACAGAGATGCTTCCGTGTCCGGCTAGACATCGATGATGTTCCACGACTTGGGGTAGTAGTCGCCGTTCGGGACATCCAGGTGCATGAAATAGCGGCCGGGAGCGTACACCCGCTGTCCCGCCCTTCTCCCGAGCCACGCCCCCCACCAGCTGAAGGTGCTGTTGGCCGTGATGTGGTGCCGGCAGCTTCCCATGAGCCTCAGGTCTTCGTAGTTCCTCTCGTCGTCGTTGCCGTCGACATAGACGGGGTCGCCGCCCGGGCGCACGTTTTCCCTGGCCCATTCAGGGTCGTCGGAAAAAACGAAGAAGCGGGGGTTCGGCACGGCCCGCACCAGGTCTTCGACCGCCTTGCGGTAATAGTCCGGCGGCAGGATGCCGTGCTGCGCCGCGGCCTGGTTGGCGTTGTCCCCGTGCCGGACATGAACACAGACCGATTCCGCCGCACCGATCAGCTCCAGCATCCGCCGGTTGTAATCGTTGGGAGGCTCCCTGAGGACTAATTCCTCGCGCAGGATGGTCTCGATGGGCGCGAAGTACCGCTCCGCCTGCCAGTAGCCGTCCAGGTACCACACCCTCCGGGGCCGCCCCGACAGGACGCGGGGGTAAAAAATATGCGCCTGCCGGAAAGTCCTGTAGTGGTAGGTGTGACCGAAGAGAAACCCCACGCCTCCCGCGCGGCGCAGGACCCGGGAGAGGAGGTCCTGCCGGTAATAGCACCGGAAGGGCTCCGTCTCGTCAGGCCCGGCGACCTCGGCCCGGATCATGAAGTGATGCAGCCCGTAGACCCGGATCCCCCGCTTCGGATCGGGCCTGGTGGCGCCGTATTCGCTCGTATCCAGCAGGAGCGGCCTGTCGTGGATGATGGAGAGGTGGCGCCCCAGCGCGTACTGGAACAACTGGTTGCCCAATCCGCCGCGCAAACGCACGATGATCAGGCCCCGCCCCCTCCTTCGACCTGTCGCCGTATCCATGGGTACAGACTCCTGAGCCCGTCGATCAGGGGGGCTGACGGGGCCCAACCCAGTTTCGCCCTGATGAGGGTGTTGTCGGAATTCCTGCCGCGCACCCCGAGAGGGCCTTCGATATGGCGGAGAGACAACCTCTTGCCCGATATGCCGATCACCATTTCCGCCAGCCCGTTAATGGTCACCATCTCTTCGGAACCGATGTTGACCGGCTCGAACAGGTCGGAATCCATGAGCCTCCGCACCCCTTCCAGGCACTCGTCGATATACAGGAACGACCGCGTCTGGCGACCGTCCCCCCAGATTTCTATCCAGCCGCGATCTTCCGCCTCGGCCACCTTGCGACAGATGGCCGCGGGCGCCTTTTCCCGGCCGCCGGTCCATGCTCCCTCGGTCCCGAAGATATTGTGGAAGCGGGCGATCCTGACATCCAGGCCGTGATTGCGCCGGAAGGCGAGGTAGAGCCGCTCGCTGAAGAGCTTTTCCCATCCGTACTCGCTGTCGGGATCGGCGGGATAGGCCGAATCCTCGCTGCAGAGGGGGCTGGAGGGGTCCTGCTGGTTGTACCCGGGGTAGACGCAGGCGGAGGAAGAATAGAACACCTTCCCGACCCCGGCCTTCCGGCAGCCGTGGAGCACGTTCAGGTTGATGGCGGCCGAGTGGCTCATGATGTCCGCATCGTGCGCGCCGGAGAAAACATAACCGGCGCCCCCCATATCGGCCGCCAGCTGATAGACCTCGTCGTAGGGACGGTCCAGGATTTCCCGGCACAGCGCCGGGTCGCGGAGATCGCCGATGACGAAATCATCGGCCGGGCTGCGGCGGAACTCCGGGTATTTAAGGTCCACTCCCCGGACCCGGTAGCCCTCCTGCTTCAGCCTTCCGACCAGGTGGCCCCCGATGAACCCACCCGCACCACAAACCAGCGCCGTCTTCATAATTCCTTTCTTAATAGCACAAAAAACCGGGACGTCCCACATGTTTCCCATTTTCCGCACAACGATATCCGGCAAAAAGGTTTTTGCCGGCCGCCTGTTTCGGGCCCGGGGGACGGCGCCGCTCCGCACAAGGGAAACGTGTGGAACGTCCCCGCTTACCTACCGGTCGTGGACGGAGAGAGCCTTCTTGCGCAGGCGGATCTTCTTCGGCGTGATCTCGACCAGCTCGTCGTCGTTGATGAACTCCAGCGCCTGTTCGAGCGAGAGGTCGCGGAAGGGGATCAGCCGGATCGCCTCGTCGGCGGTGGACGCGCGCATGTTGGTCAGCTTCTTCTCCTTGGTCACGTTGACGTCCAGGTCGACCGTGCGGGCGTTCTCTCCGATGATCATCCCCTCGTACACCTCCGTCCCGGGGCGCACGAACAGCGCCCCCCGCTCCTGCAGGTTGTACAGGGCGTAGCCGGTGGCCCGCCCCGCCCGGTCCGCCACCAGCGCCCCGTTCACCCGGTTGGCGATCTCCCCCATCCAGGGGCCCCAGCGCAGGAACATGGAGTTGAGCAGGCCGGTCCCCTTGGTATCGGTCAGGAAATCGGAACGAAACCCGATCAGCCCGCGCGAGGGGACTTCGAAATCCATCCGCACCCGGCCGGCGCCGTGATCCACGATTTTAGACAGTTTCCCCTTGCGCCGCCCGAGCGCCTCGGTGACCACTCCGATGAAATTCTCCGGGCAGTCGACGACCACCTGTTCGATCGGCTCCATCAGGACCCCGTCGACCGTGCGGGTGATCACCTGGGGCTTGGACACCTGCAGCTCGTATTCCTCGCGCCGCATCATCTCGATCAGGATGGCCAGTTGCAGTTCCCCCCGCCCGGAAACCTTGAAGCTGTCCACCATGTCCGTGTCCGTGACCCGGATGGCCACGTTCCCCAGCGCCTCCTTCTCCAGGCGCGCCCGGATATGGCGCGAGGTCACGAATTTCCCCTCCCGGCCGGCAAGCGGGGAGGTATTGGCCTGAAAGACCATGGAGATGGTCGGCTCGTCCACGCGAATGGGGGGAAGCCGGACGGGATCCTCGGCGTCCGCCACCGTCTCCCCGATATAGATCCCCTCGATCCCGGCCAGGGCGATGATGTCCCCGGCGGAAGCGGACTCGACCGCCCGCTGCTTGAGCCCGTCGAAGCTGAAGAGCTTGGTGATCCGGGTCTTTTCGATCGCGCCGTCGAGCTTGCAGACCGAAACGGTGTCCCCGACCGCTATTTTCCCGGAAAAGATCCTGCCGATGGCGATGCGCCCCATGTAATCGTTGTAGTCGAGCATCGTCACCAGGACCTGAAGCCGGTCCTCATGGATCGCCCGGGGGGCGGGAATGCTCTCGAGGATCTGCTCGAACAGGGGGCGCAGGTCCTCCGAGGGGTCTTCCGGGCTCCGCTTGGCGACGCCGCGCTTGCCGACCGCGTACAGGATGGGGAAGGCGATCTGCGCCTCCCCGGCGCCGAGGTCGATGAAGAGGTCGTAGATCTCGTTGACCACCTCCTGGGGGCGGGCGTCGGACCGGTCGATCTTGTTGATGATCACGATCGCCGGGAGGTTCTGTTCGAGCGCCTTGCGGAGCACGAACCGCGTCTGCGGCAGCGGCCCTTCCGAGGCGTCCACCAGGAGCATCACCCCGTCCACCATCTTGAGCACGCGTTCGACCTCTCCGCCGAAGTCGGAGTGCCCGGGAGTGTCCACGATGTTGATCTTGACCGGCCCGTAGTGGATGGCCGTGTTCTTGGCCATGATCGTGATCCCGCGCTCCCGCTCCAGGTCCATGTTGTCCATGACCCTTTCGGTCAGCCGCTCGTTGTCGCGAAAAGTGCCGCTCTGCCGGAGCATGGCGTCCACCAGGGTGGTTTTCCCATGATCGACATGGGCGATGATGGCGATGTTCCGAATGTCTTCTCTTTTCATTCAATCCTCGATTTCCCGCATTATGGAGTATGCAGGATAGTCCCCGGGAGCTCCAACTCCAAGGGCCGCATGCGGCCCGCTGCTCTTTGGGCCGCTCTTTTTCGCCCCCAGGACCTTCCAGGAACTGAAATTGCTTGCCAATCTCGCCCTTTCCGGAAACACGATACTGTGCTAGTTTTACAAGTTGAGGTAATGTCTGACAGAGGGTTGTGGAGCCAAGGACAACACCGGGATTCGGGTCGTGCGGCAGGCAGGATCGGCCCTCCCCGTAATCCTCCGACTATACCTGGAAATCCTCCCCAGCCAAGAACTGGAGTGAATACATGGACGCACGCGGGCAGGCACCGAACAACAACACCTCCCTGCTTTCAGAGATTTACCAGGAAAGTGGAGAGAAGATCCAGAACTGCTACCAGTGCCAGAAATGCTCGGCAGGATGCCCCCTCAACTTCACCATGGATATCCTGCCCAACCAGCTGTTCCGGCACATTCAGTACGGTCATCGGGACAAGGTCTTGTCTTCCAACACGATATGGCTGTGCGCCTCCTGCCACACCTGTAGCACCCGCTGCCCCAACCAGATCGACATCGCCAAGGTAATGGACAACCTGCGCGCCATCGCGCACCGGACGGGCGCGAAGAGCGGAGACAAGAACATTTCCCTGTTTCACAGGTTCTTCCTGAGCCTCACGAAATACACGGGACGCACGTGGGAACCGGGGTTTGCACTATACGAACTGATGAGCGGAGGCTTGGGCGGATTTATGGGATGGGGGCTTAAGGCGTTTCTGAGGGGGAGAATGGGGATTTTCCCGGGGTTCAAAGGGGGGGCCGAATTCCGCAATCTCTTTAAAGAAGTGGGGAAAGGGGGGGCGCGATGAAGGAATTCTCCTATTTTCCCGGGTGCTCGCTGCACGGTACCTCCAAGGAGTTCGACGAATCGGTCCGGGGCGTCGCCACCTGGCTTGACATCAAGCTTCACGAACTGGACGACTGGACCTGCTGCGGCGCCACCAGCGCCCACTCCCTGAACGAACAGCTGGCGATCGAAATGCCGGCCCGGAACCTCGCCATCGCCGAGCGGAGCGATCGCGACCTGCTGGTCCCCTGCGCCAACTGTTACAGCCGCTTCAAGGGAACAGAGTACGAAGTCAGGGAACATGGCAGGAAGGTCAGCTTCCCCTACGAGGGGAAGGTGGCCATACACTTTGCCATGGACTACCTGTGCGGCAAGCCGGTGATCGAAGTGGTGAAGAGGAAGATGGTCCGGCCGCTGGCCGGGCTCAAGGCCGTATGCTATTACGGGTGCCTCCCGGTACGTCCCCCCCGCCTGACGGGGATCAGGAATTACGAAAACCCCACCCACATGGACGAGCTCGTGAAGGCGCTGGGGGCCGAAGCCCTGCAGTGGTCCTACAAGACCGACTGCTGCGGCGCCAGCCTGATGTTCACACGCCTGGACATCTTCAAGAGACTGACCGGCAAGATCCTGACCGAGGCCGCCAAGACCGGGGCCGACTGCGTGGTTGCCGGCTGTTCCATGTGCCAGATGAACCTGGACACCCGCCAGGAGGACATCGAGAAGGACCTCGGCAGGAAGATCGGCATCCCCGTGCTCTATTACACCGAGCTGATGGGGCTGGCCATGGGACACCCGGACACCGGGAAGTGGCTGAAACGGCACTTCATCGATCCCGTCCCGATGCTGAAAGCCAAGGGATTGATGCAGTAGGAACGATGGGAGCGGGCGGCCGCGCCGGCTCGACCGCCGCGGCCGCTCCCATGAAAAGATTGCGAGGAAAAGCATGGCGGAAAAAGTTGGAGCCGTAATGGTCGTAGGCGGAGGCATCGCCGGGATTCAATCCTCCCTGGACCTGGCGGAATCGGGATATTACGTCTACATGGTGGAGAACTCCCCCGCCATCGGTGGAACGATGGCGCAGCTCGACAAGACTTTCCCGACCAACGACTGTGCCATGTGCATCGTCTCTCCCAAGCTGGTCGAAGCGGGCTGCAACCTGAACATCAAGGTGCTGACCGCAACCGACGTGGAGTCCATTTCGGGCGAGCCGGGGAACTTTTCCGTCCGCATCCGCAAGCGCGCGCGCTTCGTCGACTTGGAGAAATGCACGGGTTGCGGAGACTGCGCCGCCGTCTGCCCCATCTCCCGGCCTAATGAATTCAACGCCCAAATCGACACCCGCAAGGCCATCTACAAGAGGTACCCCCAGGCGATCCCGAACGCCTTCGCGATCGAAAAGCGGGGGGAAGCCCCCTGCCGCAACGCCTGCCCGATCGAGCAGCGCGCCATGGGCTATGTCGCCCTGATCCGGGAAAAGCGGTACGCCGACGCCTACCGCACGATCAAGGAAGACAACCCCTTCCCCTCGGTGTGCGGCCGCGTCTGCAACCATAAGTGCGAAGAGGCCTGCACCCGGGGGGACAACGGAGGCCACGAAGCGGTCAACATCATGCACCTGAAACGCTTCGTCACCGACTGGGCCTTCGCCCACCCCGAGGAGGTCGAAAAGGCGTACGCCGCCGGCGTCCAGGTCAAACCCGACACCAGCGGCCTGGGGAGGAAAGTGGCCGTCATCGGCGCCGGCCCGGCCGGTCTGACCGCCGCCGCCGACCTGGCCAACCGCAACTATACCGTCACCGTCTTCGAAGCGCTGCCGGCCGCCGGCGGCATGATGCGCGTGGGGATCCCGGAATACCGCATGCCCTACGACCTGGTCCAGCGCGAAGTCGACGAGATCACCGCCCGCGGGATCGACCTCAGGCTCAACACCCGCGTCGACGACGCCGCCGCCCTGCTCGGGGAATACGAAGCCGTTTTCGTGGCCGTGGGGGCGCACACCGGCGTCAAGCTCCCGATCCCGGGGAACGACCTGCCCGGCGTGCACATGGCCACCGACTTTCTGCGCGAGGTCAGCCTCAGCGAGCCTTCCCGGCGCCCCGATTTCGTCAAGGGAAAGCGCGTGCTGGTACTCGGCGGCGGCAACGTCGCCGTCGACGCCGCCATGTCCGCCGTCCGCCTGGGAGCCGACTGGGTCGGGATGTCGTGCCTGGAAAGCGAAGACCGGATGCCGGCCCACGACTGGGAAGTGCGCGATGCGCGCGATGAAGGGATCGAGGTCCTCGCCGGCCGGACCTTCAGGGAAATCACCGGCTCCGCGGAAGGGGTCACCGGGGTTCGCACCGTCAACATCGACTTCCGGGGATTCGTAGAAGGACGCCCCGATTTCGACGAGATCGCGGGGACCGAGACCGTCGTCCCCTGCGACCTCGTCATCTTCGCCGTCGGCCAGAAACCGGACCTGGCGCCGCTCGGGGACAAGATCGGGACGGTGAACGGCCGCACGATCCAGGCCGACCCGGTCACCATGGCGACCAACGTGCCCGGGATCTTCGCCGGCGGCGACGCCGTCACCGGGACCACCTTCGTCGTGGACGCCATCGACGCCGGCCACAAGGCCGCGCGCGCCATCCATGCCTTCCTCCAGGCGGAGCCTGCCAAGGCGTGGCCCCCCGTCGTGGAAGTGACCGAACGGCTCCCGGAAGCCAAGCTCAGCGACGAGGAGAAGGAGTCCCTGGTGGAGCAACAGGGCCGGAGCAGGCGCCTCGAACCCCCGAAGCGCCCCGCGGTCGAACGAAAAGGCGATTTCCTCGAGGTGGAGGCGGCGCTCACCGAGGAGCAGGCGATCAAGGCCGCCCAACGCTGCCTGGAATGCGGCATCTGCTCCGAGTGCAACCAGTGCGCCTACGTCTGCCGCGCCGGCGCGATCAATCATGACGACCGCGACGAAGTGGAGGAACTGAAGGTCGGAGCCGTGGTCCT
Organism: Acidobacteriota bacterium; assembly: GCA_012719455.1. Taxonomy (GTDB): domain Bacteria; phylum Acidobacteriota; class UBA6911; order UBA6911; family UBA6911; genus UBA6911. The sequence continues at coordinate 22,314 of JAAYAJ010000054.1, read as the reverse complement.
CACCCCGGGCTTCAAGGCCGTCGACGGCGACATCAGGCCCGAGCTGGGCTACGGACAGTACCCCAACGTCGTCACCAGCCTGGAATTCGAACGCATCCTCAGCGCCAGCGGTCCCTACGCGGGCACGGTGCAGCGGATTTCCGACGGCAAACACCCGAAGAAGATCGCCTTCATCCAGTGCGTGGGGAGCCGCGACAGCTCCTGCAACCACGATTACTGCTCCTCGGTCTGCTGCATGTACGCCACCAAGGAGGCCGTCATCGCCCGCGAGCATGACGCCAACATCGAGCCCACGATCTTCTACATGGACATCCGGGCGTTCGGCAAGAACTTCGAGACCTACTACGAGCGCGCCCGCACCGAGTCGGGCGTCCGTTACGTCAAGTGCTCCGTCTCAAGGGTCAGGGAGGACTTCCACAGCAAGAACCTCATCATCACCTACATCGACGAGACCGGAAAGGTCGTCGAGGAGGAATTCGAGATGGTGGTCCTCTCCGTCGGCCTGGAGCCTGCCGGGCACACGGTCGAGATGGCCCGGCGTCTCGGCGTGGAGGTGGACGAGTACGGGTTCGCGAAAACCACGGAATTCGAACCCCACCGGACCTCGAAGGACGGCATCTACGTGTCGGGCGCCTACCAGGGGCCGAAGGACATCCCCGAAACCGTGGCCCAGGCCAGCGGGGCGGCGGCCGACGCCATGATCCCCCTGTCGGCGGCGCGAGGAACGATGACGGTGAAGAAGGAATACCCGCCCGAGACCGACGTCACCGGCCAGGAGCCCCGCATCGGGGTGTTCGTCTGCAACTGCGGCATCAACATCGGCGGCGTCGTCAACGTCCCCAAGGTGAGGGAGTACGCCGGCACCCTCAAGAACGTGGTCCACGTCGAGGAGAACCTCTACACCTGCTCCCAGGACACCCAGGCCAAGATCCAGGAGGCGATCCGGGAACACAATCTCAACCGTGTCGTCGTCGCCTCCTGTTCCCCGCGCACGCACGAGGCGCTCTTCCGCGAGACCGTGCGGCAGGCGGGCCTGAACAAGTACCTGTTCGAGATGGCCAACATCCGCGACCAGTGCTCCTGGGTCCATATGAAGCAGAAAACGGAAGCGACCGAGAAGGCCGAGGACCTCGTCCGGATGGCCATCGCCAACGCGCGCATGATCGAACCGCTCGACGAACACACGGTGGCCGTCACACAGAAGGCCCTCGTGGTCGGCGGCGGTATCGCCGGGATGACGGCGGCGCTCAACATCGCCGACCAGGGGTACGAGGTCTTCCTCCTGGAGAGGGAGGAAAGGCTGGGGGGGAACCTGTGGAACCTCCACACCACCCTCGACCGGCAGGACGTCCGTGCCCTGCTCCACGACACCATCGGCAAGGTGGAGAACCACCCGCTGATCCACGTCCTCTTCAAGGCCGGCATCATCGATTCGGGCGGTTCGAAGGGGAACTTCACGACCGGCGTGAAATCGGGCCCCGACGGGGAATACCGGAAGATTGATCACGGGGTCGTGATCGTGGCCACCGGCGCCGAGGAGGCGAAACCGGCGGAATACCTCTACGGCGAAGACCCGCGCATCCTGACCCAGCTCGACCTGGAAGGGAAGATCGCCGGCGGGTCTCCCGAAGTCGCGGCCGCCAAGAAGGTGGTGATGATCCAGTGCGTGGGCAGCCGCAACGCCGAACGGCCCAACTGCAGCCGGACCTGCTGCGCCACCGCCATCAAGAACGCGCTCAAGCTCAAGGAAATGCGGCCCGAAACCGAGATCACCGTCCTCTACCGCGACGTGCGCACCTACGGGCTGGCGGAACCCTACTACGCCGAGGCGCGTGAGAAGGGAGTCCTGTTCGTCCGGTACGAACCCGAGGACAAGCCCGAGGTCCGGAAGGAGGGGGACGCCCTGAAGGTGGCCTTCACCGACAAGATCATCCGGGAGCGGATCGAGATCGCGCCCGACCTGGTCATCCTTTCCGCCGCGACCCACGCGCGGAACAACGACGAGGTGGCCGGCGTCCTGAAAGTTCAGCGCACGCTGGACGGCTTCTTCCTCGAGGCGCACATGAAGCTGCGCCCGGTGGACCTGGCCACAGACGGCATGTACCTAGCCGGCGGGGCACACGGGCCGAAACTGATCTCGGAAACGATCTCGCAGGCGAGCGCCGCGGCGGCCCGGGCCTCGACCATCCTCTCGAAGGAAAAGATGATGGTCGGGGGGATCGTGGCGGTGGTCGAAGGGGATCGTTGCGCGGCCTGCCTGACCTGCGTCCGCATCTGCCCCTACGATGTGCCTGTAATCAATATCGAGGGAGCGGCGGAGATCGACCCCGCGAAATGCCATGGCTGCGGCAGCTGCGCGGCCGAATGCCCGGCCATGGCCATCGAACTCGCACACTTCCGGGAGCCGCAGCTCTGGGCGAAAGCCGATGCCCTGACCTCGGAAGCGGAGCCCGCCGCGACGAACGCAGTGATGTAAAAAGGAGATGCAAATGGAAGCGACACCACAGCCATCACAGGAAAACGCCGGGTTCGAGCCGGAGATCGTGGCCTTCTGCTGTGAATTTTGAGCGTACAGCGCCGCGGACCTGGCAGGTTCGATGAGACTCAATTACCCGACGTTCATCAAGATCATCAAGGTGCCCTGCACGGGGCGGGTGGACATCCTCACCCTCCTCAAGGCATTCGAAGCCGGCGTGGACGGGGCCTATGTCGCCGGCTGCATGGAAGGTGAGTGCCACTTCCTCAAGGGCAACATCCGGGCCCGGAAAAGGGTGGAATACGCCAAGACGCTGTTGGCGGAGGTGGGGATCGAGCCGGAACGGTTGGAGATGTACAACCTGAGCGCCGCCCAGGGGGCCCGCTTCGCGGCCATCGCCAACGAAATGGCCGAAAAGATCCGTTCCCTCGGCCCCAGTCCCCTGAAGAAGGCAAAAGCCGCATTCGTTGCTTAGAACCGAGTCGTGCGTTCCCCGCGCATCCAGGGAAAACCCGCCGGGAACCGTTAGGAGGTCGTCATGATAGTTGGGAACAGGAAGCCTTTTGAAGAAATCCTGGAGATGGTCAAACCTTTCAAGAAGATCCTGCTGCTGGGCTGCAGGGAATGTATCACGGTCTGCGCGGCGGGGGGTGAGCGCGAGGTGGGGGTCCTGGCTTCGGAGCTGAAGATGGCCCGCGCCAAGGACGGCCAGGAGATCGAGATCAAGGAATTCACCCTGGAACGCCAGTGCGATTACGAGTTCATCGACCAGATCAAGCCCTTCATCGACGATTACGAGGCGGTCGTCTCCATGGCCTGCGGCGCGGGGATCCAGTACACGGCCGAACACTACCCCTCGAAGATCGTGCTCCCCGCCATCAACACCACCTTCCTGGGGGTGACGCTGGAGCAGGGGGTATGGAGCGAACGCTGCCAGGGGTGCGGCGAATGCGTCCTGCACCTGACCGGCGGCGTCTGCCCGGTCGCCCGCTGCGCCAAGAGCCTGTTCAACGGCCCCTGCGGGGGCTCAGCAAGCGGAAAATGCGAGGTGAACAAGGACACCGACTGCGCCTGGCAGCTGATCGTGGACCGGCTGAAGACCCTGGGCCAGCTGGACCGGTACGAGGACTTCATCCCGGCCAAGGACTGGAAACCGTCCCGGGACGGCGGTCCGCGCACCCGCGTGCGTGAAGACCTGAGGTTGTGCTAGAGTTTACGATATCCAGAGGGAGGAGTTACGGCGGTGATGACACAATCGAATATTGAGCGTCTCCTGGAAAAGGGTGTATTTGTAGTGACGTCGGAGTGCGGGCCGCCGAAAGGGGCGGACGCGGAGGCTGTGCGGAAGAAGGGGAGCCTGCTCAAGGGCGTGGTCGACGCCGTCAACGTCACCGACAACCAGACCTCCGTCGTGAGGATGAGTTCCTTCGCCTCCTGCCTCATCCTCAAGGAGATGGGGTTCGACCCGATCCTGCAGATGGTGTGCCGGGACCGTAACCGGATCGCCCTCCAGAGCGACATCCTGGGCGCGGCGGCCCTGGGGATCAACAACATCCTCTGCCTCTCCGGCGACCACCAGAGCTTCGGCGACCACCCGGGGGGCAAGAACGTCTTCGACATCGACTCCATGCAGCTGATCAACACCGTCAGAACCATGCGGGACGAGGGGCGCCTGATCGGAGGCGAGGAGCTCAAGGGACGGCCCAACCTCTTCATCGGTGCGGCGGAAAACCCTTTCGCCGACCCCTTCGAGATCCGGGCCATGCGCCTGGGCAAGAAGGTGAAGGCCGGGTGCCAGTTCCTGCAGACCCAGTGCATCTACAACCTGGAAAAATTCGGCAAGTGGATGGAGATGGTGCGGGAGCGGGGGCTGCACGAGAAATGCGCCATCCTGGCCGGGGTCACGCCGCTCAAGTCGGCCGGCATGGCCCGCTACATGAAGACATCCGTCCCGGGCATGGACGTGCCGGAGGAGCTGATCGACCGGCTCAAGGGGGTCCCCAAGGAGAAGCAGGCGGAAGAGGGGGTCAAGATCTGCGTGGAGATGATCCAGCAGCTGAAGGAAATCCCCGGGGTCCGCGGCGTACACATCATGGCGATCGAATGGGAAGAGAAGGTGGCTGAAATCGCCGAGGCCGCGGGGCTGTCCCCCAGGCCGGAAGCATAGTCCCTTTCCCGGAATCCCGACCGCGGACTTCTCCGGGGGCGCACCCCCGGGGGATCCGCGGTTTTCTTTTTGCAGGCCGCGCCATGACTCGAGTTCTGGTGATCGATGACGACGGGCACATGCGCCTCGCCTGTCAGCGCGTGCTCACGCGGGCGGGCTGGGAGGTCGTGTGCGCGGAAACCGGGGACGAGGGGGTGGACCTCATCCGAAAGGGGGACGCGGCCGTCGACGCCGTGCTCCTGGACCGGCTGATGCCGGGGAGGATGACGAGCCTCGAGGTCCTCGCGGAGATCCGGCAATTGGCGCCCCACATCCCCGTGATCCTCATGACGGGTTCGGCCACGGAGGAGACTGCGGCCGAATTCGCGCGGGCCGGGGCCAGCGGGTGCCTGGCCAAGCCCTTCACCCCCGGGGAGCTGCGCGAAACCATCGGCCGGGTGCTGGGGGGACAGTCACCACCGTCCCCCGCCTGCGACAAACTCCCGAATCCCCCGGGAACCATTGCGGCGGGGGGCAGTGACGACTGTCCCCCCGACCCGGAGGCCGCGTGATCGCGCTCTTGAGGCTTTTCCGCTTCCTCCGGGGGTCGGGGCGGGCGCTCGCCCTCTCCTTCGGACTGTTGCTCGCCTCGACGGCCCTGGGCCTGGTCCAGCCGCGCCTGATCGAGATGGCAATCGACCGTGGGATCGAGGAGGGAAGCCCCCGGGCCATCCTCTGGGGAGCCGCCGGCATCATCCTGGCCGCCGTCCTCGCGGCCGGACTGAACCTGGCCTCGGGCTACGCCCTGATCCGCTCCTCCCAGCGGATGGGTTACTCCATGCGCAACGCCCTCTACCGGAAGGTCATGGGATTTTCCTTCGAAAACCTCGACCGCTGGCGCACGGGCGAACTCATGGTGCGTCTCAACTCGGACGTGAACACGGTTCGGATGTTCGTGCGCATGGGGATGTTCATCATCGTCCAGTCGGTCATCATGATCGCCGGGACCGTGGTGGCCATGTACCTGACCGACCCGGGCCTGGCGCGGGTGATGGCCGTGTTCATGCCGCTGATCCTCATCCTCTTCTTCGGCGTCGCCAACCTCATCCGTCCCCTGTTCATGCGCGTGCGCATCGCCCTGGACGCGCTCAACAACACCCTGCAGGAAAACCTGGCCGGCGCCAAGCTGGTCCGCGCCTTCGCCCGGCAGCGCGAGGAAATCGACAAGTTCGCCCGCCGCAACCGCGATCTTTTCATCATCAGCATGAACGTGGGCTACAAGCTTTCCCTTTTCTTCCCCCTCTTCTTCCTGATCGCCCAGCTGGCCACCGTCGTCGTCCTCTGGTCGGGCGGCACCACCCTGATCTCCGAATCCCTGTCCGGCGCCGCGGGGAACCTGACGCTGGGAAAACTGATCGCCTTCAACAACTACGCCACCATGGCCATGTTCCCCCTGCTGATGCTCGGGATGGTGCTGAACTTCGTCAGCATGGCCATGGCCTCCGCCATCCGCCTGGAGGCCCTGTTCGCGGAGAGGGCGTCCGTCCAGGAACATCCGGCGCCCAGGCGTCTCCCCTCCCTCCGGGGGGAGATCCGGTTCGAAGGGGTCTCCTTCCGCTACGGCAAGGGGGAGCGGGCGCTCGACGACATCCACCTGGTCGTACACGCAGGGGAGAAGCTGGGCATCATCGGCGCCACCGGGTCGGGCAAATCAACCCTGGCGCACCTGATCCCCCGCTTTTACGACCCCGAGCAGGGGAGCGTGTGGGTCGACGGGATCAACGTGCGCGATCTCGCCTTCGACACCCTGCGCACCCGCATCGCCCTGGTGCTCCAGGAAACGGTGCTCTTCAGCGGGACCGTGCGCGACAACATCGCTTTTGCCGCGCCCGACGCCCCGTCCGCGGAACTCGAACACGCGGCTGCGGTCGCCTGCGCGGACGAGTTCATCGAACTCTCGCCCGAGGGATGGAATACGCCGGTGGGGCAACGGGGCGCCGGCCTCTCCGGGGGGCAGCGCCAGCGTGTAGCCATCGCCCGCGCCGTCGCCGCACGCCCCGACGTCATCGTCCTGGACGACGTCACCTCCTCGCTCGATGCGGCCACCGAGCGCCGAATCATCGAAAACCTCTACCGCGAGTTCCAAGGACGCACGGCCATCATCATCAGCCAAAAGGTGAACACGATCCGGCACGCCGACCGGATCGCGGTGATGGAGGGGGGGCGCATCGCCGACGTCGGGACTCACGAGGAGCTGCTCCGGATCAATCCCACCTACCGCACCATCCACGAGACCCAGGCCGGAATCGGGTCGGAAGGGAGCGCCTCCGTATGAGCCGCCCGTCCGCCCCCTCCCCGTCCGCCCGTGCGGCCGCCCCCGCGCCGGGGAGACCTCACGCTCCCCAACGCGGCGCCATGATGGCCCCCCCACCGATCGAGGCGCCCAGGGACTACGCGCAAACGCTCCGACGCCTCCTGCACTATTTCGGCCGGTTCAAGGCGCTGATTGTCGCCGCCACCCTCTTCATCGCCGCCGCCACCCTCTTCCGGACGCTCGTGCCGGCGCTGGTGGGGGAGGCGATCAGGGTGGACCTGGAAATGGGGCGGGACCTCCCCGATTTCGTTCACCGGATGAAGATCATCCTGGCCATCGTGATCGGCGCCTGGATCGCCGACGCCATGTCGGGCATCCTCATGACCCGGTTGTCGAACCAGGTCATATACCGCCTGCGCGAGGACTCCTTTGCCCGGGTGCAGGCCCTTTCCATGAAGTCGTTCGACCGGCACGGGATCGGCGACTTCATCAGCCGGATGACCAACGACATCGAGATGGTCTACAACGCCATGAACAACGGCTTTTCCAACCTCGTCGGCGGCCTTCTTTCCATGGTGACGGTGCTCGCGGCCATGCTCCTGCTCAGCTGGCGTCTCTCCCTCGTCGTCATCGCCGTGGTCCCGGTCATGGCTGTCCTTACCGGCATCGTGGGGAAGAAGATCCGCAACGCCTTCCGTAGAAACCAGGAGTGGGTCGGTCGTCTCTCCTCGAGCATCGAGGAATCGGTCACGGGAGTCAGGGTCACCCAGACCTTTCGCCGGGAGGAGGCCGAATTCGCAAAATTCGAGAAGATCAACGACGCCAACCAGCGGGCGGGGATCGAGGCGGAACTCATCTCCTACACCTTCATGCCGCTGATGAACGTCATGACCTCGCTCACCTTGGGGCTGATCGTGGGAGTTGGGGGCAGCCTGGCCATGAAGGGAGCGCAGGCGCCGGATGCCGGCGCGGTTCCGGGCGGGGTGTCGATAGGCCTGCTGACCGCCTTCATCCTCTACTCCCAGCGCTTCTTCCAGCCGCTGCGGCAGATCACCCAGGTCTACAACATGCTGCAGTCGGCCCTGGCCGGCGCCGAGCGCCTCTTCGAGCTGATGGACACCCGCCCGGAGGTGGTCGAAAAACCGGACGCCCTTTCCCTGGCGGACCCCGCCGGCGCAGTCGAATTCTCCGGGGTCGGGTTCGCCTACGAGGAAGGAAAGCCCGTCCTTGACGATATCGGTTTCCGCACCCGGCCGGGCCAGGTGGTGGCCATCGTGGGCCCCACGGGCGCGGGGAAGACCACCCTGGTGAACCTCCTCGGCCGCTTCTACGACGTCCAGAGCGGGAGTATCACCATCGACGGGACGGACATCCGCGACCTCCGGATCGACGATCTGCGCCGGTGCATGGGGGTGGTGCTGCAGGAGTCCTTCTTCTTCGCCGCGACCATCCGGGAAAACCTCCTCTACTCCCGCCCCGACGCCACCGAGGAAGAAATGATCGCCGCCGCCCGGACCGCCAACGCGCACTATTTCATCTCGCGCCTCCCCCAAGGCTACGACACCCTCCTGTCCGAGCGGGGGGACAACCTCTCCCAGGGGGAGCGGCAGCTCCTGGGGATCGCCCGCGCCATCCTGGCCGATCCCCGCATCCTCATCCTGGACGAGGCGACCTCGAGCGTGGACAGCCTGACCGAAGCCCGCATCCAGGAGGGGCTGATCCGCCTGATGAAGGGGCGCACCAGCTTCATCATCGCCCACCGCCTCTCCACCATCCGCAACGCCGACCTGGTGCTCGTGCTCCACAACCGCCGCATCGTGGAATCGGGCACCCACGACGAGCTGATGCGGAAACCCGACGGCTTCTACGCACGGCTGTACGGCATGCAGGGCCTGGTGCCCGAAGTCCTCGAATCGCACCTGTAGCCGGCCCGCGGACGTCCCTCACCGGTTGGCGACGATGATCTTTCCCTGTGCCGGCGGAAAAGACAGTCCCGCGAGCCATTGACGCAACATATTGTTTTGATATACATACATAGCGATCATCTATCAACGAGGAGGTAAAACATTGGATTTCCGCCAGATGGAATACTTCCAGAGGGCGGCGCGGCTGCGCAACATCACCCGGGCGGCCCGGGAGCTGAACGTGTCCCAGCCCTCCATCACAGTGGCGGTACGCCGGCTGGAAGAGGAACTCGGCGTCCCCCTCTTTGACCGAAGCCAGAAGCAGATCGCGCTGACCCCGGAAGGACAGGTCTTTCTGGAGCGCACAGACGACATCCTCGGCCGGATGCAGGACCTGGCCGCGGAGATGAAAGACTTCCGCTTCGCACGCAAGGGGCGGATCCGCATCGGCATCACCCCCGTCATCGGCGCCTATTTCTTCCCCGCGCTCCTCGCCCGCTTCCGGAAAGTCCACCCCCGGGTGGAGACGGACGTCATCGAGGAAGGATCCCTGTCACTCAGCGAAAAACTCTCGGCCGGCGAGCTGGACCTGGCCATGATGGTCACCTCCAGGATCGCCTCCCATTTCGACACCGCCCCCGTGGCCAAGGGGCAGCTGCTTGCCTGCTTCTCGCGCCGCAATCCGCTTGCAAGGTTCCGGGCCATCCCCCTCTCCAGGCTGCGCGACCAGCCCTTCATCATGTTCCACGAGGACACCTACAGCCGGCGCCTGGTCATGGACGAGTGTGCCCGGTATCGCTTCGTCCCCCGCGTGGTGTTCTCCTCGAGCCAGATCGAAACGATCATGGGGATGGTCAGCCGGGGAGTCGGCGTCTCCTTCATGCTCGACACCATCGTCGCCCGACACCCCGGGGTGGTGGGCCGGCCGCTGACCAAGCCGTTGCTCATCGAGGCGGGCCTCGCCTGGAACCGCAACCGCTACCTGTCCAAGTCGGCCCGGCTGCTCGTAGACCTGTTCTTGGAGGATATGGCGGATTGACCGGCCCGGAGCGCGCCGCCTCGAGGGCGATTTCGTGTATGCTTTTCCCCATGAGAGCGCGCGCGGTGCTGCTGCTGATCCTCGCCGCCCTCCTCTGGAGCCTGGGGGGGCTGTTGATCAAGATCGTGGACTGGAGCCCGATGGCGATCGCCGGAACCCGCAGCGGGATCGCGGCTCTCGTGATGCTGGCCTTCCGCCCGCGGATGCGCCTCGTGTGGAGCGGGCCGCAGCTGGGGGGCGCCCTCTGCTACGCCGCCACCGTCATCCTGTTCGTGGTCGCCAACAAGTGGACCACGGCGGCCAACGCCATCCTGCTGCAGTACACCGCCCCGGTCTACGTGGCCCTTCTCAGCGGCTGGCTCCTAAAGGAGCGGATCACCCGGATCGACATCGCCGCCATCGCCGCCGCCCTGGGCGGGATGGTCCTGTTCTTCCTCGACGACCTCGCCGGGGGAGGATTCCGGGGGAACATCGTCGCGATCCTGGGCGGGGTGGCCTTCGCGGGCACCGCCCTGTTCCTGCGCAGGCAGAAGGACGGCTCCCCCCTCGAATCGGTCTTCCTGGGGAACATCCTGGCGTTCCTGGTCGGACTCCCGGCGATGCTCGCGTCGTCCCCTGCGGCGGGGAGCTGGCCGGGCCTGCTCCTGCTGGGAGTGTTTCAGCTCGGGCTCTCCTACATCCTCTACGCCGAGGCGATCCGCCACGTCACGGCGCTCGAAGCGATCCTGGTCCCCGTCATCGAGCCGGTCCTGAACCCCGTCTGGGTCTTCCTCCTGCTCGGCGAGCAACCGGGAAAATGGGCCGTTTTGGGCGGCGCCGTCGTGCTCGGCTCGGTCCTCCTGCGGGCCCTTGCACGTCCGGGTACGCCGAAAGCCCGCCGTTGACCGGGAGCACGATCCCGCCCAAGAGCTTAGCGGCCGGAACCGGGGGTCCAGCCGTTTCCCAGTCCATAGGGGAGGGTCACGAAAGGAAAGGCCTCGACGTGGCGGATCAGCCCGTCGCGGATGGCGAACGTTTCCATCGTCACCAGGTTCTGCAACATCCCCGGGGGCGCCCCCGGGGCCGCCTTCCGGCTCGTCCCGTCATGGATGAAAAGCGGGAAGCTGGCGGCCAGCCCCTTCTGTTCGTCCAGGATCAGGACGCGCCGGGGCCGGATGCGCTTCATGTAGGCGAAGGTCCCGGTATCGATCTGCTCCGAGCACGTCATCATGCTGAACTTCAGCATTTCGGGGTCGGTCGGGATGACGGGAGAGGGCATCATCCGGCCGCCCGGCGGCGGATGGTTGACGGTCCGGTAGCCGTTTTCGTGGCGCACGCAATCGTCCGCGAAGGCGCCGATCTTCCCGTTGTCCCCCTCAAGGGCGTCGAAATAGGAGTTTGCGGCGCGGTAGAGAATGTCCCGCGGTGTCCGCCGCGCGGGGGGGACGTCGTCCGTAAGGATCGGCAGCGGCGTCGTCAAAAGCGCGAGCGCCGCGTCATCGATGCTTTTCTCGAATCTGGAGTTGCGCACGTAGAGGTGTTCGATCTCCTGGATCTTTCCCCGGTCCACCTTGAGCCGGACGGCCGCGAGCGCGTGCTGTCCCTCGATCTCGAGCCGTGCCTGCAGGGCGACCTGGCCCGCGACCGGGTCGGCGACATGAATCAGGAAACCGGTCGGCTTCACCTTCGACCGCCACAGGACGCCTTCGCCCACATCCATGGCGCCGGTGTTCTCCGTCATGCGCACATCGGCCGCGAGCGGAGGGACCGCCCTGGGGTCGCCCCGGTAGACGGCGTCCATGTAGCCGTCGATGATCGTGACCAGGCACGCCCGGTCGCATTCCCTGATGGCGGCGGGGTTCCACTCCGGGGCCGGCGCCGCGCCCGCGGCCAGGGCCGCCATCCCGACAACAACGCAAATCACGCTCGTTCTCATCATTGCTTTTCCTCAGGGGGACGGTCACCACCATCCCCACAAACGACGGCATTTCCGAACCAGGCAGGCGCGTTCATGGAGCCATTGGTGACTGTCCTCCGAAAACCTGCCTGAGAGCCGGGTAGAGGCGGCGGTAGACCTGGTACTGTTCCGCGAGCCGCGCAACGGCTTCCGGCCGGGGAGCGATGACACCCGCGACCCGGACAACTTCGGCGCAGGCGGCGTCGACGCTCCGCCATCTCCCCGCCCCGACCGCGGCCAGGATGGCCGCGCCGTAGGCCGCGCCCTCCTCCGCCGCGACCGTCTCGACCTCGTGGCCGTAGACGTCGGCCTGGATCTGGCGCCACAGGGGGCTGCGCGCCCCCCCGCCCCCGAGCCGGATCTTGTGGACCGGCGTCCCCATTTCGGCGAAAAGGGTGAAAGTGTCCTTGAGGCTGAAGGCGACCCCTTCGAGGATGGCGCGCACGACGTGGCCCCGGGTGTGGGACGCCGTGAGGCCCACCAGCGCGCCGCGCGCGTCGGGATCGAGATGGGGCGTGCGCTCCCCCATCAGGTAGGGGGCCCAGAGGAGGCCGTCCGCCCCGGGCGGGACCTGGGCCGCCTCCTCGGTCAGCCGCTCGTAGGGGTCGCGCCCGTCGTCGCGGCCGGCGCCGAACCGGTCGCGGAACCAGCGCAGGCTGAGACCCGCGGCCTGCGTCACCCCCATGACGTGCCAGCGCCCCGGCACCGCGTGGCAGAAGGTGTGGAGCCGCCCGCGCGCGTCGAGCGCCGGACGGTCGGTGGCGGCGAACACCACACCCGAGGTCCCGATGGTGGCGCTGACGACCCCCGGGGCGACGATGCCCATGCCGGCGGCGCCGGCCGCCTGGTCCCCCGCCCCGGCGACCACGGGGATGCCCGCCTTGAGCCCCGTGGCCAGCGCCCCGGCCGCGTTCACCCGGCCGCACACCTCCTGCGATTCGTAGAGCTTCGGCAGGAGCGCGGGGTCGATCTCCGCGGCTTCGAGCATCTCGCGCGACCAGGAGCGCGCGGCCACGTCGCAGAGGAGCGTCCCGGAAGCGTCCGCGACGTCGATCGCCCGCTCCCCCGTCAGGCGGAAGCGGACATAGTCCTTCGGGAGCATGACGGAGCGGACGCGGCGCCAGTTTTCCGGCTCCCGCTCCCGCACCCAGAGGAATTTGGTCAGGGTGAAATTGGGGAGCGCGGGATTGCACGTCAGCCGGATCAGCCGCTCGGCCCCGACGCGCGCGGTGAGGGCGCGGCACTGCGCCTCCGTCCTCACGTCGCACCAGATCAGCGCCGGCCGCACCACGGCATCGGCCGCGTCGAGCAGCACCGCCCCGTGCATCTGCCCCGAAAAGCCGACGCAGGCGATGGCGTCCCCGCCCAATCGCGCCTCATCAAGCGCCCGGCGCACCGCGATCCCCGCGGCGCGCCACCAGTCTTCGGGTTCCTGCTCCGCCCACCCGATTTCGGGCGACGCGAAGGGCGCGTGCTCCGCGGTAGCCGCCCCCGCAATCGCCCCGGCTTCATCCAGGATCAGGGCCCGGGTCCCCCCGGTGCCGACATCTATCCCCAGAAAATACATGGACCATCCTCCGGGAATTCGAATCGCCTTATTCTGAACACTGACAAAGTGCTATAGTAGCACGCATTTACAGGATTCGAAACAATACCTTGTCCGTCTTGAAAAGGTGGGGATGAATATGAGCGCGGGGCTGCGGCTGCACGAAGACCGGCTGTCCCCCAGGCCCCGGCCGTGCGCGCCGGCGCCGAAAGACCCGCCCGGCGGGCCTGCCGGTTCCAACAACGCGGCCGGCGCAATTCTCCATGCCTGCCGGGCGCGGGTATGATACGTTGAGGCTTCGGGTTTTCCGGATTCGTTCCGGATGGAGCTTTCATGGATTTCTCGAGCGACTCTCGCGTCGTGATGACACTCGACGCCGGCGGAACCAGCTTCCGCTTTGCGGCCATGCAGGGCGGCCGCCGGGTGACGGAGATCCTCGTCATGCCGTCCTGCGGGGACGACCTTGACCGCTGCCTTTCAGGCATCGTGGAGGGCTTTCTCCTCGTCCGCGCGCAGTGCCCCGAAATGCCCGCGGCCATCAGCTTCGCCTTCCCCGGCCCCGCGGACTATCCCCGCGGCATCATCGGCGACTTGGAAAACCTGCCGGGCTTCCGGGGCGGAATCGCACTCGGGCCGATGCTGGAGGAACGCTTCGGACTCCCCGCCTTCATCAACAACGACGGAGACCTGTTCACCTACGGCGAGGCGATCGCGGGTTTCCTCCCCCACGTCAACGCGCTCCTGGAAAGGGCGGGGAGTCCTCGGCGCTACCGGAACCTGTTGGGAGTGACGCTGGGAACAGGCTTCGGCGGGGGCATCGTCCTCGACGGCCGGCTCCCGGCCGGGGACAACTCCATGGCCGGGGAGATCTGGCTGCTGCGCAACAAGCTCGACCCGGGCATGAACGTGGAGGAGGGGGCGAGCATCCGCGCCCTGCGCCGCGCCTATGCCGCCGCCCTCATTCCGCCCGGGGAAGCGCCCGACCCCAAAGCGATTTTCGAAATCGGGATGGAGCGCCGCGCGGGGAACGCCCCCGCGGCGCGCGAAGCCTTCCGGCGCCTGGGGGAAGCGGCCGGGGACGCCGTGGCCCAGGCCCTCACCCTCGTGGACGGGCTTGCCGTCATCGGCGGGGGGATCTCGGGCGCGTGGCCCCTCTTCCTGCCCGCCCTGGTCGCTGAAATCAACGGTTCCTATACCGCGCCCGGCGGCCGGAGATTCCGAAGGCTGGCTTCGACGGCCTGTAACCTGGAGGACCCCGACGGGACGCGCGCGTTCCTCGAGGAGATGCGCCGCACCATCGCCGTGCCCGGGAGCCGGAGGAAACTGACGTACGACCCGCTGCCGCGCGTCGGCGTCGGCCTGTCGCGCCTGGGCACGACCGGGGCGATCATGCTCGGCGCCTACGCTTTCGCGCTCGCGCGCCTCGACGGGAAGGGGTGACAGGCGGGACGGAGTCGAAAAAACCTGTTGGCAATTCAGCCGCCTCCCGGAAAGGACAGGGCGGGAGAGGATAGGAGGAGGATGTGATGGCGGGAAAACCGGACAACTGGAACATGCTGAGTGCGGAGCAGAAGAGACAATACCGGCTCGATGCCTGGGTGCGCGGGGACGGCATCGAGTTCGACAGCCCCGAAGCGGCGGCCGCCTACCGGGAACGTGCCCAAAGGTTCCGGGACGCCCTGGAGCTGCGCATCCCCGACCGGGTTCCGGTCGCGGGGCTCGGCGGTGCCTTCATCTACCGCCGGATGGGAATCCCCCAGAAGGCGACCATGTACGACCGCTGGGAGGAGGCCGCCGCCGCGGTCGTCAAGTTCCAGCAGGACTTCCAGCCCGACAGCGCCACGGCCATCTTCATGATGTCGGGGCCCTCCATGGAGTTTCTGGGGCAGACCAACATGAAATGGGCCGGGTGCGGCCTCCCGGACGACGTGCAGTACCAGTACGTCGAACAGGAGTACATGAAGGCGGACGAATACGACGCTTTTCTCCTCGACCCTTCCGACTACGTCATGCGCCGCTTCATGCCGCGGATGTACACGTCGCTCAAGGGACTCGGAAAGATGCCCTGGTTCGCAAGCGACGGCATCCAGATCGGCGGAAGGGTGTTCGCCGCCATGCTGGACCCCGACGTGCAGGAGGCGCTCGCCGTCATGAAAAAAGCGGCGGAGATGTCGCTCGAGCCTCTCCGGGTTACCCTGGCCACCGGCGCCCGGCTCAACGCGATGGGATACCCGCAGCTTTTCTTCGGGTTCGGCGCCGCCCCGTTCGACATGCTGGGGGACACCCTGCGCGGCACGCGGGGGATCCTGACCGACCTCTACCGCTGCCCCGAAAAGGTGATCCGGGCGTGCGAGAAGATCCTGGAGCTGAGCCCGGTCCCCGACATCCCCATCGGCGCCCCGCCGCTGGTCATGATGCCGCTGCACAAGGGGGACGATACGCACATCTCGCTCCCCCAGTTTGAAAAATTCTACTGGCCCACCTTCAAGGAGATCATGCTGCGGATGATCGACGACGGTTTGATCCCCGCCCCGTTCGCCGAGGGGAGCTACACCAAGCGGCTGCCCTACCTGACCCAGATGCCCGAGGCTTCGGTCCTCTGGTTCTTCGACCGGACCGACATGCACCGGGCCAAGGACATCCTCGGCGGCCACAGCCCGATCATGGGCAACGTCCCCATCACCATGATCGCCACCGGGACCCCGGAACAGGTGAAGGCGTGCTGCAAGGACCTGATCGACTATTGCGGCAAGGGGGGAGGATACATCCTCTGCTCGGGCACCCAGCTGGACGACGCCCGGGAGGAAACGGTCCGGGCCATGATCGATTTCACCAAGGAGTATGGAGTCTACTAGTCCGACCGCGGTTCTTTTGAGGGATTGTTGACCAGCCGGCGGATCAGGTCGGCCAGGTCGATCGGGGCATGGTCGAATTTGACACCGAACCGTCCCTTCCCGCTCTCGGCCATCCCCACGTGCCAGCGCCGGACCCTCCCCTCGATCGCGAGCGGCCGTTTCAACAGGTCGGAGAGGATGGTCAGGCGGATACGCCCGTCCTCGGGGGGGATAAACGAGGAGGAGACATAGGCCCCCTCAAGGGAGAGGTCGATGACGACCCCATCCCTCGAGATCCCGGAGGATTCGAAGCGGCAGTCGAGGCGCGTGGCGATGCGTGACATTCGCCGGCGATCTTGGGCAGTGAGGTTCGGACCGTGCATGATTCCCCCTGATACTAACTTCATCGGTAGGAGCGGGAGGCGACTTTAGGGCTGCCCGATATCCCCGCGCCAACGGCCCGGGTGAGCGGCGATGAAACCGCCCGTCATTCGGACGCACCCGGCGTCGTCAAACACGGCCGGTTCGATGGAAGGAGGAAGCATCAGGCGAGGCGCCAGCCGGCGCCGGAGGCTCCGCATTCGGCGGCGAGGAGGGAGGAAAAGCGCCGGGCCGCCGCCTCCAGGTGAGCCGCGCTCTCCCCGGCCGGGGCGTAGATGACGGCGACGACGGCGCGCGTAGATTCCCGGGTCTTGGTGGCCATCGAGTCCTTGACCGGGTTGCCGCACGGCACCCAGCGCTCCCCCTCCCGCCGGCACACGCACAGCAGGTCTTCAATCCCGATCACCTGCCCCGACGGATTGAACACGTAGGACTCCCCTTCCCTGCCGCGCCGCAGGCACAGGGAGGGACCCGTAAGTTCCAGGTCGAAGATGCTGGCGGGGTAGCCCGACTCGAGGCTCACGGCGTTGTTGGCGTCCACGGCCGGGTTGACCAGGGGAAAATCCCCCCCAAGGGCGGCGGCCAGGAGATATTCGCTCGCGGGCTTGCTCCGCCCGGAGGGTTTGAAGCGTCCGTGCCGCAGCATCCCCCGCACGGCCGCGCGGCGCGCGGGGTCGAAAAACCCCTCCCCGGCGGCGCGCACCCGCCCGAGCAGTTCGGCAATGTAGGCGGGGACGGCCCGGGTCGGCGCGCAACCCGGAAGCTCCAGCCCCCAAACCAGGGCCGCGCGCACCGTCCCCGGTCCCGGCCCGGCGTCGATTTCGAGCGTCGGAATCTCCATGGCCACGCTCCCCGAAGGGCCTGTCTCCATCAGAAGGAATACTTCAGGGCGATCTCGATCTCCCGGGCGTTGCCCGCGCCCGAGATCACGCCGAAGGTGGGGGAGTTGATGAAGTTCCCCGGCTGCTTGAAGTTCACGTGGTTGAAGGCGTTGAAGAACTGCACCCGGAGCTCGAGCAGGTTGCCCGAGCGGGTGACCGGGGTCCTTTTCATGACGCTGATGTCCCACTGGGTCGAACCGGGAGACAGGAGGATGTTCCGGCCCGCATTGCCGAACCACCGCCCTTCCGGCCCGCCGTAATCGGGAATGCGGAAGTCGGCGGTCTCGAACCACTTGTCGATCGATCGCTTCGACTTGGGAAGGTTCCCCTCCCCGATCCGGTCGGGACGGTCACCCCAGACGCCGTCGTTGTTGGGGTCCCCGAAAATCTCCGGGCTGAAAGGAGTTCCGCTCTTGATGTTGGTGATCCCCGAAATCCGCCACCCTTCGAACAGCACCCCGAGTTTGCCCGCCCAGCGGGTCGACAGGAGCCGGTCTTTCCCCAGCGGCAGGTCCAGGATGTAGTTCAGGTTGAACGTTTTAGTCGGGAAAAACCCCCAGAGGGAACGTTCGGCGGCGAGGTCGCGGGGATTGTTCGGGTTGGCGAAGGTCCAGCTGTAGGCGTCGCTGATCGCCCGCCCCCAGGAGAAATCCGCCTGCAGCGAAAAGAAATCGGTCAGCCGCCGGGTCACCCGGGCGTTGAGCTCGTTGTTGGTGAAGGTGGCGTCGCTCTTGAGGATTTCGAAGCTCCCGTAGTTGGGGTTCGGCCGCCGCGGCTGGATCGGCTCACCAGCGGGGGCCGGCAGGGGGACGTTTCCGGGAACCACTCGGTAGAAGCTGGTGGTGATCCGCCCCGAATATTTCAATTCCATGCTCCAGTTGCCCAAAAACTCGTACTGCAGCGCCACCTCGCGGTTCTGCATGAAGGGATTGCGCAGCTCCGGATCGGCCGCGGTGAAACTAAGCGCGGGGAGAGCGGCCGATTTGAAGGGATCGGCGATATCGAGGTCGGGCCGTACCGGGGATTCCGCCTTCTGGACATAGAAGAAAGGGTAGTTCCGCCCTATGTAGGTCAGGGCCTGGAAGGGGTTCATCGAGCCGTGCCCGACGCTGTAGGACGCCCGCAGCACCAGCCGGTTGTTGCCGAAGGGGCTGTAGGCCACCCCGAAGCTCGGCTGCCAGTCGTTCTTGTCGTCATAGGCCGCGTGCCCCGGTTTGAGATGGAGCCCCAGTTGCCGGGCCCGGTCGCTGCCGGTCACGACGACCTCTCCGTCCAGCGGCGCTTCCAGCACCAGCGGGTGGAAGAACGACACATTGTCATGAATGGAGTGGAAGAGGGGGGAATAGCTGTAGGTGAGCCCCATCGTGAGGGTGATGTTGGGGCTCAGTTTCCAGCTGTCGTTCAGGTAGAGACGCCAGGAGCGCTTTCTCAGGTCGGCCCGGTCGGAGCCGACCCCGCGCGCCGCGGTATAGGGGATCCCCAGGAGGAAATCGGCGAAAGCATCACCCGTGAACTGGCCCGAAAACCCAAACTGCCCGCGGCGGGTGCCCCAGGTTTTCATGTCGTTGTACTGGTCGAAGTTCAGGCTCCCCCCCAGGGAGAGGGTGTGCGCCCCGCTCACGTAGGTATAGCCGGCGCTGAAGGAATAGCTGTTCTGGTTGAAGCTCTCGGGCGAAGGGCTCGCAAAACCACCGCCGGTACCGGATCCGATCCCGGAATAGCCGAGGATCTGCATCTCGGGATACCCCTCGTCCATCGGGTCGATCACCCCGACCCCGGCGATCCCGATCGAATCGAGCAGCCCTTCCTGGAAGGCCTGGTCCGAGGTCTGCAGGCTGGAGAAGCGTTTGAACCCCACCTTCAGGCTGAGCACCTTGTTCGAGCTGAAGGAGTGGCTCAGGTCGATCGCGACATCCTGCTCCCTCTCGTCGACCTCGTTGCCGAAGGCGGGGAGGGCGGAGACCAGCCGCCGCACGCCGTCGCTGATTTCGTAGGTGCCGAAGATCTTGGTTTGCGGGCTCCATTCGTAATCGATCCGGGAGGAGATGGTGTCGCGGTTTTCCACGGAGGGCTGGTTGTTGACGTAGTTGCGCACCGGGTCGTCCCGGTTGGGATCGGGAAAGAGCCCTAGCAGCCGGGAAGCCACCGGGTGGATGCGCTCCTGCGGGATCCGGTTGCCGGCAAAGGGCTCGCCCGTGAAGGGGTCGACCAGTTGCCGCCCGGTGACGGCGCTGAAGTCCCCCCGCTTCATGGCATTGGTGGGGACCAGGGAGAGAAGGGTCGAGCCCCGGATCACCCGCAGGCCGTCATAGCTGCCGAACACCTTCAACCTCGAAGTGACCGACGCTCCCAGGCTCACGCCGAACTGGTTGCGCTTGAATTCAGGCAGCGGCTTCCCCACCGGGTCGAAGTAATTGCGGGCGTCAAAATTGTCGTTGCGGTGGTATTCGTAGATCGAGCCGTAGATTTTCCCCCGCTTGCGGACCGAAAAAGGGTTGACGATCAGGGCGGTCGATTCGTCCCTGACCGAGCCCTCGGACTGCCATTCGCCTCCCAGCTTCATCCTGAAGGACTTGATCTGCTCCAGGCCCGGCGGCAGCGCGCCGTCCCCTTCGTCTTTGAAAACCACCCCGTCGAGTCCGGGTGGGGGGGAGGCGCTCTCTGCGGCGGGGGAACCGGGCGCCGCTTCCGGTTCCTCTCCGGAAGGGGCTGCATACAGGGGAACCGACACAAACAGGAGCGCAATCAGCGCAAAACGCATAAGCATGAAAAATCCTGCAAGAGGAAAAACCTGGGTTGACGGATTCCGAAACGGGGGTCAGAAGACAAGCTGGCCGCCCACCCTCATCTCCTTGACATCGAACCTCGCGTACAGGCGGGATTGGGTCCCCGGGACATCGAGCAGCTCGAGGGTGATGTTGGGGCAATGTTCCCCGATCACGGGGACCCCGTCGACTTCACGGGGGAAGACGAATTTGGCCCCGACGCTCTCCTCCTGGTGCGGGAAATAGGCGACGAGTTCCACCTGGGGGCATGACGGGGTGGAGAGGAAGGCCTTGGTCTTGAGAGTCTCGACGGTCTCGCTCTGGAAGAAACGTCGGATTGCGCTCTCCTCGTTCGGGTCGTTGGACCGGAAACCGACGGTGAGGACGATGAAGCGCGACACGTCCATGTCGAGATTGCCCGCCTGGAGCGCCTCGAACCGCCGCTTCTCCTCCGGCGCCATCCGGTCGTACCCGTGCTGGATCTGCTGGATCCGGGCATAGGCCTCGCGCACCGGGCGGGCGGATAGGAACCTCACGTAGAAGGTGTTGTAGATCTCCTTCTCCCCCGAAATGCCGCTCCCCACGCCGCGGAGGACGCGGGTGAAGGTCTCCTAGCGCGCCCAGGGGGAATCGTTCAGGACCTTGACCGCCCCTTCGAGCGACCATTTGTTGAAATTTTCATTCCCTCCCCACGAGGTCGCGGAAAACGCCAACAGTGGGAAGAAGAGAGCCACGAGAGCGGATTTGACTATGGAATACATACAACCCTTTACATATCAACGATTTACATTGCCAATAGATGGATTATCCATCCGGGTATAAGCCCAATACACCAATTAATACATACGACGACGACGACGCGTTGTTTCGCCGCCGGCCTTTTTGCGAAAAATCCGGCTCAAATCGACCGGCACTCATTATACAGAATAGATAACGAGGAAACCATGCGACTCTCGTTCGATCGCGGCACCCTCCTGATCCCGCAGGCACCCGAGGGTGCGGAAAGCCTCCCGGGGATGCGGTGGGACGCGCGCGTGGGCGCCTGGCGCGCTCCCGCCTGCGCCTACCCCGAGCTCTGCCGGGAACTCCGCCTCCGCCGCATACCCTTTTGCGACGAGGCCCTCCCCCCGTTGCCCCCTCCGCCGGCATTGGCGGCACCCGAACTGCGCCCCTACCAGGCCGCCGCGCTCGCCGCCTGGGAGGCCTCCGGGCTGAGGGGCATAGTTTCGCTCCCCACCGGCGCCGGAAAGACGCGCGTCGCGGTCGCGGCGATGGCCCGGACCGGGCTGCGCACCCTCTGCCTCGTCCCCACCCGCGCCCTGATGGCGCAATGGGTCGAAACCCTCCGCTCGGCCGGCGCCAACCCCATCGGGGAGTTCGGCGACGGGCGCCGGACCGAGGGGTCGGTCACCGTCGCCACCTTCGCCAGCGCCCGGCGGCACATGGAGACGCTCGGGAACCGCCATTCCCTCCTGGTGATCGACGAAGTGCATCACCTCGGTTCCGGGCTCGGAGAGGAGATCCTCGAGATGTCCACGGCCGGGGCGCGGCTGGGATTGAGCGCCACCATGCCCGAGGACCCCCGCCGCGTCGGCCGGCTCGAAGCCCTCGTCGGCCCGGAAATCTATCGCGCGCGGGTGGAGGAACTTGCCGGCCGCTGGCTCGCCCCCTACAGCCTGGTCACCATTTCGGTGGGCCTCTCCCCCCGGGAACGGGAAACCTACGGTTTCGAGCTGGCCGTCTTCCGCCCCTTCTGCCGGGAATTTTTCGACCGCTCCCCGGGGGCGGGTTGGGAAGACTTCACCCGCTTCGCCCTCCGCAGCGACCGGGGGAAAAGGGCGCTGGCCGCCTGGCGCCGTTCCCGGAAGATCATCCACTACACCGAGGAAAAGCGCCGGATCGTCGGCGCTCTCCTCGGCGAACACAGGGACTCCCGCGTCCTCGCCTTCACCGCCGACAACGACACCGCCTACGCGATCGCGCGCGAGCACCTCGTCCAGCCGGTCACCTGCGACATCGGCCGCCGGGAGCGGCGCCTGGCGCTCGAGCGCTTCGCCGCCGGGGAGTTGCGGGTCCTGGTCAGCGCCCGGGT
>JAAYAJ010000053.1 GCA_012719455.1 Acidobacteriota bacterium | reverse complement strand
TTCAGGCCATCCGTGGTGTTGCGCGTAAATGCGATCTCATCCCTGGTGCACCCGAATTGCCGTCCCAGTTCTTCTCTCTGTTTTATGAACCCGAATTTCCAGCCCAGTTCATCGTCAAAACCCATCGGATGCCGTGCCAGCACCCTGTTGTATCGGTCAAACTTGTCGATGACGCCTATAGGCATGGAACCCGTGGTACCGATATTCATATAGACCTGATCGGGATCGAGGGCGAATTGCCCCTGTACCCTTTTCCAGAAACTCCTTTCGGGAAGGGCGGCATCGATAACCGGCACCCCCTTTTCCGTCGCAAGGCACGTGCCGTCAAGTCCGATAACACCACCGGCCGCCGCCAGCCCGGCCAGCTTGAAAAACATTCTTCTGTCCCGGTTTTCGACCCTTTCGCCAGACGATCCCTGCATGCTCCCCTCCTGATGAAAGCCCTGGGTTCCAGACCAGCCCAGTTTGAAGATTGTCATGGATTCGCTATCTACGTATTCCTTAAAATATGACAAAAAGACCATTTTTTCCACTACAGGCGGCCGGAGCCGATCGATCACGAGCTGCTCCCACGATCATGCCCCTGTAAAACAAGGAGATCCCTCATGAAAAAAATGCTTTTGCTGTCCCTGCTCGTTTTTGTTTTCACCGGGTGTTCCAGCCAAGCCGATATCCGCCGGACCATTTCCGCGCCCGATGCCCCTGCCGCCATAGGCCCTTTCTCACAGGGGATTCTTGTCGGCAAGACCCTATACCTCTCGGGCCAGCTTGGTCTTGACCCTGCGACGGGGGAATTTGCAGGCAGTGATTTCCCCAGCCAGGCGCGCCAGGCCATCGAAAATCAAAAAACGATCCTCGAGGCCGCCGGCTTTTCCTTGAAGGATGTGGTGCAGTGCCAGGTATTTGTGACTGACATGAACAACTACCCTGCATTCAACGAAATCTATCAGGAGTATTTCGCGGCGGATTTTCCGGCCCGGGCCGTACTGGAGGTCTCCCGCATCCCGGCAGATGGCTTGATCGAGATCATGATGACGGCCGTCCGCGGCATGTGACACTTTGTTGCAAGCGCTTGAGAAACCATAATCGAGATGTCAAAACCAAGGTTTCTCTGTAAAATGGCGCCGAAAATCTAAGGATGGTTCCCGGCTTGGAACACAAACACCGTATCCACATGTGAAAGGAAACCCGGGAAGCGATCGGGCGCCGGTTGCATTCGTGAAGGGCCTGATTCCGCTCCCCGCGCACGCATATGAAGACATCGAATAGAATGCTGTCGGCAGGGATTGTCTTCCTTGCCGCTATCGCCGGCGCGGCCGGCCCGGAAGAGCCAACGGCGCCTGCCGCCGCCAGGGCCGCCGCCGTCCGGGTGAACGACAAGCCGACCACTTTTTGCAACCCTCTGACGATTACGGGGGTGCGGCGTGCGGGCGAACCCATCGTCCTTCTCTTTCAGGACGACTACTACCTTTTCATCACCGGAAACCGGGGCTATTGGAGTTCCCCGAACATGAGGGATTGGACCTATATCGACGCCCCCGCTTTCCCTGCCGGGGTGCCCGGGGTGGCGACGGATGGGAAAATCATTTATGCCTGCAGCATGAATTCTAAGGACCTCTTTTCATCGACCGATCCCAAGAACGGAGTCTGGACCAAGGCCGCCACCCTGGACAGCGACCGGTACGGGGATGCCGACATTTTTATCGACGATGACGGCCGCGTCTACATGTACTACGGCTGGTCCCAGCTCCTTCCGATTCAGGTTGTCGAACTGGATCCCCGAAACGGATTCAAGGAAAAGGGCAAGCCGGTCGTTTGCTTCTTTGGCGACCCCGAAAACAACGGCTTCGAAAGAAGAAGAAAAGAAGACGTGATCTTCCCGTTCTTCAACCACCGCCCGTACTTTCCCGAAGAGATCCCATGGATCGAGGGCCCGTGGATGGTCAAACACAATGGAAAATATTACCTGCAGTATGCGGCCATCGGCCTCGAGTTTTTATCGTACTCCCATGGCGTTTACGTGTCCGACAGTCCGATGGGCCCTTTCCAATACTCGCAACACAATCCGCTTACGTTCAAAACCACCGGGTTCGCTCCCGGCGCCGGGCATGGCAGCACCTTCCACGACAAAAAGGGGAACCTGTGGACCATCTGCATGATCCCATCCTACTTCGGGCAGAGGGGGGGCGGCGAATTAGCCCTGTACCCAACGGCGGTGGACGCCCAGGGCGTCATGCACTCGAACACGGCTTTCGGCGACTACCCCCAGTTTTATCCCGGGATCAAGGAAAACCCGGTTGACGACAATTTTTCCGGCTGGATGCTTCTGTCCAACAGGAAATATGTCGAGACCTCCTCCACCCTGGAGGACTTTTAACCCCGGAACGCGGTCGATGAAAACTTCATGACCTTCTGGAGCGCGCAAACCGGCAAGCCCGGCGAATACATGACCGTGGACCTTGGAAAGGAATGCAGGATTCATGCGCTGCAGATCAATTTCGACCGGAAGGATGCAAAAACCGACGGCGTGGGACCCGGCTTTGCAATGGGCATGAACGCAAAGACCGACAAGAACGTGCAACAGCAGTCCTATACGCTTCAGGTTTCCAGCGACAACCGAAACTGGACCACGGTGATCGACAAAAGCGACAACAAGGTGGCGATCCAACATGATTACGCCGAGCTTACAGAACCGCTGACGGCAAGGTACGTCAAGCTGACCAACGTATGGACCCCGGACGGCGGCAAATTCGCAGTGAAGGATTTGCGCGTCTTCGGCAATCCCGAAATTGCCCGATTCACAAAAGTGGACGATGTAAAAGTTGTTCGCAGCCGGGAAGATCGTCGCGATGCCGCCCTTTTGTGGCAACCGGTAAAGGGGGCGGACGGTTATGTTGTTCGCTACGGCATCGAACCCCAAAAGCTCTACAACAGCTACATGGTTTATGGCGCCAACACCCTGGCCATTCACAGTTTGAACAAAAGCCCCGAATACTATTTCGAAGTGGAAGCCTTTGACAATGGAACCGATGACTACAGGGAGAGAACACAGCGAACCCTCGGGCTCGGCGCGGAAATCGAACTGGCAAAGGATGGCTCCGCACAGCCGGGAGGCATGTTTGGCCAGGGGCCGGTTGACCGGAAGATGATCAAGGAGGGCATCCATGAATATGTTTTTGAAAACATCAGCCCCGGCGCCTACGCGTTGAGGCACTCCTTTGGCCCGGTATTGTGGAGGGGTTCGTTGACGGCGGCCGAATTGATCGGCTCAGGAGCCCAACCGACCGCAACCGTCCCCCTTGATAAACTGGGGGTTGGAACAACGGTTACCGGCCGGTTGGAAATGCAGGTTTTCCCCGGAAAAGAAGCCGGCAAAATAGTGGTATTTTTCCGATACGGCAAGTAGCCCGCGACCGGCCCGGATCTCGAAGGGATCGGCTCCCCTCGTGTGCGCCGGATGGGTTTGACGTTGTCCGCACAAGGACCATTCCGCCCGGACAATGAGGGCATTCTTCCACCCCCCTTGATCGCCGCTCCAGGTGGTGCCGACAGATGGCCGGATGGCGGCGATTTCGCCTGCAGACCGCATTGCCCTGATTCTGACGGGTCAGGTATCATAATCACGAATGTTCGACTTTCTGAAAAGAAAACAGCCTTACCCACCACCGGAAACCGACCGGGACACCTTCCTGGTCTGGGAGCCCTGCTCGCGCAACCATGCGGAAGTGGTGCCTGGATTCACAAAATACCTGCTGGACCTGGGCTATCGCGTCTCGATCCTGATCACGCCGGAAAGGATCGACGAAGGCTTGTTTTCCCGGTTCGGGAAAAACGAAAATGTCCGCTTGAACCGGCTGCCGCAAAAAGCCATCCGTGCGCTGCTGCTGGAAAACGGCATCGGGAACGCCAAGGGCATTTTGATCACTACCATGACAGGCAAAATCGACACGGGGAAAATCCCGCTCGCGCAGGGACAAAAGATTTTACGCGTATCCCACGACGTCAAAGAGGACGCCGCGGCGATCGATGAAAAAACAATTACCCTGCACCGTGTCGATTACAATGGATTGAAAACCGTCATCGTCAATCCGCATTATTTCGGAGATATCGCTCCGGCGGCGAAAAACAGCGTCGTCGATTTTATCACCGTGGGCGCTCTCCGGGGGAAACGCCGCAACACGGCGCCGCTCGTACGAGCGGTGCGGAAACTTGTCGACGCCAATATACGCAATTTCAGAATCACCGTCGTCGGCAAGGGCGGGATGCGTAATCTGCCGCGGGAAATCAAACCGTACTTCAACATCAGGGGGCGCCTGGATTTCAGCGAACTTTACGACCACCTCGGCAGGGCCGATTTCTATCTTCCTTTGCTCGACCCCGAAAATCCCGATCATGAACGCTACATAACCACAGGGACCAGCGGAAGTTTCCAGTTGATTTACGGTTTTCGCAAACCGCCGCTCATCGCGGCAAAATTCGCGCCGCTGCGCGGCCTCAACCGGCGCAACAGCCTGGTCTACGAAGACGGCTCCCGGCTTGCTGATGCGATGGCAACCGCCATCTGCATGACGCCCCGCGAGTACGCCGCCATGCAAAAGGAACTGGACGAATACGCGCAGGAACTTTACCGAGAATCGCTGGCAAACCTGGCCGGGTCAATCGGATAACCGTAAGCGCGCCATCTCCTCCACCTTCCCAAGGGCCTGGTGAATGCTCATGCTTCCCTCGAAAAAGGGGAGGAGGCATGGCGCTCGATACCGGGCAAGCCACCACAGGCCAGGTCTGGCGGCAGCACGTCGAAGCCTTCCAAAAGAGCGGACTGACAAGACCGGTCTAATGTAGGAAGCAAACGCGTAAAGGACCAAACCCGCTTTCTTCATCCCTGAGATACATACTCGGGCCCATTTTCCGGAGGCTGGACGGGTTTTCTTTCTCTACCATGGAGGAACCGCCGGCGGCTTGTGTGCGGCCGCGGCGGCCGCATATAAAAAAGCAGGCGCCCGATGCTGCATGGGCGCCTGCCGGCTTGCTTTAAATTACTTGAATCAGCCTAGAAGCTGATG
This sequence comes from Acidobacteriota bacterium, assembly GCA_012719455.1. Lineage (GTDB taxonomy): Bacteria > Acidobacteriota > UBA6911 > UBA6911 > UBA6911 > UBA6911. The sequence goes on along the minus strand of JAAYAJ010000053.1, from coordinate 389 downwards.
CGGAGCTTCCCCTGGAAGGTGCGATGTCCGCCCTTGGTGGCCATGTACCCGAACTTGGTATCGTTGTTCAACGCAAAGTTCGGGTTGGAGATCGCAGTGAAGCGGGCATTCCAGGCAAACGCGCTGTTGGACGGCATCGGGTGATTGAATATGTTCTGGGCGTCGATCCGGAATTCGATCCGCTTGCCTTCCATGAACTCGATCGACTTGGACATGGCCATGTCCAGATTCCAGCGGCCCGGACCCGTCAGCGAGTTCGGACTCAGGTTGCCGACTTCGCCCGGACGCGCGTTCCGGACCACTATGTGAGTGGGATCGGACGCCAGGGCCAGCGCCTTCAGGTTGCAGCCGCCGGCGCGATTATACACGGAAGCCGCGATGGTGCCGTC
>JAAYAJ010000052.1 GCA_012719455.1 Acidobacteriota bacterium | reverse complement strand
CCGCAAGGATCTACTTGCGGAACCGCCTGAAATCAATCGCGTATTTCTTGATTTTATAGTTCAGGATGCGCTCCGTCGTGTTCAGGAGCCGGGCGGCGCGGCTGCAGTTGCCCCGCGTCGTTTTCAGGGCGTCCAGGATGAGATCCTTCTCGTAGGAGGCTACGGCGTCGCCGAGCGACACCTTGACGACGGTCTCGCTGGCCTCGGCGGTCTGGAGCGTCGGGGGGAGATGGTGGGCGTGGATCACGTTGCCGTCGCAGATCAGCACCGACCGTTCGATGGCGTTTTCCAGTTCCCGGACGTTTCCGGGCCAATGATAGCTCATCAGCATGTCGATGGCCGGGGTGGAGATGCGCCGGATGCTCTTGCCGTGTTCCTTGGTGTACTTCTCCAGGAAAAAATCGGTGAGCGCCATGACATCGGGCTTGCGCTCCCTCAGCGGGGGGATGAATATGCTGAACACGTTCAGGCGGTAGTAGAGGTCCTCGCGGAACGTCCCCTCGGCGATCGCCTTTTCCAGGTCCTTGTTGGTCGCCGTGATCACCCGTGCCTTGATCTTGATGGTTTCGGTGCCGCCGAGCCGCTCGAATTCCCTTTCCTGGATGACGCGCAGGAGCTTGACCTGGGTCGCCGGGTTCAGGTCGCCGATCTCGTCGAGAAAGAGGGTGCCCCCCTCGGCCAGCTCGAAACGCCCCTGCTTGCGCGCGTAAGCCCCGGTGAAGGCCCCCTTCTCGTAACCGAACAGCTCCGACTCGATCAGCGTGTCGGGCAGGGCGGCGCAACTGACCTTGACGAAAGGCGTCTTGGCCCGGGGCGAATTGTAGTGGATGGCATGGGCGATCAGTTCCTTCCCGGTTCCCGATTCGCCCCGGATCAGCACCGTGGTGTTCGTCCCCGCGACCTGGACGACCTGTTCGTAGACCTGGCGCATGCCGCCGCTGCTCCCCACCATGTTGGAGAAATCGTAGCGCTCGCGCAGTTCCTCCCGCAGTTGGGTGTTTTCCGCCACCAGCTTCCGGGTTTCGGCCTGCACCAGTCCCTCCACCCTCACCGCCTGCCCGATGATCCCAGCGATGACACAGAGGAATTTGACGACGCGGTCGTAGTCGCGGTCCTTCTTGAAACGCATGTCCACCCCGAGCGCCCCCACCGTCTTCCGCCCCACCACGATCGGTACGCAGAAGTAGGTCAGCTCTTCGGGGAGTCCCTTGCGCTGGGCCGCGCGGTTGAGCAGCAGCGGCTCCTTGCTCACCTCGGGCACGATGATCGGTTTGCTGCTTTCGACCACGCGCCCGGTGATCCCCTCGCCGAGGCGGTAGTGCGCCCTCTGCCCCTCGGCGCTGATCCCGTTGGAGGCCTCGATATGCAGCTCGCCGTCCGCCCGCTGGAGCGTTACCGCGCTGCGGAACATACCGTGGCGGCTCTCCAGGATTTCCAGCGCCCGGTGCAGCGAGTGCTTTAGGTTCAGCGTGCCCGAAAGGGCCTGGTTCAGCTCCAGGAGGGTGGCCAGTCTCTGGGTCTCGGTGGCGGGTTGATGGCGCATGGGGGCTCGATTACAAAAATGTAAAAATGTAGAATCATCCTACTGAAGTGTGGTGCAGGCGTCAAGGGTGGGATTCGGGGAAGGAACTTGTTTTGGCCGCCTGCCCCGTGCTGGGCCTCCGGCCACTTCAATTATTTCGTTTGCTTGTTCAAATAGTTGGATTATACTGGGGCGCCATCCTGGGCGTCCGGGTATGATTCCCGGTTAATTGACTGTGGGAAAAAGGGATGTAAGTCGGTGCCCCGGTTTGCTGCAGTTGGCATGGAATATGCTTGCATTAGGATGGTACAATCCAGGTTCCGGCCCTGAAACTTGGTTTTGAGCACACGAAATCAATTCGCGGTCCCTTCCCGCGAAGCCAGGGATTTCGGGTGTTGAAGGCTCGAGTTCGGGGTCGGGCTTGGCATCTTCTCACTCTGGATCTCTTCCGGCTGCAACACCCCCCGCTAGTGGCATCTTGCGGGACTACTCCATTTCGGGGAAGATCTGGATGTAGGCTTCCTCGCGCAGTTGCGTGATGAAGCGGTCGTATTCGGGATTGCGTTTCTCCTGGTACAGCCTGTTCTTGATCTCCTCTTTGACCTCTTCCAGGGGACGCGCCACGGGCTCCCTGCGCGCGTCCACCCGGAAGATCGCGTACCCTTCCTCCAGCCTCTGGGGTTTGGAAATCCCCCCCTCCCCGAGCCCGGCGACCGCCCGGGCGGTGTCCGGATGGAGATTGGCGCCGAGATAACTCCCGATGCTCCCCCCCTTGTCCGCGGTCGGGCCCTTGGAATACTGGCTGGCGAGGGCGGCGAAGGATTCCCCCGCGAGGAGCCGCCGGTGGATTTCCCCGGCGCGGGTCGCGGCGGCCTCGTCCCCGTCGTCGGGGGTGATCAGGATCTCGCTGAGGGTGATCTCCTCGGGAGAGGTGAAATCGGCGAGGTGGTTTTTGTAGTACTGCTCGATCTCCGGGGTGAGCAGGCTGATCCGGGAGTTGATGAAGTCGTTGACCAGTTCGCTGGTGATGATCTGCCGCCGGAGGAGGTCGCGGTATTCCCGCAGGCTCTGCCCCTCGCGGGCCAGCGCCTCCTCGAATTCGTCCGTGTCCTTGAGGTTGTTTTCCTTCATGACCCGCTGGATGTAGGCGTCGATCTTGGAATCGGCGTCGGCCTCGTATTCCAGTTCCACGGCCTTCTGGTAGACGAGCTTTTCCTCGATCAGCGCGTCCAGGGTGCCCTGCTCCGCTTTCTCCAGGGCCTTTTGCAGCTGTTCCCCCGAATACTTGGCCCCCAGTTCCCGGCGGGCCGGCTCCATGTGCCGGTTGAGCTCGGACAGGGTGATGATCTCCTCGTTGACCTTGGCGATGATGCGGTCCACCGTGCCCGCCTGGGCAAGGGGAAGTCCCAGCAGGAGGAGGGGGAGGATGGTGGAGATCTTTTTCATGGTGGTTGTCCTCTGCGATCAGTGAAAGCCGTAAGCCCCAATGTTATCTCAAAATCCCCCACACGGACAGAAGATTGCGCTCCCCTATAGCCGGATCTCCTCCAGGATCCCGTGGATGCGGTCGAAGACCTGCGGGGGGGGGAGGAGGGGGACGTCGAGCGCCAGCAGCCCCTGGGGGGAGAGGGTGGCCCCATCCCGGCGCATCACGAGCGCGAGCAGCTTCTGCGCATCGACCTTGGAATGGTCCGCGAAGCGGAAGAAGACCTGGTCTCGGTTTTTCTCCACCGAGGGGATCTGCAGGGCGAGGATCTCCTGCCGCAGCCTTGCGTAGCGGAAGAGGTTTTCCACCGGCTCGGGATACGGGCCGAAGCGGTCGCGCATCTCCCGGCGGAGGAGGTCGAGTTCCTCCGTGTCGGCGGCCGAAGAGACCCGCTTGTACATCCGCAGCCGCTGGCCGGAATCGGCGATGTAGATTTCCGGGATGCGGATGTCGAGGTTGAGGTTGATGGTGGCGGAGATCTCCTCCTCCGGCCTTTCCCCGCGCAGTTCCTCCACCGCCCGCTCCAGGAGCTGGCAATAGAGATCGAAGCCCACGGCCTCGATATGCCCATGTTGTTCCCCCCCCAGCAGGTTGCCGGCGCCGCGGATTTCCAGGTCGAGCGCGGCGACGCGGAACCCCGTCCCCAAGTCGCTGAATTCGCGGATGGCCGACAGGCGTTTGCGCGCGACCTCTGAAAGAGCCTCGTCGGAGGGGATGAGGAGGTAAGCGTAGGCGCGGCGGTCGCTGCGGCCCACGCGCCCGCGCAGCTGGTAGAGCTGGGAGAGGCCGTAAAGGTCGGCCCGGTCCACGATGAGGGTGTTTGCCCGCGGGATGTCCAGTCCGTTTTCGATGATGGTGGTGGCGACCAGGACATCCAACTCGTTGCGGACGAAACGGAGCATGATGCGCTCCAGGTCCCGTTCGTTCATCTGGCCGTGGGCCACTCCGATCCTGGCTTCTGGGATGAGTTGCTGCACCTTCGCCGCCGCGGAGTGGATGGTCTCCACCCGGTTGTGCAGGTAATACACCTGGCCGTTGCGGGCCAGCTCCATCTCGATGGCGGAGCGGACGGCGTCCGGGCTGTATTTGAGCACCGAGGTCTGGATGGCGAGCCGGTTCTTCGGGGGGGTCTCGATCGTGGACATGTCGCGCATCCCCAGCAGGGCCATGTTGAGGGTCCTGGGGATCGGGGTGGCGGTGAGTGTCAGCACGTCCACCCGCGTCTTCATCTGTTTAATGCGCTCCTTGTGGGTGACGCCGAAGCGCTGCTCCTCGTCCACGATGAGGAGTCCCAGGTCCTTGAACTTCACGTCCTTGGACAGAAGCCGGTGCGTCCCCACGACCAGGTCGACTTGGCCCGTTTCCAGGTCCTCGAGGATCTGCTTCTGCTCCCCGGGGCTGCGGAAGCGGGAGAGCAGCCGGGTGCGTACGGGGAAGGCGGTGAAGCGCCCGGCCAGCGTGTTGTAATGCTGGAAGGCCAGCACGGTCGTGGGCGCGAGCATCGCCACCTGTTTTCCATCCATGATGGCCTTGAAAGCCGCCCGCATGGCGATCTCCGTCTTGCCGTAGCCGACGTCGCCGCAGATCAGCCGGTCCATCGGCCGCGGGGCCTCCATGTCGGTTTTGACCGCTTCCAGGGCGTCCGCCTGGTCCCGGGTCAGCTCGAACTCGAAGGCGTCTTCGAATTCCCGCTGCCAGGTGGTGTCCGGGGCGAAGGCGTGGCCGGGGATCGTTTGGCGCTGGGCGTAAAGCTTGAGGAGCTCCTCCGCCATGTCCCGCATCGATTTCCGGATGCGGGTCTTGGTCCGCGCCCAGCTGGTGCCCCCCAGGCGGTCGAGGGTCGGCCGGGTGCCCCCCATGCTGCTGTATTTCTGGATCAGGTCGAGCCGCTCGACCGGGACGTAGAGCCGGGCGTCGTTCTGGTAGGTCAGCAGCACGAACTCCTTGGCCCCTTCCTGGAGCCCGATCGACTGCAGCCCCTGGAACATGCCGATGCCGTGATCCACGTGGACGACGTAATCCCCCGGTTTCAGGTCGCGGAAGTCGGAAAGAAAGAGGTTGCGCCGGGCGGACTTGGTTTTTTTCGGGCGGAGCCCGAGGTCGGTCTCGTCGAAAACGTCCGAGTTGGCCAGCAGGCGCAGGTTCGCCGCCGGCAGAAAGCAGCCCGCGTGCAGGGCGCCCGTTCCCACGAGCACGTTGCCGGTGGGGCCCGCGGGTTCCGCCTCCGCTCCGCGGCAGAGGTGGGCGGGGATGTCGTATTCCTTCAGGATGTCGTGGAAGCGTTCGGCGCGCCCGGGGTTGGTGAGCACGAAAGCGAGGGTTTCCCCGGCGGCGCGGAATTTCCCGATATCGGCGATCAGCTCCCGGATGTTGCCGTGATATTTGCGCGTGGGCTGGGAGGAGAGGTAGACGCGGGAGGTTTCGGGACCCGTGACGCCGAGTTCTTCCAGCTCGATCCGGTCGAAGCCGTCGGCTGCGGCGATCAGCTCGTCGGCCGCCAGGAAGAGCCGCTCCGGGGCGAGCACCGGCTTCTGCGCCTCGGTCCGGTCCACGAAGCGTTCGTACAGGGTGGCGTGGTGGCGCTCGAGGGTGGAGCGCACCGCTGCGCGCTCGACCAGGGCGAGGCGGTGGTCGCGGACGTAGTCGAAAAGGGTATGTTCGGGCGGATCCACCGCCGGGAGGAGAAATTCGCAGGCGGGGAACCGTTCCCCGTGCCGTGCCAGCGCCAGCTCTTCCTCGAGGTGGGACAGAAAGGGGGCGCTCCAGAGCGCGGGGGCTTCTCCGGCCCAGCGCCGGAGCCGCTCGGCCCCGGCGCAGTACTCCCTCATCGGGGCGATCTGGAGGGTCCCGGCCCTGGCGGTGGAGCGTTGGGAGTCGGGATCGAACAGGCGCATAGATTCGATGCGGTCGCCGAAAAACTCCAGGCGGACCGGTTGTTCCAGGTTCGGCGGGAAGATGTCCAGGATCCCCCCCCTGAGGGAGAACTCCCCCGGGTCGGTCACGGGGTCGTCTTCCAGGTACCCCGCTTCCCTGAGATGTTCACATGCCATTTCCGGGGAGAGTTCCTCCCCCGGTACGAGCGTCAGGCATCTGCCGAGGAAACGGCCGGGGGAGTGCAAGCGGACCGCCGCGGCCCTGGCCGAGGCGACCAGGACGATGGGGCCCTCCTGGAGCAGGCGCCAGAGCGCCCAGGCACGGGCGGCGGCGATTTCGGGGTGGGGGGAGAGTCCCCGGTAGGGGTCCACCTCCAGTTCGGGGAGGTGGACGACCTCGGGCGGTACGGGGACGAGCAGGTCGAGGCAGAAGCGGATTTCCTCGGCGAGGGTTTGCGCCTCGGCGCCGGTGGGGGTGATGACCGCGAGCGGGCGCTGTCCACACAGCGCCGCCTTGGCGAGGACCAGCGCCTTCGCCCCTCCCGCCGCCCCCGAGACGGTGACGACGCCCGCACCCCCGCGGAGCATTTCCTCCAGCCGCTCGAAGGCCCCGCCTTGCAGTGCCGCTTCCAGTGTTCGTTTCAGAGAAATCACCGCCCGCCTATCCGAAACGCTCGAGAACCCTTTGAATGATGTCCGTGGTCGACCCCCCCTCGAGCGGCGGGATGCGGCAGACGCGCCCCCCGGCGCGTTCGACCGTTTCCCGCCCGACGATCGAGTCGGGGGCCCTGCCCGCGTCCGTGACCAGCACGTCGGGGACCAGGGCGGCGATGACGGTTCCCGGGGTGGCCTCGTCGAAAACGACCACGAAATCCACGGGGGCCAGTGCCGCCAGGATTTCGGCCCGCTCCGCTTCCGGCACTAGGGGCCGCGCCGGGCCCTTGATCTCCCGGATCGAACGGTCGCTGTAGATCGCCACGACCAGCGCGTCCCCGAGGGAGCGCGCCCGCTCGAGCGTGCGCACGTGGCCGACGTGCAGGATGTCGAAGCAGCCGTTGATGAAGACCAGCTTCCGGCCCGAATCCCGCATTTCCGCCCGCAGCGGCACCATTTCTTCGATTGTCCGGATCTTGGGAGAGGTCATGGCCGACTGGAGAATAGCAGATGCCCCGGCTCGCTACAAGGCGGGCGCGCGGGCCGTCGCTACCTCCTGCGCTTCAGCGTGATTTCCTGAGGGTCGGTCCCCTTGACGGTGAGCGCCCCGCCGAAATCGTCCAGGACCTGCACGGAGGGTCTCACCCTCCCCGGGAGCTGGGACGGGTCAATGGCGCCGGTCCGGACGGAGACCCGGAAGTTCGCAGCCCCCGTCCTACCGATGACGTCGGGGGGGGCGAAGATCTGGATCGCGATATGCCCCGGGGTCGTGGTGAAGGCCGCGTTGTCCAGCGCTACCGGGACCCGGGGGATGGTGTGGGTCCTGCGGCGCGGTCCGATCAGGATGTCGACCTGGACCGGCTTTCTTGCAGTGGTGCGGACCAGCTGGTCGGTGATGTTCAGGTTGGCGAAATAGCGGACCGGCTGCTTCTGCCCCCCGATCGAGATCGGGTCGGTGGGGATGTCGTTCAGGGCGTCCACCCGGGAACGGGGCCCCGAGATCAGGACCGTGGGAGGGGTCAGGGTCTTGCTGTAGACTTCGAAGCCCTCAGGAGGGGATTCGAGCATCGGCACCACGATGGGCACTTCCCGGGAGATGGTCTTTTCCAGGATGATGGAGATCCGGGCGGGGCTGACCTGCAACACCCGGATGCCGGAACCCTTGGACACCTTCACGTGCTCCGGGGTCAGGGCGACAGTGTGTTCCCCCTCGCCGACCCCCTCGAGATCGATGACGCAGGAGGGGAGGAACTTGCCGAACCACATGTTGGAGAAGGGGGCCCCGCGCATCGTCACCTCCACCGTGGTCGGGCGTTCGTTGACGATTTCCATCATGTGGGGGACGCGCAGCTCCAGGGGAACCGAGAGCACCCGCTCCGGTCCGGGTTCCCCCCGCACGAAGAGCCATAGGATCAGGGCCAGGAACGTGGCGGTGGCCTTCAGGGTCCAGTTTTCCAGCGCGTATTCCCGCAAGGTCTTTTTCATAACGCTTCCCGGCGCGGCTTCAGGCCCGGATCGACGGCCCGGTTTCCCGTTCCCTCGACGGCGTCGGCGAGAGCGGCGCGCAGCCCCGGGCCGTCGTAATTACGGGTGATGTTCCCCCCGACGGCGAGCGCGATCGTCCCCGTCTCCTCGGACACGACCACGGCGACGGCGTCGGTCTCCTCGGTGATCCCGATGGCCGCCCGGTGCCTGGTCCCCAGCTCGTTGCTGAGGTGCGGGTCCAGGGTGAGCGGGAGAAAGCAACCGGCCGCCAGGATCCGGTTCCCTTGCACGATGACGGCGCCGTCGTGCAGCGGGGTATTGGGATTGAAGATGGTGACCAGCAGGTCGTAGGTGATGACGGCGTCCAGGGCGATGCCGCTCTCGACGTAGTTCCTGAGGCCGATTTCGCGCTCGATGATGATCAGGGCCCCGATCCTCCGGGAAGACAGGTGCGTCGAGGCCTGGACGATTTCGTCGAGCCCGAGGTCTTTCCGTTCCCGGTTGCGCCCCCAGATGGAGGTGTTCCCGATGCCGGCCAGCGCCCGCCGGATCTCGCTCTGGTAGAGCACGATGATGGCGAAGACGATGTAGGTGAGGACGTTCGACAGCAGCCATTCCACCGCCGTAAGGTTGTAGAAGCGGATGATCCAGTAAAAGATGAGGAGGACGACGATGCCGAAGGTCATCTGCACGCCCCGGGTCCCCTTCATGAGCAGGAGGAAGCGGTAGATGATGTAGGCCACCAGCGCGACATCCACAAGATCGCGCAGCGAAACCGTCGTGGGCTGGAAAAAACCCGCTATGGATTCCATGAAACTGCGTTACTCCCGAAAAACGTTCTGGAGAGAGGTCCGTCTCGGCTTGGTTCGGGCGCCCGCTTCCCGGTCCGCGCGCCGGCGTCGGTGACATCGTCCGCGTGCAAGACATCGAGGATGCCCATGGCCGGGGTCCGTTTTCCCAGCTCGAGGGTGACGGTCCTTCGGGAGCAGGGCTCGGGCATGAAATGCGGTCCTTTCCGAGTCGTGGCCGGTCCGGTCAGGCCAGCGCCGGCTTGCCTTCCGGGTTGATCAGTTGCGGGTGCGGGACGCTCTCGGGCTCCTTGTCCCGGACCGGGGTTCCCTCGGGGTCGGAGGGCACGGACGACCGCGGCTTGATAGGCTGCCCCTTGATGAGAGCCTCGATCTCCGTGCTGTCCAGGGTCTCGTATTCCAGCAACCCCTCGGCCAGGCGCACGAGGGCGTCCCGGTTCTCCTCGAGGATCCTGGCGGCGCGGCTGTAACCCTCCTCCACGATCCGTTTCACCTCCCTGTCGATCCGGATGGCGGTGTCTTCGCTGTAGTCGCGGTGCTGGGAGATTTCGCGGCCGAGGAAGATCTGCTCTTCCTTCTTTCCGAAGGTCAGCGGCCCCAGGGCCGGGCTCATCCCCCATTCGGT